>DASREC010000396.1:0-14413 GCA_035652295.1 Polyangia bacterium
ACGCTCGAGTGCGACGTGGTGGTGATCGGCACCGGCGCGGGCGGCGCGGTGGCGGCGCGCGAATTGGCCGAGCGCGGCTGCGCGGTGGTGATGCTCGAGGAGGGCGAGTACTTCACGCGCGCCGACTTCACCGGCCACGCCGCCGAGATGCAGCGCAAGCTCTACCGCGACATGGGCGCGACCATCGCCGTCGGTAACGCGTCGATCCCGATCCCGATCGGCAAGACCGTCGGCGGCACGACCACGATCAACTCGGGCACGTGCTACCGCGCGCCGGCGCGCATCTTCGAGTCGTGGCGCGACAAGCACGGGCTCGCCGATTTCTCCGCCGAGCACATGGCGCCGTACTACGAGCGCGTCGAGGAGGTGCTGGGCGTGGCCGAGACCGAGGCGCGCTACGTCGGCGGCGTCGGGCGCGTGATCGCGCGCGGCTGCGACGCGCTCGGCTACAAGCACAAGGCGCTGCGCCGCAACGCGCCCGCGTGCGACGGCCAGGGGCTGTGCTGCTTCGGCTGCCCGACGGACGCCAAGCGCTCGACCAACGTCTCGTACGTGCCGCTCGCGCTCAAGGCCGGCGCGCAGTTGATCACCGGCGCGCGCGCCGATCGCATCCTCACCGACGGCGGCCGCGCCACGGGCGTCGAGGTGCGCGCCGGCAAGCAGCGCTTCACCGTGCGCGCGCGCGCCGTCGTGGTCGCGTGCGGCTCGCTGCTCACGCCGCTTTTGCTCGAGCGCTCGAAGCTCGGCACGTCGTCGGGCGAGCTGGGCAAGAATCTTTCGATCCATCCCGCGGTCGCCGCGCTGGCGCTCTACGACGAGGTCATCGACGGCACCAACGCCGTGCCGCAGGGCTACTCGATCGAGGAGTTCCACGACGAGGGCATCCTGTTCGAGGGCGCGTTCGCTCCGCTCGACATCGGCGCCGCGCAGTCGCCGCTCCTCGGGGCGAAGCTGGTCGAGCTGCTCGAGGACTACAAGCGGCTGGCGTGCTTCGGCTTCATGATCGAAGACACGTCGCGCGGGCGCGTGCGGCCGGGGCCGGGCGGGCGGCCGCTCATCACCTACTGGATGAACCGGCACGACGTGGCGCGGCTCAAGCGCGGCGTCGAGATCCTGTCGCGCGTCTACCTCGCCGGCGGCGCGCGCTTCGTGATGCCGCAGGTGAACGGCTTCGACCAACTGCGCGGCGAGGCCGATCTCGAGCGCTTCCGCCGCGCCAAGGTGAGCGCGCGCGACTTCGAGATCAGCGCGTACCATCCGCTCGGCACCGCGCGCATGGGACGCGATCCGCGCCGCTCGGTGGTCGGCGCCGATCAGCAGGTGCACGACGCGCCGGGGCTGTACGTCATGGATGGGAGCGCGGTACCGACGTCGCCGGCGGTCAATCCGCAGATGACGATCATGGCGCTGGCTACTCGTGCCTCGCAGCGGCTCGCCGATCGGCTCGGCTGAAAGAGAAGAGAAGAGTGCTTGGCTCGGGCGCGCTGCGTTTCGCGCGCGGGCTGCGGCAATTTGCCGCCGTGCTCAAACATTCTCGGTCGCGCAGACGCGCCCTGCGAAACTGCGCGCGGCGGCAAATTGCCGCAGCCCACACGCTGCACTCCGCTACGTGCAAGGCTCGATCGGGTGCACTAGCTTCAGTACGATGACGTGATCGCCACGCGTGGACGTCGCGAAGTCGCGCAGCACTACGGCGCGGGCGGTGAATCGAGGAGCGCCTGCACCACCAGGTCGGGCCGCGCGAACTCGATGCCCATCTCGCCGCCGGGCGTCGACCAGCGCACCTGACCGTCGAGCGCGACGCCGAGCGCGTTGACGCGCACGCGCGCGCCGGCGGGGAACACGGTGGCGCCCTTCAAGCGGCAGCCGCCGGGGCTGACGTTGAGCAGCCGCCCGCGCGCCGCGTGATCGGGCGCGCTCACCTCGGCGTAGCGCACCTCGCGCCCGACGGGATAGCGGCGGTGCTTGCGCTGCGGAACGTCGTGCGTGTCGGCCCACGCCGCGTTGAGCATCACCTCTTGATCCTGCCCGGCGGTGAACGCGACGAACGTGCGCGGCTCCTCTTGCGTGCGCTTCACGACCTGCCCGGCGAAGCGATAGCTCTGCTTGAGCGACTTGATCTTGACGTCGAGGACGACCGAGTCGCCTTCGTTCAAGTCGGGCGGCTCGCGCAGCACGAGCCCGCCGTGCTGCAGGAAGCCCCAATAGCTCGCGAGCACCTCGCGCCCCGACGGAAAATGCACCTGAACACTGCGCATCAAACCGACCCCCAAAGAATCCCCACCTTCAATCACTCTAACAAAGTGATGCGCGAAGTGTCCAGGTGGTTGCCTGGGCCTCGCGTGAAACGTCGACGCGGCGCGCTACGCGTTGACCTGGCGCGCGCGCATCACGTCCTGTCCGATGGCCGCGACCAGGCGCGGATCGGAGAAGACGTTGAGCCGCGGCGCCAGCAGCTTGGCGTAGCGATCGAAGTACAGCATCTGCTTGGTGACCAGCACGAACTCGCGCGGCAGGCGCATGCGGTGCTTGACCGCGTTGCGCATGATCGCCGGCAGCACGTCGGCGTAGTTGAGATCGCCGAACGACAGCGTCAGCATCGGCGCGTAGGCTTTCTTCAGGTCGCGCGCCAGCGCCTCCTCGTCGACCCCTGCGGCCACCGCGTCCATCGACAGCAGCACCTTGACCAGCGACGGATAGTCGCCGGTGGCGAACGCGACGATGTAGTCGGTGATCTGGCGGCGCACGCGCGGCGGAAAGCGGCCGATGATGCCGAAGTCGAGGAAGCCGAGCGCGCCGTCGTCGAGCACCATCAAGTTGCCGGCGTGCACGTCGCCGTGAAAGAAGCCGTAGAGGATCATCGACTGGAACCACGCGCGCAGGCCGTGGATGAGCTTCGCCTCGCTGTCGGCGCCGGGGAAGCGCGCGCGCACCTCGCTCACGTCGTCGACGCGCACGCCGCGAAAGCGCTCCATCGTGATCACGCGGCGCGAGGTGAGCCCGTGCTCCACGCGCGGCGCGCGCACGTCGGCGTGGCCGAGCTCCTCCATGATGCGGTTGAACTCGTCCATGTTGCGCGCCTCGAGCTGGAAGTCGAGCTCCTCGCGGATCGTGCGCGCGAAGTCGTCGATGATCGCGATCGGGTTGGCCAGCTCGACGGTGGGCGCCATCGACAAGATGCCGGCGCCGATGCGCAGGATGCGCACGTCGGCCGCCACGCGCCGCTCGATCTGCGGGCGCTGGATCTTGAGCACGACCTCGCGCCCGTCCTTGAGCGTGGCGGCGTGCACCTGCGCGATCGACGCCGACGCCAGCGGCTGCGGATCGATCGCCTCGAACAGCTCCGACGGCGGCGCCGGCAGATCGTCGCGCAAGATGCGCTCGACGTCGGCGAACGCGAACGGGCGCACGCGGTCGAGCGTCTTCTGGAACTCGCGGCAGTAGGCCTCGGGGAACAGCCCCGACGACGACGCGATCAGCTGCGCCAGCTTGAGGTACGTCGGGCCGAGCTCCTCGAACGCGCGGCGCACCAGCTCGGGGCCGAGCTTTTTTTCGCCGCGCAATCGGCGGCGCGCGCCCTCGGCGCCGTAGCGCACGAACACCCAGATCGAGACGAAGAAGCGCGCCACCGTCTCGGCCGCGAGCGCGAGCGGGCGATCGGCGCGCACGATCGCCGCCGCGACGACGGCCGCGATCAGCGCGGCGAGGATCGCGGCTCCGTCGGGTCCGGACGTCACGCGCGCAAACTTAGCATGAGCCGGCGCGCGTCAGCGGGACGCGCCGCGCGACTCGCGCAGGTCGACCGCCATGCGCTCGTCGGTGACGTGCGGCATCGGCGCGCGCGGCGGCAGGCGCAGCTCGATGCCGTGATGCGCGAACACGCCGGCGAGCAGCTCGTGCGACGCCTCGAGTGAATCGCGCACCGCCGAGTAGCCGTGCGTCGCCGCGCGATCCTTGGTCCAGAAATTCAGCGCGCCCATGCCGAAGAAGTCGTAGTCGTCCTCGGCCGGCTCGATGAACACCACGTCGGCGCGCACGTTCTCGTCGAGGAACACCACTTCCTTCGCCAGGTCGAGCCGCGCGCCGATGGCCGTGCGCGCCGCCTGCGACGCGATCGACGTGAGCCCGTGCTCGTACAAGTTCCGCCCCGCGCGATCGTAGCGGATGCGCGTGAACGGGTTGTAGCAGATGACCAGCTCGCAGCCTTTCTCGACGGCGACGCGCACGTTGGCGGTGCGCATGAGCCCGCCGTCGGCGAGGTCGAGGCGATCGGGCTCGCCCGGCTGCCCGCGCAGCGGATTTTCGATCAGCATCGGGCGATACCAGAGCGGCAGCGCGCACGACGCGGCGATCGCCTGCGAGATCGGCACCTGCCCGTACGGCTCGTCGTGGCCGAACACCACCAGCTCGCCGCGGTTGAGATCGGTGGCGGTGAGGTACAGCTCCTTGCCGGTGCGCTTGAACGCGGCGGCGAAGTCGTCGGGGATGCCGGTGCGAGCGATCTGCCGCTTGAGGTAGCCGGCGAGCGCGCGCGGATCGAACAGCCCCGTCGGCAAGAGGCGCGGCACCGCCTCGGCCATCTTCGCCAGCGTCGAGCGCAGCGTGTAGCGCCCGCCGGCGCGCGCGTCGGTGGCGCCCGACAGCCAGTTGGTGAACAGCTCCTCTTCCTTGCGCGCGAACAGCCGGATGCGATCGAAAATTTCGAACGCGTTCGGCCGCATGAAGTGCCACGGACGAAACGCCTCGTAGGTGTCGCTCGAGCCGCGCAGAATGCGGAACACCTCGTCGGGGCCGATGCCCGCCGCCAGCACCGACGCCAGCACGCTGCCCGCCGACAGCCCGACGAACACATCGAACTCGTTGAGCCCGAACGCGTGCGCGCTGCCGCCCGGCAGCCGCCGCTTGACCAGCACCTCGTCGAGCGCGCGCAACCCGCCGGCCTTGAACGCGCCGCCCGAGACCGCGCCGCCCGCGAGCACGATGCCGACCTTGCCGGGATGCAGCCGCTGAACCGACGGGTCCAGCTTCTGGATGACCGTGATCCCCTTGTGCTTCAGAAAGCGCGGTCGGAACGCCATCCCTCGACTCTCCTCGGTGAAGCGTAAGGGAGCAACTTCTTCACGGCAACCCGGCGGCGAGCGTCACCAGGCCGGCGGACGGAATGCCGGCGCCGGCGAAGCGCGGGCGCAGCGCGGCTACGAGCGAGCGCGCGCGGTCGAGATATTTTTCGTCGGCGAGCGCGCGTCCGATGGCGGCGAGGAGCGCGCCGGCGAGCGCGTTGCCGCTCGGCAGCGCGGCGTCGCGGATCGGGACGAGCGGCGCGCCCATTTCGCGCGGGCGATCGAGGAAGGCGCTGCTCTCGTCGGAAAAGTCGGCGAGGATGCGATCGGCGAGCGCGCGCGCGAAGTCGGCGCGGCCGAGGGCGAGCGCGAGCAGGCCGAGCTGCGCGTGATCGGCAAGAAAGAACAGCGGCGCGTCGGCGGGCGGCGCGTCGAGGCGATGCGGCACGCGGCCATCGATCATCGCGCGCTCGGCGCGGGCGAGCGTGCGCTCGGCCGATTCGCGCGCGCCGGCGAGGTCGAGCAACTCGCCGGCTTCGGCGAGCGCGCGGGCGAGCGCGGCCGAGACGTCGGTGTACACCGCGCCGTCGACGGCGGGCCGCGGCCGCTGATCGCGCGCCGCCAGCAGCTTGCGCCGCGCGCCGTCGAGGAGCGCGATCGCGTCGGGCTCGGAGAGCCGCAGCTCGCGCGCCAGCTCGGCGGGCGAGGCGGCGACGAACAGCACGTTGCGCGTCGGATCGCGATCCAGCTCGCCGCGGCCGTAGATGTCGAACGCGCGCTCGGCCGCGCGCCACTCGCGCTCGTCGAGCGCGGCGCGCGCCTCCTCCGCGGTCCAGGTGAAGTGCGTGCCGTCGTCGTAGGCGCCGACGTCGCAGTCCTCGCCGCACGCGAAGCCGCCGGCGGCGATCGCCAGCCGCCGCTCGACGTGCCCGGCGATGCCGCGCGCGACCTCGGCCCAGCGCGCCTCGCGCGTCACGCGAAACGCGCGCAGGTACGCGCTCAGCACCGCCGCCTGATCCTGCGCCCGCTTCTCGAAGTGCGGCACCACCCAGCGGTCGTCGGTGGCGTAGCGATGAAAGCCGCCGTCGAGCTGATCGCGAATCCCGCCGAGCGCCATGCCATCGAGCACGCGCAGCGCCACGCCGCGCGTCTCCTCGCGCGACAGCAGCAGCTCGAGCGCCGGCGCATGCGGATGCCGCGGCGGCGCCGTCCGCCTGATCTGCGCGCTAATGATAGTGATATCACTATCACCACCATCCACCCGCGGCCGCTCCTCTTCGCGGACCTCGGCGTCGTCGCCGTCGAGGAAGCGCACGAAGCCGGCGCGCGTCAGGTGCGCGGCGCGCCGCACGAGGCGCCCTTCGCCGTCGAGCACGCAGACCAGCGGCCACACCGGCATCGCCCCCGGCTGAAGTCGCGCGTCGAGATCGGGCCGCGCGTCGGCGTCGATTTTCACGAGCTCGAAGCGCGCCGCGATCGCCCGCGCGATCTCCGGATCGTCCAGGCACTCGTCGTCGAGCACGTGGCACGCGTGCGACGTCTTGGTCCCGATCACCACCAGGCTCGCCCGCGCCACGCTGGAATGCTAGCATCGCCGCCCGCCGATGCGCCCACTCTTCGCCCTCCTCCTCCTGACCGCGCAGCTTCGCGCCGAGCCGCGCTCCGCCAACCTGGTGGTCGACGGCGTGCCCGAGCTCCCGCGCAGCATCGGCGAGCGCTCGCGCCCCTATGAAAACGCGCGCGGCGCCGCGCTGCTCGACTGGGAGCCGTCGGGCAAAGGCGTGCTCATCGCGACGCGCTTCGCCGAGACGGCCCAGGTGCACCACGTGGCGATGCCGGGCGGCGCGCGGCGGCAGCTCACGTTCTTCGCCGAGCCGGTGGCCGACGCGCTGTACGCGCCCAAGCGCGCCGGCGGCTTCTTCTTCCGCATGGACGCGGGCGGCGGCGAGTTCTACCAATATCACTGGTTCGAGCTCGCGACCGGCGCGCACACCCTCGTCACCGACGGGAAATCGCGCCACGAAGGGCTGCTCGCCTCGCGCGCCGGCAAGCTGGCGCTGGTCGGCACCGCGCGCAACGGCACCGACTTCGATCTCTACGTCGTCGACGAAAACGATCCGCATTCGCTCGCGCGCGTGAAGGAGCTGACCGGCCAGTGGACGCCGCTCGATTGGTCGCCCGACGAGAAATCGCTGCTCTTGCGCCACTACGTCTCGGCCGCCGAGTCGCACCTGCACACCATCGCGCTCGACGGCGGCGCGCTCGCCGAGCTGAACGCGAGCGCGCAGAAGATCGCGTACGGACCGGCGGCGTTCGCGCGCAAGGGCGGCGCGATCTACTACAGCTCCGACGAGGATTCGGAGTTCTTGCGGCTCACGCGCTTCGACCTCGCGAGCGGGAAGAAGCAGGTGCTGACGCCGTCGTTGAGCTGGGACGTCGACGGGCTGGCGCTCTCCGACGACGGCGCGTGGCTGGCGTACACCGCCAACGAAGGCGGCATGAGCGCGCTCTACCTCGCGCGCGCCGCGCAGCCGCTCAAGGCCGAGCGGATCAAGCTGCCGACGGGCGTCATCTCGCGCCTCAAGTTCGATCGCCAGTCGAAGCGGCTCGGCTTCACGCTCTCGACGGCGCAGTCGACCGCCGACGTCTACTCGATCGACGTCGAGACGCGCGCGCTCACCCGCTGGACCGAGAGCGAAGTCGGCGGGCTCGATCCCGCGCGCTTCGTCGCCCCCGAGCGCGTGCGCTTCCCGAGCTTCGACGGGCGCGAGCTGGACGCGTGGTACTACCGGCCGGCGCGCTCGGACGGGCGCAAGCTGCCGGTGGTGATCAGCATCCACGGCGGGCCCGAGGCGCAGGCGACCGCGGCGTTCAACCCGACGGTGCAATATTGGGTGAACGAGCTGGGCGTCGCCGTCCTGCAGCCGAACGTGCGCGGCTCGGCGGGCTACGGCAAGAGCTTCCTCAAGCTCGACGACGCGGCCAGGCGCGAGGACTCGGTGAAGGACATCGGCGCGCTGCTCGACTGGATCGGCAAGCGGCCGGAGCTCGACGCCGCGCGCGTGGCGGTGTTCGGCGGATCGTACGGCGGCTACATGGTGCTGGCCTCGCTCGAGCACTTCAGCGAGCGGCTGCGCTGCGGCGTCGAGATCGTCGGCATCTCCAACTTCGTGACGTTCCTCGAGCACACCGAGAGCTACCGCCGCGAGCTGCGGCGCGCCGAGTACGGCGACGAGCGCGATCCCGAGCTGCGCAAGGTGCTGCTGGCGATCTCGCCGATGACCAACGCGGCGAAGATCAAGCGGCCGCTGTTCGTCGCGCAGGGGCAGAACGATCCGCGCGTGCCGGCGAGCGAGGCGGAGCAGATCGTCAAGGCGGTGCGCGCCGCCGGCGGGCCGGTGTGGTACGTGCTCGCGAAGGACGAGGGCCACGGCTTTCAGAAAAAAGCCAACCGCGACTATTTCACCGACGCGGTGACCCGATTCTTCGAGGAGTATTTGCTAAAGTAACGGCGTGGCGAAGAAGCCGAAGGGGTTCAACAACGCGCTCGCCGGCTTGAAGGACGTCAAGCTGCCGGAGCCGCCGAAGCCGGCGCCGAAGATCGCGCCGCCCGCCGCGCCGCCGATCGAGCGCGACGACGAGCAGCTGTTCAGCGACGAGATGAGCGGCGTTTTGCCGCTGGCCGCCGATCCGCGCGGGCGGCTGGGCGCGCCGCCGCCGACCGCCGAGCGCGCGCCGATCCGCCGCCGCGCCGTCGAGGAGGCGGAGGCCTACGCGCAGCTCGCCGATCTGGTCGACGGCACGGGCGCGTTCGATATCGCCGACACCGACGAGTACATCGAGGGGCTCGCGCCCGGGATCGATCGCCGGCTGCTCAAGAAATTGCGCAAAGGCGACTACGCGCTGCAAGGTCACGTCGATCTGCACGGCTTGTCGAGCGACGAGGCGCACGCGGAGGTCGAGCGGTTTCTCGACGGCGCGCGCGACGCCGGCAAGCGCTGCGTGCTGATCGTCCACGGCCGCGGGCTCAACTCCAAGGAGGGCATTCCGGTGCTCAAGGAGCGGCTCAAGGTGTGGCTCACGCGCGGGCGCATCGGGCGCGGCGTGCTCGCGTTCACCACCGCGCGTCCCGCCGATGGCGGCGCGGGCGCGGTTTATGTTCTACTGCGGCGATGACGCCCGAAGCGCCGCCGCCGCTCCATCCGCCGCCGCCGCAGTCGCCGCCGCCGCTCTACGGCCGCCCGCCGACGCCGGGGTTCGGCTGGTTCATCGCCTCGGGCGCGACGGCGATGCTGGTCGGCTGCGTCGATCTCGTCGCCGCGGGACTGTCCGATTGCATGGCCGCGTGCGATCACGTGATGAACGAGAACACGCAAGCCAAGACCGAAGCGCACCAGGCGGCGTTCCTGCTCGTGCTCGCGGTCGTCATCTTCACCGGCGGCGGATTGTGCTTCGGCAAGAATCGCGTCGGCGCCGGCATCGTCGCGCTGGCGGCGCTCGGGAACGTCTCGTACTTCGCGCTCATCAGCGTCAAGACGCCGGCGGCGCTGCCGCTGGTGGTGATGGGCGTGGCCGCGGCCGCGCTGCCGGTGGTGGCTATTCTTCGTCGGACCCTTGCTGCGCGAGGCGGTTGAGCACGTTCATGTCCTCGAGCGTGGTGACGTCGCCGCGCACCTGCCCGCCCGCCGCGATCTCCTTGAGCAGCCGCCGCATGATCTTTCCCGAGCGCGTCTTCGGCAGCGCGTCGGTGAAGCGGATCTCCTCGGGCCGCGCCAGCGCGCCGATCTCCTTGACCACGTGCGCGCCGAGCGCGGCGACGATCTCGGGCGTGACCGTCTTTCCGCCGCGCAGCGTGACGAACGCGACCACCGCCTGCCCCTTGAGCTCGTCGGGGCGGCCGACCACCGCCGCCTCGGCGACGTCGGGATGGCCGACCAGCGCGCTCTCGATCTCCATCGTGCCGAGGCGGTGGCCGGCGACGTTGATGACGTCGTCGACGCGGCCCATCACCCAGAAATAGCCGTCGGCGTCTTTGCGCGCGCCGTCGCCGGCGAAGTAGACCGGCTTGCCGCCGATCGAGATCTCGGAGAAGTAGCTCTTCACGTAGCGATCGGGATCGCCGAAGATCGTGCGCAGCATCGACGGCCACGGGCGCTTGATGACGAGGAAGCCGCCGACGTTCGGCGGGCACGAGACGCCCTGGCGATCGACCACGTCGGCTTCGATGCCGGGCAGCGGGCGCGTGCACGAGCCGGGCTTGGTGGGCGTCGCGCCGGGGAGCGGCGAGATCAGGATGCCGCCGGTCTCGGTTTGCCACCACGTGTCGACGATCGGGCAGCGGTCGCCGCCGATCGCGCGGCGGTACCACATCCACGCCTCGGGGTTGATCGGCTCGCCGACGGTGCCGAGCAGCCGCAGCGACGACAGATCGTGGCGCGCGGGGAATTCGTCGCCCCAGCGCATGAACGCGCGGATGGCCGTCGGCGCGGTGTAGAAGATCGAAACCCGGTGGCGCGCGATCATCTGCCAGAAGCGATCCTTGTCCGGCGAGTCGGGCGCGCCTTCGTACATTAATGTGGTGGCGCCGTTGAGCAGCGGGCCGTAGACGACGTAGCTGTGGCCGGTGACCCAGCCGATGTCGGCGGTGCACCAGTAGACGTCGTCGTCGCGCAGGTCGAACACGACGCGCGTGGTGTAGCCGGCCCACACCGAGTAGCCGCCGGTGGCGTGCAGCACGCCTTTCGGTTTTCCCGTCGAGCCCGAGGTGTAGAGGATGAACAGCGGGTGCTCGGCGTCGAGGGCAGCGGGCGAGCCGTCGCCGCCTTTCGCGAGCGCGTCGGCCCACGCCACGTCGCGATCGGCGCGCATGGTGATCTCGGTTTTCGTGCGCGTGACGACCAGGACCTTTTCCACCGTCGGGCAGCCGTGCCCATCGCGACCATCGAGCGCGGCGTCGACGTTGACTTTGAGCGCGACGACCTTGCCGCGGCGCCAACCGCCGTCGGCGGTGATGATGACGCGCGCACCGGCGTCGTTCACGCGGTCGCGGATCGCCTCGGCGGAGAAGCCGCCGAAGATCACCGAGTGCGTGGCGCCGATGCGCGCGCACGCCAGCAGCGAGATCGCCAGCTCGGGGATCATCGGCAGGTAGATCGCCACGCGATCGCCGGCGGAGACGCCGAGCGAGCGCAGCGCGCCGGCGGCGCGGCAAACCTCGGCGTGCAGCTCGCGATACGTGAGCGTGCGCGCGTCGCCGGGCTCGCCCTCCCAGACGATCGCGCGCCGATCGCCGCGCTCCGCGAGATGCCGATCGAGGCAGTTGGCCGAGAGGTTGAGCTTGCCGCCGGTGAACCATTTGACGAACGGCGGCGACTCTTCCAGCACGGAATGGAACGGCTCGAGCCAATCCAGCGTGTGCGCCAGCTCGCGCCAGAAGCCCTCGGGGTCGTCGCGCGCGCGGTCGCGCAGCCGCTCGTACTCCTCGAGCGACGCCACGCGCGCCCGCGCGGCGAACTCCACGGGCGGCGGAAACACGCGCCGCTCGTCGAGGTGCGACTCGATCCGTTGCTGGTCGTCGGCCATGCGATACCTCAATACCGCGGCCCGCCGCGTGTCAACTGCCGAGCGGCCCCCGACGCAGGAGTTGACGCGCTTCGATCGCTCGTCCTACGATGGGCGCAAGCTGTAAAAGTAGAGGTCGAAGTATGCGCGGTCTACCTCGCCTGTCCCATGTCGGATGCGCCCTCCTCGCGCTCGTGCTCTCGGGCTGCGGGCGCACCGGCGACGTCGGCGACGACTCGACTTCGATGGGCGGCTGCACGACGCAGGCGGACTGCCCCGCCAACACCGTCTGCCTCGACGGAAAGTGCGAGCCGGTGACCGGCATGTGCCAGTCGGGGATGTGCCCGCCCGGCACCACGTGCGTGAGCGGCTCGTGCGTCGCCAACAGCTGCTCGACCGGCGCGCCCTGCCCGCCGGGCTCCACCTGTGTCGACGGCGCGTGCGTGCCCGGCGGCAGCTGCGACAACTGCCCGCCCGGCTCGGCGTGCGTCGGCGGAATGTGCACCGCGCAGGGCTGCGCCAACACGCCGTGCCCGCCCGGCAGCGAGTGCATCAAGAACACGTGCGTGCCGATCCCGGGCGGCTGCGGCTCGGGCGCCGCGTGCCCGCCGCCGCTCATGTGCGTGAACGGCCAGTGCTGCGGACCGGGCGGCGCGTTCTGCTTGCCGCCGCCGACCGGCTGCGGCCCGTCGGGAAACGAGTGCCCGCCGACGTTCGACTGCGTGAACGGCATCGAGTGCTGCGGCACCGGCATGTTCATGAACATCTGCTTCCCGCCGCTGCAGACCTGCCAGAACGGCGAGCCGTGCCCGCCGGGCGAGTCGTGCCGCTTCGGCTTCTGCATCCCGGGCGGCGGCGGCGGAATGTGCAAGACCGACGGCGACTGCCCGCCCGGCTTGCAGTGCACGTTCGGCTTCTGCGTGCCGTCGGGATTCGGCTGCGGCGGTCCGGGCGCGCCGCCGTGCCCGCCGGGCACCACGTGCGTCGGCGGGCAGTGCGTCCCGAACATGCAGGGCAAGTGCAACACCAACGCGGACTGCCCGCCGTCGGAGCAGTGCGTGTTCGGCTTCTGCGTGCCGGGCACCGGCTGCGGCGCGAACGGCGGCGTGTGCCCGCCCGGCGACGTGTGCTTGAACGGCATGTGCGTGCCGCAGCAGACCGGCTGCATGTCGAACGGCGACTGCCCGCCGAGCTTCATCTGCCAGATGGGCCAGTGCGTCCCGGTGAACGATCCCTGCGCCGGCATCGCGTGCCCCGCCGGCGAGATCTGCGTCGGCGGCAAGTGCGTCATGCAACCAAACGGTTGCACGAAGTCCTCCGACTGCCCGGCCGGCACGCTGTGCGATTTCCTCACCGGCCAGTGCGTGCCCGATATGTCGTGCACGCGCGACTCCGACTGCGGGCCGAACGCCGCGTGCATCAACCACCAGTGCGAGCCGGTGGTCGGCTGCGGCCCCGGCAATCCGTGCCCGCCGGGACAGTTCTGCGCGCCGGGCTCGCGCATCTGCGCGCCGCAGCCGAACTGCGCCACCGACGGCGATTGCCCGGCGGGACAGCGCTGCGACGCCGGCTTCTGCCAGCCGTTCACCTGCGGCTCCGACGCCGACTGCGCCGCCGGCTTCACCTGCGTCGGCACGGTTTGCCAGCCGACGCGCTTCTGCCAGCGCGACAACCAGTGCCCGCCGCCGACGAAATGCATCACGCACGTCTGCGAAAATCCCGGCGGCTGCATGGTCGACGGCGACTGCCCGCCGAACGAAGTCTGCCGCGCCGGCTTCTGCATCGTGCCGCCGCCGATGAACTGCAACCTCGACAGCGACTGCCCGACGGACGAGCACTGCCAGCAGGGCACCTGCCGCCCGTTCGATCGCTGCCAGATCAACAGCGATTGCCCGGCGGGATGGTTGTGCGTCGGCGGATTCTGCCGGCAGGGAACTCAATGCCTCACCAACAACGATTGCACGCCACCGACCATGTGTGTCGGCGGTCAATGCATCTGACCGGCGCGACGAGCTAGCTTCAGGGCGGCGGCGAACCCCAACAGCGACGAGAGAGCATGATGAGACGACAGGCGACGCGCACCCTTCTTCGTTACCGACTAGTCATTCTTGGCCTCCTGTGCGCGCCCGTGCTCGCACACGCGCAGCCCGCCGACGATCCGGGGTTGAGCGAGCCGGCGCCTCCGCCGCCGAAGCCGCCGGTCACGCAGCCGCCGACGACGCTGCCGCCGCCCAAGCCGCCGACCACCGCGCCGACGGTGCGGCCGGTCTATCCCACGCCGCCGCCGCCGCCGATCGTTCCGGAAGTTCAGGAGACGACCGACGAGAAGGTCACGTACATCGACGAGCCGTCATCTAATGGCGCGCCCGCCGCGCAGCAGGGCGATCTCTACGATCGCACCGCCGCGCCGTCGCTGTACGGACCGGTCGGCCTGTTTCGCACGCTCACCGGCGACTCCGGCGCGTCGGGCCACTTTCGCGTCGGCCTGCACATCGGCGGCTTTCAGCAGGACAACTTTCTCGTCGCCGGCTCGGGCGCGCTCAAGGGCGACTCGAACGGCCGCTTCACCGGCGATCTGACCATCAACTACACGCCGTGGAAGTACATCGAGCTCTACCTCGCGCTGTTCAACAGCTCGAACCAGAACACGCGCACCGATCCGGGCCGCACCGATCCGGAAGTGATCCTGTCGCTCGGCGATCTGGCGCTCGGTCTCAAGGGGCGCTATCCGGTGCTGCCGTTCATGGACCTGGCGCTGCACTTCGGCGTGAAGTTCCTCAACTCGGTCTCGG
>DASREC010000397.1:0-10087 GCA_035652295.1 Polyangia bacterium
CCCGACGTCAGCGTGCCGTCGACGATCGAATCGGCGATGAAGCCGCCGCTCGACCAGCCGCCGTCGTCGAGCTTGAGATCGCCCTCGACGTGCACGCGGCGGAGCTGCGTTCCCTGCGACACCGCCCAGACGTCGATGCCCGCGTCGATCGCCGCCGACGGCACGACCGCGAGGTTCTCGGCGCCGCGCCAGAAGTTGCACGTGGCGTTGTTGTTGCCGAGCCAATCGGCTTTGGAGCGCACCGCGCCGGTGATCACGACGTCGTCGGGCGACGCGCCGAGGCCGAGCACCTGCGTGTAGAAGCCGACTTTGACGTCGAGCGCGTAGTGGCCCGGTTTGAAGAGGTACGCGTAGCGGCCGGCGCCGAACTGCGCGGCGTCCTGCTGCGCGTAGAGCGCGTCGAGGCGGCTTTGAATGGCGCTCATCGGCATCGAGGGATCGAAGACCAGCACGTTGGGGCCGAAGACGGGCGGCGCGGCGAACGGGGCGGAGGCGGGGCCGCCGCCGTCGGGCGCAGGCTGCGCGGGCGTGCCGAGATCGCCGGGCGCCGGCGCGGCGTCGCCCGCGTTCGAGTCCGCGGTCGCGGAGCAGCCGGATTGAGCGGAGCACGCGAGCGCGAGCGCGCCGGCGAGGAGCGAGCGACGAGTCATGCGCGCGTCGAAACGCACGTCGCATGCCACGCGCGCGCAGTCGCCGCGCAATTGCCGCCCCGCCGCCGCGCCGCATGGGCCGGGCGCGCGAGGCGGGGATTCGCGCCCCAGGTGTCGCGCGGCGGTTTACACCCCGCCCGCAGGCGCGCCGGCGGCGGCGAGCGAATCTCGCGGGATGCGCGTTGGCGCCGAACTCGCACAACCGCCGCGCATGAAGTCCTTCGCGCGCCTCGCGATCCCGTTGCTCCTGAGCGGCTGTCTCGGCGGCGCGCCGGCCGCGAACGGCGGACCTACCGGCGACGGTGGCGGCGCGAACACCGATCTGCTCGGCCGCCCGAGCGGCGGCGATCTCGCCGGCGCGCCCGACGGCGGCGCGCTCGACGGCGCCGCGCCCGACGGCGGCGGCGTCACCACCGAGTACGCGCCGTACTTCTACACCTGGGGCTGGGGCAGCAACGCCTACGCGTTCTCCTCATTGATGGATATGAAAAACAAGGGCGGCCCGGACGCGGTCACGCTCGCGTTCGTGCTGTCGAACGGCGGCTGCGCGGTCACCACCGACATCCAATCCAACCTCGCCGACGTGCAGGCGTACGTCGCCGCCGGCGGCCACGTGAAGGCGAGCTTCGGCGGCGCCGACGGCACGTACCTCGAGAGCGCGTGCCCCGACGCGAATTCGCTGGCGGGCGCGCTCACCGCGTTCGTCGAGGCCACCGGCATCACCGATCTCGACTTCGACATCGAGCAGGGCGCGGCCACCAGCAACGCCGCCATCAACGCCATGCGCGCGTCGGCGCTCGCGCAGGTGCAGGCGAAGAAGGGCATCCGCGTCGCGTTCACCTTGCCGGTCAATCCCGATGGGCTCGACGCGCTCGGGCTGGCGGTGGTGCAGTCGGCGCTGAGCGCGGGCGTGCAGATCTCGTTCGTCAACGTGATGACCATGGACTACGGCGACGGCACCGATCTCTCGACCACGCCGATCGCGTCGGTCGACGCCACCGCCGCGCAGGTGCAGTCGCTGATCGCCGGCGCGACGCTCGATCAGGCGTATCGCATGGTCGGCGCCACGCCGATGATCGGCAAGAACGACGACAACGAGACCTTCTCGATCGCCGACGCGCAGGCGCTGATCGCGCACGCCAAGCTGAAGCGGCTCGGGCTGGTGTCGTTCTGGGCGATTCAGCGCGACGAGAAGTGCCCCTCGGCGACCAACCTCGACGTGTGCAACGTCGCCGGCTCGAGCACGTTCCAGTTCAGCCAAATCTTCGCCGGCGTCAACCACTGACGGCGCGCCATTGCGGCAATTTGCCGCAGCGCGATCCGGCGCGTGGTACCATGATCGGGATGCGGTGGATTGCAGTGCTCGCGTCGCTTTGCGCGGCGTGCCACCAACCGGCGGTGGCACCGTCGCCGCCGAACCCGCCGCCCGGACCGTCCGCCGCCGACGTCGCGATGCTGCCGACGCGCGGCGCGATGGGTGTCGCCGGGTTCGGATACATTACGGGGTTCGGCTCTTTCACGGGGTTCGATCAACCGCTCGCGGCCAACGCGGACCAGGCGGGTGGAGCGCTCGTGTTGGGAACCGCGCCGAAGGTCGCGAGCGTCGCGTCGTCCGATCCGACCGTGGTCACGTTCAGCGTCTCTACGCTCCCGACGCCGGCTTGGATCGTCGCCAACCTGACCGCGCACGCGGCCGGCGTGGGAACGGCTCAAATGCAGTTGCTCGATGCGAACGGCGGGCTCATCGATTTCGCCGTCATCACGGTCGAGCAGCCGAACGTCGTCACGATCGCGGGGCCCGATGGTCTAGCGCTGATCGCCGGCGACCAGAACTTTTATCGCGCGACGTCCTTCCACGACGGGACTCCGCTGCTCGGCACGGGCGGCCTCACGTTGAGCTACGACGGTCCGGTCGGCCCGGGGGATTGGTCACAGTTGCACGTCGACGACGGCAATACACTGATGGAGCACGACGACTACGTCTTCGTCGGGAGCGCTTCCGGCCCCGCGGCGATTCACTTCAAATCGGCGGCGATCGAGGTGACCAGAACGCTCACGCTCTTCTATTACTCCGACGTCACCAAAGTGGTGCCATCGGCGCCGTCGACCTCCGGCTCGGGATGCCCACCGACGATCGGAATCAAGCCGTACGTCGGCGCCAGGCCCGTCTACGGAGCGTTCTGCAACTGGTCGACCTCTCCGCCGGGCGTCGTCGGTAACCTGGGCTTCACGTGCAACTCGGGGGGCGGAAGCTGGGAGATCGGCGGCGCCGGCGGGTGGACCGGAGACGCGCCGGGATCGCTCTATTCGTTCGTCGGTCCCGCCGGCCACTACGTGGCGACGTGCACGATCGGCTCGCAGAGCGCGAACGTCGACGTGACCATCAACTGACGCGCGCTCAGGCGACCGAGCGGATGCGCTCGGGCGAGCGGCCCTCGACGGCGGCGACGAGCGCGTCGCTGCGGATCGGCTTGACCAGGTAGCGCTCGACGCCGATCTCGGTGGCGCGGCGCGCGGCCTCGAACGACGCGGCGGCGCTCAGCATGATGATGCGCACGTCCTGCGTGCGCCAGTCGCGGCGCACCCGCTCGGCGGCCTCGAGCCCGTCGACGGCCGGCATCATCAGGTCGAGCAGCAGCACCAGCGGCTCGGCCGCGACCACCAGCGCGACCAGGTCGTCGGCGCTCTCGCGCTCGATCACGTCATAGCCGTGCTTGGTGAGGATGGTGGCGTACAGGCGCCGGATGGCGGCGTCGTCATCGACGATCAGCACTCTCTTGCTCATGCCGCTTCATCGGCGCGCGGCGGCGGAGCTTGAGCGCGCGCGCACGAGCGGCAGCACGTCGTCGGCGAGCCGCGCCGCGATGCGCGCCGACGCCGCCTCGGTGTAGTGCAGGTTGTCGGCGTAGATCGTGTCGCGCTCGGCGGCGAACAGATCCTCGACGTCGTGAAACGATCGATCGTCGCGCAGCGACGCGAGCACCGCCTGCGACGTCAGCTCGAACAGGCGCCGACCCGGGCCGTGCATCATCGGCTCGACGAAGCGCAGCCGCTGCTCGAGCGGCGAGAGCTCGCGCTTGCGCACGATCGTCGGTTGCCAATAGAACAGCGCCTGAAACTCGAAGCGGCCGGCCAGCGCCTCGGCGGCGCGCACGTTGGTGACGTAGACGCGCGCGATCTCCTGCGCCGCCGCCTCGAACCGCTCGGGCGGCAGCGCGGGCGGCGGGCGTCGCGTCAACGATCGATAGAGCGCGAAGCGGTGAAGCAGCGTGCGCAGCGCGCCGCCCACCGTCGGCAGGTGGAGCCGGCGGCTGCGCTGCGTGCGCGGCTCGCCCTCGTCGTTCGACAGCGGCCAGCACACGTCGTTGAGCCCGTCGAAGAAGATCACGATCGCCGGGCGCTGCGGAGCTTGCAGCGCGCTCAGCAGCAGGAGCAGCTCCTGCGTCGAGACGAACGCCCACTCGCCGAAGTTGCGCACGCGCGCCGCCACGCCCGCCTCCGACAGCCGGCGCGACAGCTCGGACGCGATGGTGTGATCGTCGCGCACGCCGAAGCCCCAGAGCGTGGAGCCGCCGAACAGCCAGATCTCGGGCGCGCCGTCGGGGAGCGGCGGATTCCACGTGCGCCGGTTGCCGTCGTCGTCGACGTTGAGGTACAGCCCGTGCTCGGGGCGATGGCGCCACGACACGAAGTCCTGGTACTCGACCGCGTCGAACGAGCGCTGCAGCTCGGTCTGGTACCCGTCGGTCCACGGCGCGTCGTGCTCGGCCTGCACGCGCAGCGCGGTCGCGTCCCAGAACGGATCGGGCGCCGGGTGGATGCGCAGCCACGCCTGGCAGCCGAGCTCGGTGACGCCGAGCAGGAGCGCGAGCGAGCCGCAGATCAGCCACGCGTCGACGATCACCCGCAGGCCTTTGCGAAGCACGGCGCGAATGCGCGCACCCTACCATGGCGGGTCGCGAAAATTCGAGGCGCGGGCGGGCGACCGGGGCGCGGGCGTCATGGTGCGCGCGGCGAAGCTCGCGAAATCGCGCGCGGCACGAGATCTGCTGCACGCCGGCGCATGACGCGCGCGCTCGCCGCCCTGTCGCTGCTGCTGTTCCTCGTCGACTGCGGACACGGCTCGCCGCCGGCGCAGTGCCCGCAGCTCGCGTGCAAGGCGGCGTGTCCGAGCGGCACGCGCACCGACGACGCCACCGGCTGCCCGTCGTGCTTGTGCGCCGGCGGGCAGGCGACCGACGGCGGCGCGTGCGCGGCGATCGCGTGCAGCGGGACGTGCGGGCTCGGCAACGCCAAGGATCCGTCGGGCTGCGACACGTGCGCGTGCTGCAATCCCGCCGACTGCGTCGATCCCAACGCGTGCCGCGGCGTCGGCGCCGACGGCTGCCCGACCTGCTACACCTGCCGCTGACGCGTTCGTGCTATGCAGGCGCATGCTCGATGGCGCCCGTTCGTTGGTCCTCGCCGCCGCGCTCGCCGGTTGCGCGCACGCGCCTTCACCCTCGACGCCGGCGGCGCCCGCCGCGCCGGCGCACCACGCGCACTGGTCGTATGAAGGCGCGACCGGCCCCGAGCATTGGGGCGCGCTCGATCCCGCGTTCGCCGCGTGCGGCGACGGGCGCGCGCAGTCGCCGATCGATCTCGCCGGCGCCACGCCCGCCGCGCTGCCGGCGCTCGGCTTCCACTATGTGCCGTCGGCCGGCAAGGTCGTCGACAACGGCCACACCATCCAGATCGATCTCGCGCCCGGCTCGTGGCTCGACCTCGACGGCGCGCGCTACCCGCTGGTGCAGTTTCATTTTCATCATCCGAGCGAGCACACCGTCGACGGGCGGCGCGCGCCGCTGGAGCTGCACCTGGTGCACAAGACGGCCGGGGGCGCGCTGGCGGTGATCGGCGTGCTCGTGGAGTCGGGCGGCGCGCCGTCGGCGCTGGCGCCGATCTTCGCGCAGCTGCCGCCGCCGGGCGGCGCGCGCTCGCTCGACGCGCCGTTTTCGCCCGAGGCGATCCTGCCGGCCGAGCGCGCCTACGATCGCTACGTGGGATCGCTGACCGCGCCGCCGTGCACCGAGGGCGTGCGCTGGCAGGTGCTGCGCGCGCCGCTGGCGATCTCGGCCGGCGAGATCGACGCGTTCAGCGCGCGCTATCCGCTCGACAGCCGCCCGCTGCAGCCGCGCCACGATCGGCCGCTCGAGACCAGCGCGCGTTAGCCCGCGCGGTGCACCGAGCAGACGAGGCGGCCGTCGTCGGAGTCGCGGAAGCCCTGCTTCTCCAGCCAGGCGGTGACCTCGGCGCGCTGCGGGTGGGTCGGCCGCACGATGTTGGTGAGGTAGTTGAGGCCGCGGCGCCGCGCCTCCTCGTGCAAACGATCGAGCACGAAGCGCCCCACGCCGCCGCGGCGCGCGCGCGGGTCGACCGCCAGCAGGATCTCCGCGTCGCCCCAGCAGACGTCCATCCAGCCGAAGGCGATCACCTGGCCGCCGGACTCGACGCGCCACCACTCGCCCGGCACCGATTCGCCGTCGCGCAGCCGGCGGTAGCGGCTGTCGAAGACGCCGGCGGGCGCCTCGCCGACGATCGCCGCCTTGCGCGCGTCCCAGCGCGGGCTGGTCTCGTGAATCCAGGAGAGGTCCATGGGGCGATTTTACCACGCGCCCGCGCGGCCCAAACGTGATGGCCTGATCCGTCCGGTGTTCGTCCTTTGCGGATCGGACGCGCGCGGCTAGAGTCGATTTCGTGTCGAGAGCGCGCCGCGTGCTGGTGTTGATGCTGCCGCAGGTGCACCTGCTCGACCTGGCCGGTCCCGTCCAGGTGCTGCACGAGGCCTCAGAGCTGGGCGCCGACTACCGCTTGCAGTTCTGCGCCACGCGGCCGCGCGTGCGCTCGTCGCAGGGGCTGATGCTGTCGGAGCTGGAGCCGCTGCCGGCGCCACGCGCGGGCGACCTGGTGCTGATCCCCGGCATGTCGTCGTCGACGATCGAGCGCGCCGACCGCGCGGCGAGCGCCTGGCTGCGGCGCGCGCACGACGCCGGCGCGCGGCTGGCGTCGGTGTGCTCGGGCGCGTTCGCGCTGGCGCACGCCGGGCTGCTCGACGGGCGGCGCTGCACCACACACTGGCAGTTGATCGAGCGGCTGCGCGCGAAGTGGCCGCGCGCGCGCGTGCTGGAGAATCGCCTGTTCGTCGAGGACGGCGCGATCGTCACCAGCGCCGGCATCGCGTCGGGCCTCGACCTGGCGCTGGCGCTGGTCGAGCGCGATCACGGACCGCTGGTGGCGGCGCGCACCGCGCGCGTGATGGTGGTCTACCTGCGCCGCTCGGGCGAGCAGGAGCAGCGCAGCGTGTACCTCGATCATCGCACGCACCTGCACCCGGGCGTGCACCGCGTGCAGGACTTCATCGTCGCGCACCCGGAGGAGAAGCCGACGCTGGCCGAGCTGGCGCGCGTGGCGGCGATGAGCCCGCGCAACCTGGCGCGCGTGTTTCGCCGCGCCACCGCCCTCACGCCCAAGCAGTTCGGCGCGCGCGTGAAGCTGCAGGTGGCGCGCGACCTGCTCGACGATCCGCAGCGCACCATCGAGGACATCGCGGCGAGCTGCGGGTTCGAGGACTCGCGGCAGCTGCGCCGGCTGTGGCGGCGCGCGTTCGGCGTCTCGATCTCGCAGTTCCGCGCGGCGCGCACGCGCGGCGCTACCATGGATCGGGCGCGCGCATGAGCCGCCGCGTCGCGCGCGAGCTGGCGCTTTTGCCCGAGTCCGATCTGCGCACCGTGCGTCTCCTCTACGCGCTCGGCGGCCGCCCGTCGGAGCTGGCGCGCCTGCTCGGCGTCGCCCCCGACACCATCCGCGCCATCCTGCGACCGCCCGCCGCCCGCCGCGCCGCCCAACGCTAGCGGCGGACGCCGGTCGGGTTGACACGTTCGCCCGCGCTTGGCATCCAAGGGAGCGGAATGCGCTATCTCATCCCCATCGTCATCGTCGTCGCCATCGTCGCCGGGCTGGCGTTCATCAAGTCGCGGCAGTTCGCCACGCTCTCGCAGGCGATGGCGGTCGGACAGAAAGCCGGCCCGCCGCCCGAGGTCGTCGGCACCACGGTCGCGCAGGAAGATTCGTGGGAGGGCACCTTCTCCGCCGTCGGCACGGTGGCGGCGGTGCGCGGCGTGGCGGTGAGCAACGAGGCGCCGGGCGTGGTGACCGCGATCCACTTCGAGTCGGGCCAGGTGGTGCGCGCCGGCCAGGTGCTGGTCGAGCTCGACACCAGCGTCGAGCGCGCGCAGCTCGAGTCGCTGGAGGCGCGGCGCAACCTGGCCGAGCTCGGCGTCGGGCGCACGCGCAAGCTGGCCGAGAAGCAGATGGTGGCGCAGGCGCAGATCGACACCGACGAGGCGCAGCTGCGCACGTCGAGCGCCGACGAGGGCGCGCTCAAGGCGCAGATCGATCGCAAGACCGTGCGCGCGCCGTTCGGCGGGCGGCTCGGCATCCGCGCGATCAACCTCGGGCAGTACCTGAACCCGGGCACGACGGTGACGGTGCTCGAGTCGCTCGGCTCGGTGTACGTCGACTTCACGCTGCCGCAGCAGTACCTGCCGGCGGTGAAGGTCGGCACGCCGGTGCGCGTCGCGGTCGGCCGCGCCGACGGCACGCCGTTCCTCGGCACGATCGGCGCGCTCGACCCGACCATCGACGCGACCACGCGCTCGATCAAGCTGCGCGCGAGCATCCCCAACAAGCAGGACAAGCTGCGCCCCGGGATGTTCGTGCAGGTGACGGTGGTGCGCGACACCAAGCTCAAGGTGGTGACCGCGCCGGCGACCGCGGTGGTGCACGCGCCCTACGGCGACTCGGTGTTCGTCGTCGAGGAGAAGCCGGGGCCCGACGGGCAGCCGGCGCGGTTCGCGCGGCAGCAGTTCGTGCGGCTCGGCGTGGCGCGCGGCGATTTCGTCGCCATCGACGACGGCGTGAAGGCGGGCGAGGAGCTGGTCACCGCCGGCGCGTTCAAGCTGCGCAACGGCAGCCGCGTGGTCATCAACAACGACGTCAAACCGACGCCGGCGCTCGCGCCGCACGTCGACAACCTCTGAGCCGCGCGTGAAGTTCACCGATCTCTTCGTCCGCCGCCCCGTGCTCGCGATCGTCGTGAACCTGGTGATCGTGATCGCCGGGCTCCAGGCGTTCCGCTCGCTCAACGTGCGGCAGTACCCGAAGCTGGAGAGCGCCACGGTCACCGTGCGCACCGTCTACGTCGGCGCCAGCGCCGACCTCGTGCGCGGCTTCATCACCACGCCGCTCGAGCGCGCCATCGCCGCCGCCGACGGCATCGACTACATCGAGTCGCAGAGCGCGCAGGGCCTCTCCACCATCAATGTGCGCCTCAAGCTCAACTTCAACGCGGCCGGCGCGCTCGCCGACATCACCGCGCGCGTCAACCAGGTGCGCGCCGATCTGCCGCCCGAGGCCGAGGTCCCCGCCATCAACATCGAGCCCTCCGACTCGGTGATCGCGTCCATGTACCTCGGCTTCTCGTCGACGATCCTCGAGGACAACCAGGTCACCGACTACCTCATCCGCGTGGTGCAGCCGCGGCTCTCGGCGCTCGAGGGCGTGCAGCGCGCCGACATGATCGGCGGCCGCACGTTCGCCATTCGCGCGTGGCTCAAGCCCGATCGCATGGCCGCGCTCAACGTCAGCCCCGCGCAGGTGCGCCAGGCGCTCGGCTCGAACAACTACCTCGCCGCCGTCGGGCAGACCAAGGGCCAGCTGGTGCAGGTCAACTTGAGCGCGGCCACCGATCTGCAGTCGGTCGCCGACTTCAAGCGGCTGGTCATTCGCCAGCAGGACGGCGCGCTGGTGCGGCTCGAGGACGTCGCCGACGTGGTGATGGGCGCCGACTCCTACGATCAAGACGTGCGCCTGTCGGGACAGAAGGCGGTGTTCATGGGCGTGTGGGTGCTGCCCAACGCCAACTCGCTCGACGTGATCAGCCGCGTGCGCCACGAGGTCGAGATCCTCCAGCGCGAATTGCCGACGGGCATGGAGGTCTCGGTCGCGTACGACTCGACCAAGTACATCAACGACGCCGTGCACGAGGTGCAGCACACGCTGGTCGAGACGGTGCTGATCGTGATGATCGTGATCTTCGTGTTCCTCGGATCCTTGCGCACGGTGCTGGTGCCGATCGTGGCCATTCCGCTGTCGCTCATCGGCGCGGTGTTCCTGATGCAGGTGTTCGGCTTCACGGTGAACCTGCTCACGCTGCTGGCGATCGTGCTCTCGGTCGGGCTGGTGGTCGACGACGCGATCGTCGTCGTCGAGAACGTGGAGCGCCACATCCGCGACGGCAAAACGCCGCTCCAGGCGTCGCTCATCGGCGCGCGCGAGCTGGTGGGGCCGATCGTGGCGATGACCGTGACGCTGGCGGCGGTGTACGCGCCGATCGGCTT
>DASREC010000398.1:0-7337 GCA_035652295.1 Polyangia bacterium
AACTCGTCGACCGCCTTGCCCTGAATCACCGCCATGCCGTTCGTCGTCGAGAGCGTCGGCACCGGCGGTACGCCACCGGTGATCCCGAGCCCCACCTCGAGATCGATGTAGTGCGTGTCCACGACCGAGAAGCGGAACGTCAGCACGCTCGTGTCGCTCTTGGCCGTCGCCGCGCCCGCCGCCAGGATGCCGACGGGGCGCACCTCGAGCTCGAGCACGACCTGGCCCGCGCGCGGATAGCGGGCGAGGAACACCGGGTGGCCGGGCTCGAGCTCGCCGTTCGCCTGGACGGCTTCGCGCAGCGCGGCGGCGGCGCGCGCCAGCTCCCTCGCGAGCGGCTGGAGCGAGCGCGCCCGCTCGACGACGGCGGCCGCCGACGCGCGCGCCTCGGCGAGCGCGCGCACCGCCGCATCCTGCGCCAGCGGATCGTTCGGCACCGCGTCGGCCTGCACCAGGAGCTCGCGCGCCTTGGCGCGGCGGGCATGGAAATCGTCGAGCGCGGAGCGCAGCGCCGCCACGACCTTGATCGTCGCTCCGTCGGAGAACGCGGACGCTGCGCAGCGGGTGTGCAGCTCGTCGGCGAGCGGCGAGGCGCGTCCCTGGTAGCGCTTGCACCAGCGCGCGAGCGTCGCCGCGATCGCCGGCAGCTCGGCCGACTCGGTCGCCGCCTCGCGGGCCGCTCCGTGGAACTCGGGCGTGACCATGCCGAGGTAGAGCTCCCGCGCCGCGGCGAGCGGGCGGCGCGCCGCGTCGCTCATGACCGGCCGCTGCTCGGCGATCGGCTCACTCGACTCGGCGAGATCGTGGAGCACACCCGCCGCGTTCGCGGCCAGCTCCTCCCACGCCGCGAGCCCGCTCGGCCCGGGCTCGCTCTTCTGGCCGCGCAGCCGGAACTCGAACATCGCGCCGTCCGCGGTCGGCTGCAGCTCGAGAAACACGCGCCGGCCCGCGACCACGTCGGCTTGTTCGTGCCCATCGCGGCAGATCGTGAAATCCGACGGCGGGCGGAGGACGAGGACCGTCTCGCCGTGCGGCGCGACCACGTTTTCGCAGGCCGCGTGCGCGCGCGCGCTTGCAGGAAGCAAGACGATCGCGCCCATGATCACGAGGGTTGATTGCAGAACGCGAGACTTTTGGTCGTCGGCGGTGCGCTGGGTCATGGCCGGGCGTCGCGAAGCAAGGCCGATGCCGGTCGAGCGCAATCGCCGCGGCAGGTTCGTTCGCTGGAACAGTGATTGCTCGAACGCGGCGCATGCGTCACTCGACCGCGATTCCGTCCGCCGCTTTGCTGGCACTGCTGCTCGGCGGCTGCATCGTCACGCCGCCGGGACCCGAGCCGCCGCCGCCCGGCTATCCGCCGCCGGGCGGTGGAACAGTAGTAGTCGGCGGCGGCGGTCCCGCGGGCGTCGCCTTCTACACGCTGGTGCTCGACTTCGCGGATTTGAGCGACGGCTTCGGCGGCGGACCGCCTCCCGATACCTACGTGACCGTGCTGATCGACGGCACCGCCGCGACCAGCAGCATCGTCTACGGCGATTACGCGCCACAGTGGAACGAGCCGCTGCTCGACGCCGATCCGGCCACGTTCGCCGACGGCATCGACTTTCAGGTCTGGGCCGACGACGGTGGCGGCGCCGCGCTCGCCGGCGAGCTCGTGTACACGCCGGCGCCGGATGACTTCAGCGGCGCGGCGATTCAGCTCGGCACCTTCGATTACGTCACCAACGCGCAGATCCACTTCGAGCCGTCGCAGTGATCAGAAGTGGACGGTCCCGTTGAGCGGCTCGATGGAGGCGATGCCGGGTCGATTGATCGCGAGCAGGACGATTCCGGTCACCGCCAGGATTGCGCCGACGCCGAGGAGCGCGCCGCCGAGCCCATAGTAGATGTTCGCGTCTCCGGTGGTCGCCCTGTCGGCGGAGAACGCGGCTCCCAGGCCGAGCAGGATCGGCCCACCGACCACGCCCGCGAGCGATGCGCCGAACAGCGCTCCCGCGTGGCGGCGTGCCAGCACCGTCGGAGCGCGCAGCTTGACGCGCACGCCGCCGGGTTCGACGGTGACGCCCACCGTCGAGCCGAGGATTCCCGGCCCGCTGCTCTGGATCATCAACTCGCCGGGCGGGGCATAGATGCGGCACGGCGTCGCCGTACACACGACGATCCCGCTGCGCGACTGCCAGTCCATCGTGAGCTGCTCGAGGTTCACGCCGTCGTCGGTGGTTTGCGTCTCCTGGCCGATCATCGGGCGCAGCGTGAGCACGCCGACGGTGAGCGATGGGCCGGTCGACTCGACGATCACCGGCTCGCGGCCCGGCGAGGGTTGCAAGTAACGATCGGCGAGCTGCCGGCGCTGCTGCGGAAATGACGGCCCGACGCTCGAGACGATCTCGCCCCACTGCACCATCTGGCTGCGTCCGTCGAGGAGAACGATCTCGACATGATCGCCCGGCCGCAGCTCGGTCACGCGGCCACGCAGGATCGTACCGTCGCGCAGCTCGATGACGTCTTCGAACGCCGCGAGCCCGAGCTGCGCCGTCGCGGCCCGCGCCGACAAGAGCAGGCCCAGCACGCAGATCAGTCGAACCTGGTTCTTCATGGCTCCCCCTCGTCATAGAGTTGATTACAAGAGCAAGCGCAAAGCACCTTCCGGGCCGGCGGAGGACGGGTCCAGTTAGTGCAACTCGCGGCGCGCCATGAACCGTGTCCTGGCACTCTCTCTGGTCATCGCGACCACCGCGTGTACTCACAACCTCGGCGATGCTTGCGGTCAGAATGTCGACTGCAGCCCGGCCGGCGATCGTTTCTGCGACACGTCCCAGATCGGCGGCTACTGCACTGTAGAAGACTGCGATGTCGCGACGTGCCCGGACAACCAGCCCTGCGTCCGCTTCTTCACGCCGATACTCAATGAGCCGTGCGATCCGACGAAGAGCGCCACCGGATGCCTGATCGACGAGACGTGTGTCTGCAACTCGTTCGTCGCCGGCGTCTGCGCCTCGGCGCTTTGCGCCCCGCTGTCGTCGGAGCGCCGCTGGTGCATGGAAGGTTGCGGCGGCGACTCGGACTGCCGCGACACGAACTACGTTTGCCGTTCGACCTACCCGCCGCCGACGGGCTCGCAAAACCCGATCCTCCCGGGCGCGTTCTCGCTGCCGAACGCCTACGACCCGAGCGGACACGTGACCGCGGCGAGCTTCTGCGTCCAACAATGAAGGGCACTTGAACCTCATTGCAATGCGGTTGATTAAAAGAACGAGCCGTTGCCCTGGCCGAGGAGCACGCTGACGTTGCTCGTGCCCTCGTTTGCGGTCGCGAGGTCGAGCTTGCCGTCGCCGTTGAAGTCGCCCGCGGTCACCGACTGCGGCTGCGTGCCGACGGGGAACGCCAGCGCCGATTGGAACGTGCCGTCGCCGTTGCCTAGCAGCACGCTCACGCTGGCGGCACCGGCGTTCGCGGTCGCGAGGTCGAGCTTGCCGTCTCCGTCGAAGTCGCCGGTCACGATCGAGGCGGGGTTCGCTCCGACGGCGAAGTTGCGAGGCACTTTGAACGAACCGTCGCCCTTGCCCAGCAGCACGCTCACCGCGCCGTTCGTGTCGTTGTCCGCGGTCGCGAGGTCGAGCTTGCCGTCTCCGTCGAAATCGCCGACGGTCACTGACACCGGACTGCCGAGGCTGGTGCCGGCGGGGAAGCTGCTCGCCGCCTGGAACGTGCCGTCGCCCTGGCCGAGGAGCACGCTCACGTATTCGGCGCCCCAGTTTCCCGTGACGAGGTCGAGCTTGCCGTCGCCGTTGAAGTCGCCGCTGGCGACGAAGAGCGGCAGCGGGCCGACGGCGAAGGTGGCCGGCGTGGGAAAGAACATGCCGGTGCCGTTCCCGAGCAGCAGCGCGACGTCGTTGTTGGCGTTGTCCACGAAGGCGAGATCGATCGCGCCGTCATTGTTGAAGTCGCCCGCGGTGACCGAGGCCGGATTGTCGCCGGCGGAGTAGCTCGCCGCGGACTGAAACCCGCCGTCGCCCCAGCCGAGCAGCACGCTCACGTGGCCGTCGTTGAAGTCGGCGACCGCGAGGCCCGCGTGGCCGTCGAAGCTTCCGCTCGCGATTCCCATCGGGGTCATGCCGACGACATAGTCGGCCGGCCCGACGAAGGTGCCGTCCCCTTCGTTTTTCAAAAAGCTGACGGTGCCGCCCAGGTTGGAAGTGGCAAGGTCGAGCACGCCGTCGTGGCTGGAGTCGACGGTCACGATCGCGAACGGAGACGCGCCAACGGCCGGCCACGGCACTGCGGTCGCGACGCAAGCGCCGGCCTGGCATCGGGCCGAGCACGTCGTCTCGCTCGAAGCGTAGAAGCAGGCGCCCCCGTGACACGTCCCGCTCGAAAAATACGTGCGCAGCAGCGTCGCGCTCGCGCACTGAGGCGCCGGTGGTGCATTGCAGGTCACGCCCGCGCATGGATCGGCGCTGCATGCTCCGGCCGCGCAGCCGTTCGCGCAGGCCATGTCCGAGGACGCATAAGAACAGAGTCCGCTGTTGCACGTTCCCGGCGAGGACCAGGCGCGCAGCGTGGTCGAGCTCGAGCACGTCTTCGTCGGCGGAGAGTCGCAGATCACGCCCGCGCAGGGATCGTCGAGGCACGCTCCCGTCCGGCAGCCGTGCGCGCACGCCGTGTCCGTGCTCGAGTAGCTGCAAGCTCCCGCCGAGCACGTGCCCGAGATCGAATAGGTTCGTAGCGTCGTGCCGTCCACGCACGACGACGCGGGCGGCGCGTTGCACGTGATGGCCGCGCACGGATCGGGATCGGTACATGCGCCGCTCTCGCAACCGATTGCGCAGACGGCATCCGTGCGCGCGTAGCTGCATTGTCCGTTGGCGCAGGTACCAGCCGCGGCGAAACTCCTCAGCGTGATCTGGTCGACGCAGTAGCGCGCGGGCGGAGCGTCACAGACGATTCCAGCGCACGGATCAGAGGGAGTGGAGTCATTGTCGCCGCCATCCGCAGAATGAATGAACGACTCACCGCAACCGGCAGCGAGAGAGAGAGCCAGACAGCACAACCGCCCCACACGTTTCATGGCTCCGCTCCTCGGCGCAGCGCGCGCGCTCACTGACAGGCGACAGCGCACCGCTGAGCACACGACATGCCACCCGAAAACACACGCTCGCACGCTGCGCGGAGCGGCCGAAATCGGCGCGCTCACGATCGCAGCGTTGCAAGTCGCAAGAGGGAACGAGCGGCTCGGGCGACGCCACCGATGCAGATTGCACGACTGTAGAAGCACGTTCGAGTCACCCACGCCCCGGCATAGGGCTGCTCCATGGCGTACGACTTGCCTCATCGTCGACCATGCGCACCGTCGGTATCGCGCCCCGGCTCATCCTTCTAATCGCCACGATCTCCAGTTCCGCTTTCGCCGAGACTCCGAGCGTGGCCGACAGGCCGTACTGCTCCGGCGAATACGCCGACGACCTGTCCATGCTCTCGACGCGTGCGCGCCAACTCGACAGCCAGGGATATTCGGTGTGCGTGCGAACCTCGGCGATCTACGAGTGCCTGTCGTACGCCACGGATGGCAGCGTGCGGCGCACCCGCCAGAACGTGGTGGCGCATGGGACCGCGTTTGGCTTCGAGCGCCAGGGGAATGAAACGCTGCTGCTCACCAACCAGCACGTGGCCGAGTGGCCCGCGGTCACCGACCGCGATCATCCGGTCGACGGCGTGCCCGCCGGATGCAAGCGTGTCGGCGACTCACTCAAGATCGTCGACAACGAGTCGGATGACTACGATCGCGACGACGTGCCGCTCACCCACGTCGTCACCGATCGACAACTGGACGCCGCGGTGCTTCGGGCCAAGGTCACGCTGCCGATCATTCCCTGGAAGATTGGCCGCTCGACGGCGCTCAAGCCGCGCAACGTCGTCCAGGTGCGCGGCTTCCCGCTCGGCGCGTTTGCCGCCATCAACGTCGGCAAGGTCATCTCCGCCTACGATCACGACGACTACAAGGACTGGGACCACGACGACTTCGTGATCGATGCGCTGCTCTCCGCCGGCAACTCGGGCTCGCCGGTGCTGGCGGTCTCGTGCGCGACCGGCGAGTTCGAGCTGGTCGGGATCTATCACGCGGGCTACTCGGCGGGCAGCGCGCTCAACGTCGTGGTGGGGATCGAACAACTGCGCGACTTGATGACCACCCTCAAACGTTCGCCGCTCGCGCACGGCAAATCGCCGCTCGCGCTCGATCTGGCGGCGCGCGCGCGCCTCGAGCAGGCGGCGCGCGCGGCCATCGATCCATTTTTTCCGCTCGGGCCGCTCACCGCGGCGGTGCGCACGCGCGCCGACGGCGCGCTCGTGTTCGCCGTGTACTCGAACCGGTTTCCATTCGCCAGCCATCCGATCTTCGTCTACGAGGATCTGCCCGAGCCGGTCGGCTTCGGCGCGGCCGGGCGCGCCTGGTTCGGCGACGCGCGCGGCCTCAAGCCATACGCGCGCGCAACCCTCGATGCCGAGGCGCAAGCGCAGCTCGCGCGCTCCATCGACGCCCTTCGCCGCGACGCGCTCGGGTTCTTCGACTACCGCGAGAGCGCGCGCAAGGCCGACGGCTCGCGAGAGCAGTTCGAACGGCGCGCGCGACTTCAGCGCACGCTCGAGCGCGCGGTCGAAGCGCGGCGCCCCCTCGTGCAAGAGCTCCAGGACGTCGCCGATCGATTGGCGCCGCGAACCAACGAGGCTCGAGAGCAGCTCGACGCCGCACTGACCGCGCCTCCGGCCAAGCCCGAGGTGCCGCTGCCGGTGACTGCGCAAGACGCCTCGCGCTGACGTACACGCGTGGCCCACCGCTTGCCTGGGCGCCGGGCGTGCATCGGATTGCCGCGGTCACCGATTCGAAGAAGCCGTCCATCACGCTGCGAACCGTCGCCAGACAGGTGCTGCTCGGGCTCGTAACGCTGGTCGCGCTCGATGGAGTCTTGTGGCTGATCTATCCCGCGCGGACACCCGAGGTGCAGCAGACCGTCGAGCAGAACCTGCCGGGCTTGAAGCCGCGCGTCACCTACGAGCTGAACCAGTTCGGGCTGCGCTCAATCGGAATGAGAACGAAAGAAAAGCCCGAGCGCACGATTCGCATTCTTTGCCTGGGCGCCTCGACGACCGACCAGGCGACGCAGAACACTGCGGACACGTGGTCGGCGATCCTGGAGAAGAGACTCACTGAAGAGTTCGCCGGCCGGGGAGTGCGCTTCGAGGTGGCCGCTTACGGACGAGGCGGCGACAAGGTGTTTCAGACCTATCATTGGGCGCGACAGAACCTCCTCGACTTCGAGCCCGACCTGGTCGTGACGCTG
>DASREC010000399.1:0-25761 GCA_035652295.1 Polyangia bacterium
AGCGCGCCCAGCCGCGCGAACCGCTCGTCGACCTCGGTCTCGCTCTTGCCGCCGACGGTGAACGCCACGATCGGCAGCACGCCCGCGCGCGCCGAGTCGCGCGCCTCGTCGTGCAGCGCGGCGGCGTCGGCGGGCGACACCAGCTTGGACGGCACGCCCGCGCGCTCGAGGCGGCGGCGGATGCGCGCGGCGTGCTCGGCGGCGTCGGTCGGCTCGAACAGGCCGAGCACGACCACCGGCGCGAGGCCGAGCGCGGCGAGGAAGCGCAGGTCGAGCACCACCGCCTCGGTGGCGTGGCGCGCGACGTTGGCGTCGACGGAGATGGCGGCGAAGCGCTCCTTCGACTCGGCGCGGAACAGGCCGAGGTAGAACTCGGTCTCCGAGCGCTGCGCCACGCTCTCGAGAAAGCGGAGGACGACCTCAGCGGTTTCCATCGCGGCCCTGCTCGTGGCTGGAACGAAACGCGGCGGCGAAGACGGCGCGCGCGGCGCGGACGTCGGCGATCGCCACCCACTCGTCGGGCGCGTGCGCCTGCGCGATGTCGCCCGGCCCGAACACCACCGCGTCGAGGCCCGCCTGCGAGAGCAGCGCCGCCTCGGTCCAGAACGCCAGATCGATCGCGCGCGCGCCGCCGGTGAGCGCGCGAAACGGCGCCGCGTCGCGCGTGGCGAACGGCGGATTGTCGACGGGAAAGTGCACGCTCGCTTGGGGCGCTTCGGCGCGCGCGATCGCCTCCAGCTCGCCGCGCAGCGACGCCACGTCGGCGCCGGGCGGCGGCCGGAGCGAGACCGTGAGCCGCGCCTCGTCGGGCACCACGTTGAACGCCACGCCGCCGTCGAGCTTCGCCACGTTCAAGCACAGCCCGCGAAATCCCTCCGGCCCGCGCGCGCGCCGCTCGACGCCGAACGCGTGACACGCCGCCGCGAGCCGCGCCAATTCGCCGAGCGGCGCCGGCAGCTCGTCGGCGCGCGACGAATGTCCGCCCCGCCCGCGCAGCTCCGCCTCGAGCACGAGGATGCCGCGGTGGCGCGTGCCCGCGTGCAGGCGCGTCGGCTCGCACACCACCGCGCGCTCGAGCTTCGAGTAGTGCGCCGCGTGCGGCCCGCGCGCGCGCGACGCCAGGAACGCGCGCATGCACGTCGAGCGGCGCTCCTCGTCGCCGGAGAACAGGATCGCCACGTCGCGCGGCCGCGCGTCGTCGAGCGCGCCCAGCAGCGCCGCGATCGCCGCCTTGGTGTCGCACGCCCCGAGCCCGACCACGCGCTCGCCGCTCACGCGCGCCGCGAACGGATCGCCCGTCCAGCCGGCGTTCGGCGGCACGGTGTCGAGGTGCGCGTTGTAGAGCACGCGCGGCTCGCCCCAGCGCGCGATCACGTACGCGCCGCTCGCGCCCGCCTCCTCGCGCGGAACTTCAACGACGTCGACGGCGTCGGGCCCGCGCGCCGCCAGCTCCTCGGCCAGCCGCGCCGCCAGCGCGCGCTCGTCGCCGCCCGGATTGTGCGTATCGGCGGCGATCAACTGCGCGAGCAGCGCCACCTCGTCCGTCTGGCTCATGGACGAACGAGGCTACCAGCTTTCGCGCCTTTCGTATTCGCGCGCGGCGGCCGTATCATCTCCGCATGCGCGTCGTGTCGCTGATCGCCTCGGCCACCGAGATGGTATGTGCCCTCGGCTGCGAAGATCGGCTGGTCGGCCGCTCGCACGAGTGCGACTTTCCGCCGTCGGTGAAGCGGCTGCCGCAGCTCACCTCGCCCAAGTTTTCGCTCGACGGGTCGAGCGCGCAGATCGACGAGCGGGTCAAGGAGCTGTTGCGCTCGGCGCTGGCGGTGTACCGCGTCGACGCCGACCGGCTGGCCGAGCTGCGCCCCGACGTGATCGTCACGCAGTCGCAGTGCGACGTCTGCGCGGTGAGCCTGCGCGACGTCGAGGAGGCGGTGTGCGGCATTTTGCCGTCGCGGCCGCGCATCGTGTCGCTCGAGCCCAACACGCTCGACGACGTGTGGCGCGACCTCGCGCGCGTGGCCGAGGCGCTCGACGTGCGCGAGCGCGGCGCCGAGCTGATCGCGCGCTCGCGGGCGCGCCTGGCGGAGGTGAGCGCGCGCGTCGCCGGGCTGCCGCGCCCGACGGTGGCGTGCATCGAGTGGGTCGAGCCGCTGATGGCGGCGGGCAACTGGATGCCGACGCTGGTCGAGCTGGCCGGCGGCCGCTCGCTGTTCGGCGAAGCGGGCAAGCACTCGCCGTGGATGACGTTCGACGAGTTGGCGGCGCGCGATCCGGAGATCATCGTGGCGCTGCCGTGCGGCTACGATCTCGCGCGCACGGCCGAAGACATGCCGCTGCTCGCGCGACATGCCGAGTGGCCCAAGCTGCGCGCCGTGCGCGACGGCCGCGTGTTCGTCACCGACGGCAACCAATACTTCAATCGGCCGGGCCCGCGGCTCGTCGACTCGCTCGAGATTCTCGCCGAGATCTTCCACCCGCGCGAGTTCGCCCCGGCCCACCGCGGCGACGCGTGGCAGCCCTGGCCCGCGCCTAGCCAAAGTCAACACGCAGAGGATTGAACCGCCAAGGCGCCGCAGACGCCAAACAACCAAACATTATTTTCTGATCTTTTTGGCGTCTGCGGCGCCTTGGCGGTTCATCAATCCGAATGCTGCGCGCCTATTTCGCGTCGAGCACGCGGGCGCGCGTTTCGGGCAAGGTCCAGATCAGCCCCGACGCCGCCAGCGCGCACGCGGCGGCGAGGCTGATCCCCGCCGCCAGGCCCCAGCGCGGCTCGAGCCGGGCGATCACCAGCGGGCACACCAACTGCGCGCCGCGCGAGACGTTCAGGATCGCGCTCATGCCGGTGTTGCGCATCGCCGTCGGAAACAGCTCGGCCAGCATGGGCCCGAAGTTGGACCACGTGCCGGTGCCGAAGCCGACCAGCAGCATCGCGCCGAGCAGCAGCATCGGCGCGCCGGCGAAGCGCTGCCACCACAGCGTCAGCGGCAGCAGCCCCGCCGCCATCAGGATCGCGAACGTGGTGAACGCCGGCCGCCGCCCGAGCCGATCCGAGACCATTCCGTACGTCGAGTAGCCGAGGATCTCGCCGCAAACGATCACCGCCATGAACTTGCCGCTGCCGGCGAGGCTCACGCCGCGCGAGCGCAAATACTCCGGCAGCCACGAGTACGTGAGCCAATACGATCCGCCGTTGACGGTCGTGATCAGGAGCGCGAGGTAGAACAGCGGCGACAGATCGCCGGCGACCAGCCGCTTGATGCCGGCGCCTAAGCGCTGCGTGCGGTGGCGCAGCCACACGTCCGACTCCGGCATGCCGATGCGCGCGACGAACGCCAGCACCGCCGTCGCGCCCGAGAGCTGCAAACACAACCGCCAGCCGATGCGCGGCGCCACCAGCGTCCCGACCAGCGTCGCCAATCCGACGCCGACGGGCGCGCCGGTCTGGAGCAACGCGCCCGCGCGTCCGCGCAGGTGCGGCGGAAACGTCTCGGCCACCAGCGCGTGCCCCGCCGCCCACTCGCCGCCGACGCCGAGCCCGGTGATGACGCGCGCGGCGAACAGCATCTCTTTGTGACCCGCCAATCCCGACAGAATGCTGCCCGCGCTATAGAGCAAGATGGTCCACGACACGACCGTTCGGCGCCCGAAGCGATCGGCGAGCAGCCCGCAGGCCACGCCGCCGACGGCGGTGGCGCCGAACGACAGGCCGAGCGCGATCGAGTGATCCATGCGCGTGAGCCCGAGCTCGGCGCTGATCGGCCGCGTCAGGAACGTATAGAGAATGAGATCGTAGAAATCGAACATCCAGCCGCAGAACGCCAGCGCCAGGATGCGCGCGTGCGTAGCAGTGAGGCGCGGCGATTCACTGAGGAGCATGGGCGGCGATCAAGAGCTTCTGCTTGTCTCGAGTAGAGGACCCAATGCTCCGTCGAGCGTTGGATATTGAAAATGGAAACCGGCGTCGAGGAGCTTGCGCGGGATTACGCGCGCTCCTTCCAATAACAGCGCGCGGCCCATTTCGCCAAAGACCGCTTTGATGGCGAATGCGGGGACGGTCATGAAGGCGGGACGTTTGAGCGCTTTGGCCAGTATGGTGGTGAACTCGGCGTTGGTGACGGGATTGGGCGCGACTACGTTGATTGGACCCGACAGAGAATCATTGAATAGCGCGTAGTGAATGGCGGCGATGACGTCGTCGAGCGCGACCCAGCTCATCGGCTGCGCGCCCGAGCCGATGCGGCCGCCGGCGCCGAGGCGGAACGGGCCGAGCATCTTGCCGAGCGCGCCGCCTTTGGGCGACAGCACTATGCCGAGGCGCGCATTGACCACTCGAATGCCGGCGCGCGCGGCGGGCTCGGTCGCCGCCTCCCACTCTTTGCAGACGGTGGCGAGAAAGTCGTCGCCCGCCGGCGCCGATTCGTCGACGGGATCGTCACCGCGATTTCCATAGTAGCCAATCGCGGAGGCGGCGATCAGCACTTTGGGGCGGCTCTGCAAACGCGCCAGAGACTCTGACAACAAGCGGGTGCCGGTGACGCGGCTCTGGCGGATCAGCTCTTTGCGCGCATCGGTCCAGCGGCCGGCGGCGATGTTCTCGCCCGCGAGGTGCACGATCGCGTCGAGACCCTCCAATCGCTCACGGTCCACTTTGCCGTGCGCCGGATCCCAGAACACGTCGTGCTCGCCCGACGCCGGCCAGGCGCGCACCAATCGGCCGACCGCGTGGCCGTCCGCGGTCAGCGACGGCACGAGCGCCGAGCCGACCAGGCCCGACGCGCCGCTCACTGCGATCTTGTATGCGGGCTTCACGGAACCAGCAGCACTTTGCCTTTGGCCTTGCGATCGTGAATGTAGTGATGCGCGGCCGGCGCCTCGTCGAACTTGAAGCTGCGATCGACGTACGGTTTGATTTGACCGGCTTTGTAGAGCTCGAGCAGCGCTTCGATTTGTGGATAGAGAATGTCCAGACGATCGAACAGGTGTCCCATGTTGACGCCTGCGACTTGTTTATTGTCGTCCATGAGCTTCATTGGACTGAACTTGGGGACACGCAGGAACTGCGAGATGGCGCGCACTAAACTGCGCGTCTTGCCGGCGGCGGCGCCGGAGAAGCCGAACGCCACCAGTCGGCCGCCGGCGTCGAGCAGGTCGTAGCCGTCCTGCCACGATTTGCCGCCGACCGGATCGAGCACCAGGTCGAGGCCGCCTTTATCGCCGACGAGCTTGCGCACCTCGGCGACGTAATCGCCGCTCGAGTCGATCGGGTGCTGAACGCCGCGCGCGCGCAGGAAGTCGTGCTTCGACGGCGACGCGGTGCCGAAGATGACGCACTTGCGCGCGGCCGCCAGCTCGATCGCCGCCAGGCCGACGCCGCCGGCCGCCGAGTGGATCAGCACTTTGGAGCCGGGGCGCAGGTTGCCGGTCTGGATCATCATGTGGTGCGCGGTCAGGTACACGACCGGGAGCGCGGCGCCCTCCTCGAAGCTCATCGCGTCGGGGAGCTTCGCGGCTTGCGCGGCGGGGACGACCAGCGTATCCGTGTAGCCGCCGAAGTGCGGCATCGCCAGCACGCGATCGCCGGCGGCGAAGCCGGTGACGCCGGCGCCGACTTGATCGACCGTGCCGCCGACCTCGTAGCCGACGACGCACGGCAGCTTGGGCGCGTCGGGATAAAGGCCGACGCGCGCCATCAGGTCGGCGAAGTTGATGCCCGCGGCGCGCACGCGCACGCGGATCTGGCCGGCGCCGGCGTCGGGATCGGGCGCTTCGCGGACTTGCAACACCTCGGGCGCGCCGGTCTTGGTGATCCAGATCTGTCGCATGGCGGGCATGATACGCTTTCGGCGTGAGCGATACCAAGAGACGGCAGCTCCGCACGTTCCCGGGGCTGGAGGCGGCCGCGTTTCAACATCCGCACGACGTCAAAGCCACCGACGCGCTGAGGAGCGTGCCGGGGCTCGACACCGTGGTCTCCAAAGTCATGGAGTATGGATTCGAGCGGCTCTATTACCTCGACAACGTCGCGGGGAACGTGCGCGTGACGAAGAACATGTTCGGGCGGCTCTATCGCAGCCTTCAATGGGGTTGCAAGATCCTGGAGATTGAAGAGCCGGAGCTCTATATACACGTCGATCCGGTGCCCAATTCATACACCTATGGGCATACGCGGCCGTTCGTGGTGATGACGTCGGGATTGGTCGATATGCTCGACGACGAAGAGCGGTTCTTCGTGCTGGCGCACGAGCTGGGACACATCAAAGCGGATCACGTCATGTATGGTGTGCTGGCGCGGAACATCGCGGCGATCATGACGATGATCGGACAGGCAACGTTGGGGATTGGCGCGTTATTGGGACAGGGATTGGTGATTGCGCTCTATGATTGGTATCGCAAGGCGGAGCTGACGGCGGATCGCGCGGGACTGTTGTGCGTGCAGGATCTGGAGCCGTGCATTCGCACGTTCATGAAGCTGGCGGGCGGGGCGAGCCGGCTGTTCTCGGAGATGGATCAGAAGGAGTTCATGCGGCAGATCCGCGCCTATGAAGACTCGGATCGGTCGACGCTCAATAAAGCCTATAAAGTGCTTTTGACGTTGTATCGCACGCACCCGTTTCCGATCCTGCGCGCCAAAGAGCTGGACGAGTGGTACGGGACGGGCTATCGCGAGCTGACCGGACCGCGCGCGCTGCTCGGTGGTTGAGGATTAAAACGCGAACGAATAATTGCGGCCGTAGTTGGATTCGTATTGATGACATCCACTGCGATCATTGTTTTCGAACCAAACCTCTAAAGAGTGCGCATTGGCCGGGATCTGTAAACGCGCCGGCGATGACACGCGGAAATTGAGGCTGTCGACGGTGGTGAGCGACGCTTGTGCGATCGCGCCGCCGTCGAAGCGGTAGTCGGCCAGCACGTCCCACGTTTGATTGCCGTTGTAGCTCGCGCGGCAGTACGGCGCGCGCGCGAGATCGTAGTCGATCGCCACCGTGCCGCCCGCGGCGAGCTGGCCGTCGACGACAATGGTCCAGTCGCGATTGAAGTGAATCACCGGCCCGCTCGATTGAATCGCGAAGTGGAAGTTGCGGCCGTAGTCGGAGTCCCAATCGGAGCAGCCGTGATCGTCGGAGTTCTGGAACCACACGGCGAGATCGTGGCCGTAGGGGACGGTGATGGTGGCGTCGATCGGGGTGAGCGCGCCGCCGGCGATCTTCGTCAGTACGGCTTCGTGGCCGTTGCCGCCGTCGGCGTTGTAGAGGGCGGAGAGGTTCCAGGCGGGGACGCCGTCCTGCGTGGCGCGGCAGCGCGGGAGGCGCGCGAAGTCGTAGTGGAGGATCGCGGGCGAGCCGGCGAACAGCGGGCCCGATTGGGTGATCGACCAGTCGGCGTTGAACGACAGGACCGGCGTGGCGGTGGAGTCGGCGGCGGTCGCGGACGCGGGCGGCGAGTCGGCGGCGCAGCCGGCGGTGGCGAGCGCGAGCGCGAACAGCGCCACCGCGAGCGCGAAGGTGAACGCGAACGTCAACGACGAACGCGAAAGCGATTCACGCGAAAACGAAAACGACTTCACGGGCGGCCTCCAGGAGCGGAGGTCAACACAAAAAAGTAACTCAGTCAAGAGTTACTAATTCCTCGACGGGGAAACGGCGGATGGTCGCGAAGATCAAGCGGTGGCGGTGGGCGCGGCGAGGCGGCGCGCGTGCTCGACGATCGTGCGCGCGGCGTCCGCGAGGCGCGTGTCGCCGGGGCCGAGCTGCACGATCGCGCTGGCGAGCGGCGCGTGCACCAGCGCCTCGGCCGCCGCGCGCACCGGCTCGGGCAGCGCCGCGTCGCGCGTCAGCGCATGCAAGTGCTCCATGTAGCTGCGGCCGTAGGCGTCGCGGTACGCGTCGTCTTCGGCGCGCGCCAGCACCGCGTTCCACGCCATGCCCGCGGCGCGGCGCGCGCCCGCCACGCCCATTCGCTGCTGCTTTCCGCGCAGCGCGGACTCGGCGCGCTCGAGCTCTTTGCCGGCGGCGCGCAGCCACTCCTCCGACGAGAAACGATACAGCCAATGATCGGGATCGCGATCGGCCATGCGGCGGAGCATACGTGTTCGGCCGCGGTTTGCTATCCTCGGCCCATGGCCGACCGCGCCGACCTCGCGATGTTCGCGCACTTCGCCCGACGGCCGGAGGCCGAGCTCGATCTCGCGCGCGCCGCGCTGCTGATCGCCGAGCCGGAGTATCCCGGGCTCGATCTCGAGCAGTATCTGTCGGCGCTCGATCGACTGGGCGCCGACGCACGCAGCCGGCTGGAGCGGCCGCGCGCCGCCGGCGAGTTGCCGCTGCGCTCGGTGACGCGCCTCCTGCACGACGAGCTGGGCTTTCGCGGCAACGCGGACGATTACTACGATCCGCGCAACAGCTTCCTCAACGAGGTGCTGGATCGGCGCGTGGGAATTCCCATCACGCTCGGGATCGTGATGCTCGAGGTGGCGGCGCGCGCGGGCGTGCAGGCGCACGGCGTGTCGTTTCCCGGCCACTTCCTCGTGCGCACGCCGGGCGCGGAGGAGACGAGCGCGCCGCGCTTCATCGATCCGTTCGACGGCGCGCTGCTCGACGCGGCGGGGCTGAGACGGCTGATGGCGCGCGCCACCGGCGAGGAGCGCGATCCCGATCCGCGGCTGCTCGAGCCGGCGTCCAAGGAGCAGATCCTGGTGCGCATGCTCAACAACCTGCGCGGCATCTACTCGGCGCGCGGCGACGAGGAGCGGCTGCGCGGCGTGCTCGAGCGCATGCAGATCCTGCAGCCGACCGACGAGCTGGGGCGGCAGATCGCGCGCTTGAGCCCGCCGCCGCCGTCGGGCCGGACGTTCAATTGAGGCGCGCCTGATGCCGCTCGACGAGATCACGCCGCGCGCGCTCAAGGCGATGCTCGACGGGGGCGCGCCGGTGTATCTGCTCGACGTGCGGCAGCCGTGGGAGCACGAGCTGGTGGCGCTGGCGGATCGGGCGCTGATTCCGCTCGATCAGCTGGCGGCGCGCGTCGGCGAGGTGAAGCCGGCGGCGGGCGAGCTGGTGGTGACGTACTGTCATCATGGCGTGAGGAGCCTGCACGCGGCGGCGATCCTGCTCGAGGCGGGCGTCAGGGCCGCTTCATTGAAGGGCGGGATTGATGCGTGGTCCGCTTTGATTGATCCGACTCTCAGACGTTACTAGCGCTTTTGAAGCGGCAAATTGCCGCAGCCCGCTTGGTGACAGTCGTTGCACCGGGTGCGCCGTGAGTGGTTTTTAAGCACGGGGCCGTCGGCGGGAAGCGCTGTTGTTTGCGACGTGCGCGACTAAAGACAGATCATGCGCGCGCGGTGGCTGTTGGCGTTGTTGCTGCTCGGGTGTCACCCGAAGGCGCGGTGGGATCCGGTGGCGAATCAGCTGTGCCGCGGGAAGGCCTGTTATCGCGTCGGGGAGCTGGATTCGTCGTGGCAGCTGGTGCACCGCGAGGGGGCGGCGATTGGGTTCTATAGCGCGCAGACCGGCGGCGTGATCGAGGCGAACGCGACCTGCCGCGACGACGCGGACGCGGCGCCGCTCGACGTGCTCACGCACCATTTATTGATCGGCTACACCGATCGCAAGGTGCTCGAGCAGCGCAGCGTCGAGCTGGCGCGGCGGCAGGCGCTGCACACGCGCGTGGCGGCGCGGCTCGACGGCGTGCCGGTGCTGCTCGACCTCTATGTCCTCAAACGAAACGGGTGCATCTTCGACCTCTCGTACGCGGCGCCGCCGGCGCGCGCGGCCGAGGGCGAGCCGGCGTTCTCGCGCTTCGTGTCGGGATTCGTCGACGAGAGGTCGTCGTGAGCGGCGCGCGCGCGCTCGCGCGGCTGGGCCACTCCGTCGACGGCGCGGTCGGCTCGTTCGGCCGCGTGACGCTGATGGTGGGCGCGGCGATCAAGCGCGCGACGCAGCGGCCGCGCAAGCTGAGCCTGTTCGCGTATCAAGTGATGCAGGTCGGCGTGCGCTCGCTGCCGCTGGCGATCACCATGGCGGGATTCGCCGGCATGGTGCTGGCGTTTCAGTTCGGCTACGGGCTCGAGCGCTTCGGCGCCAAGCTGCTCATCGGACAGACGACGGTGATCGCGGTGTTCCGCGAGCTGGGGCCGATCCTCACCGCGCTGGTCGTCGGCGGGCGCATCACCGCGGGGATCGCGGCGGAGCTGGGCGGCATGGCGGTGACCGAGCAGGTGGACGCGGTGCGCGCGCTCGGCGCCGATCCGCTGGCGCGCCTGGTCGCGCCGCGCCTGGTGGCCACCACGCTGGCGATGCCGCTGCTCACCATCTGCGCCGACGTGGTCGCGGTCGCGGGCGCGATGCTGATCGCGTCGGTGCAGTACGGCGTCGGCGCGCGGCTGTTCTTGCGCGGCGTGTACGAGTACGTCGACCTCAACGACTTCGGCTCGGGGCTGTTCAAGAGCGCGGTGTTCGGATTTCTCGTCGCGGCGGTGGCCTGCTACCAGGGGCTGCGCGCGCGCAACGGCACCGAGGGCGTGGGCCGCGCCGCCACGCGCGCGGTGGTGATCTCGGCGCTGTGCGTGCTGGCCTCCGACTTCGTGATGACGAAAGTGCTCATGGTGCTATGACGAAGAACGCGATCGTCGTCGAACGGCTGGCGAAGTCGTTCGGAAGAAAATCGGTCTACCGCGGGCTCGAGCTCGAGATCCGCCGCGGCGAGACGCTGACCGTGCTCGGCCCGTCGGGCACCGGCAAGAGCGTGCTGCTCAAGCTGATCATCGGGCTGATCAAGCCGGACGCGGGGCGGGTGCTGGTCGACGGCGTGGACGTGACGCCGCTCGACGAGCGCGCGCTGCGCGACGTGCGGCGGAAGATCGGGATGCTGTTTCAAGGCGCGGCGCTGTTCGACTCGTGCTCCGTCGGCGAGAACGTCGCGTACGGGCTCAACGAGCACTTTCGCTGGCCGCGCGAAAAAGTCGCCGCGCGCGTGGCCGAGTGTCTGGAGTGGGTCGGGTTGGCGAACTCGGAGCGCCTGCGGCCGGCGGATCTCTCGGGCGGCATGAAGAAGCGCGTGGCGCTGGCGCGCGCGATCGCGCCCGGCCCGGAGATCTTGCTCTATGACGAGCCGACGACCGGGCTCGATCCCGCCAACACGCGGCGCATCAATGAGCTGATCGTGTCGATGAACAAGAGGCTGGGCGTGACCTCGGTGGTGATCACGCACGACGTGGCGTCGGCGTTCGCGGTGTCGAACCGCATCGGGCTGGTGGCCGACCAGCGCATCCCGCTGGTGATCGACGTCGAGGCGGCGCGCGCGCATCCGCCGGCGGCGCTGGAGTCGTTCGTGCGCGGCGATCTTCAGGAGGGCGCGCAGTGAGCCCCACCGACGAGCTGACCGGCGAGCCGAGCCGCCTCGAGCTGAAGGTCGGGCTGTTCGTGATCCTGCTGCTGGCGGCGGGCGCGGGCGTGGTGCTCCTGCTCGGCCTCGAGCGGCACGTGTTCGAGAATCGCGTCCGCCTGCACGCGGTGTTCGACGAGGTGGCGGGGTTGCGCGAGGGCGCGCCGGTGTGGCTGTCGGGCGTGAACGTCGGAACCGTCACGCACATCGCGTTCACCGCGCGCGATCGGGAGCACGAGCGCGAGCCGATCCGCGTGCGCGTCGATCTGGAGATCGCGCGCAAGCACCTGCCGCACGTGCACCAGGACTCGGTGGCGCGCGTCGGCTCGCAGGGCTTGCTCGGCGACAAGATCGTCGAGGTGTCGATCGGCTCGCCCGCTTCGCCGCCGGCGAAACCGGACGACACGCTGCCGACGCAGTCGCCGGCCGACTTCGACAAGCTGATGGCGCAGGCCTCGGACATCCTCGAGAAGGGGCAGGTGATCGCGGCGCGCGCGGCGGTGGCGATGAACGCGTTCGCCGAGCCGAAGACGCTGGCCGATCTCAAGGGATCGATCGGATCGGTGCGCCACCTGCTGCACGCCGTCGAGAGCGGGCCGGGGTTGGCGCACGCGCTGTTCTACGATCGGCGATCGGCGGATGATCTGCGCGCGGTGGCGGGCGAGCTGCACCGGCTCACCTCGCGCGTCGACGACGGCGTGGCGCAGGTCGATCGCATCCTGCACGCGACCGACAAGGATGGCGCGCAGGTGATCAACAACATGTCGCGCGCGGCGCGCAACCTCGGCGACGCGGCGGCGGAGCTGCGCGACTCGAAGATCATCGCGCGGCTGGATCGCGCGTCGGCGGACGTGGTGGACCTGACGGGCGCGATCAAGTCGGGGCAGGGGACGCTCGGCGCGCTGATCGTGGACCCGACGGTGTACGAGCAGTTGGTGACGGTGCTCGGCGGCGTGCAGCGGTCGCGCATCTTGCGCGCGCTGGTGCGGTTCGCGATCCGCAAGGACGACGGGCGATCGGTGGGGCAGGCGGTGGATCAGCCGGCGACGCCGGCGAATCGCAATCCGCCGCCGAAGCTGGAGAAGCCGCAGCAGGCGGCGACGCCGCGCGTGAAGCAGTGATGTGCTAGGCTCGTCGCATGTTCCGCCGCCGAGGACGCGTGCTCGCGGTCAAGTGGGGCTACAACCCCAACTCGTCGTCGCTCGGCGTGGACGTGACGTTCTTGCTGTTCGGGATGGCGGCGATCGCGCTGCTCACGCCGATCATCTCGCTGTTCCTGCGCGCGCGGCGCCAGCGCCTGCCGCCGCCGCAAGCCTGACGCGAGCTACGCGGCGAGGCCTTCGTTCTCGAGCGAGGCGACGATGCGCGCCAGCTTCTCGCGCACCTTGAACTTGCGGCTGTAGACGGTGTTGGTGGTGACGCCGAGCGTGCGCGCCAGCTCCTCCGGCGAACGCTCGGAGTGGAACACCTCGAACACGAACTCGCGCTCGTCGGACGACAGCCGGTTGAGCGCCTCGCGCGCCAGCGCCGCCTGCTCGCGATCCTCGACCGCGTCGCGCGGGGCGACTTGCGCCAGCGAGGCGTAGTCCTCCATCACCTGGTCGAGCGGCGTGGCCTCCGCCTGGCGCGAGCGCAGATGATCGATCGTGGTGTTGGTGGCGACCAGCCCGATGAAGCTGGCGATGCGGAAGCCGCGCTCGACGTCGTACTGGCGCAGCTTCTTCATGTCGTCGCGGAGCAGCGTGACCCAGACGTCGGCGACCAGGTCGTCGAGATCCTCGGCCGAGAACACCGCGCCGTAGCGGCGCAGCACCTTGAGCACGCAGCTCGTGATCAGCCGCTCGTAGCGCGAGACGAACTCCCCCCAACGCCGCTGCCGCACCGCCTCGGGCGCGCGTCTCAGCAGCGCCGCCAGCAGTTGCGTCTCCTCCAACGAGTTCCCTTTGCGCTCGAGCTTGGTCGTCCGCATCGTGCTCCCCTTCGAGTTTCGAGGTGACTGCCGCATCTCACACCCACATACGCGGCACCTCACGCGGACTGTTATCTTTTGTTTGCAGAAAAAAGTTGCGTAGAAACCTGGCTCGCGGGCGCACCGATACCGTACAAGTTCGGCGATTTGCAGCGAGTTATCGGACCAATTTTTTTTGCTAGAGACGCAGCTGGACGGCGAGGTTGAAGAACCCCGTGACCTGCGTGGAGGCGGGCGCGGCTTGCGAGTAGAGGCCGTCGACGGCGACGCCGCCGCGGCCGAGCACCCAGAGCGACTTCCAGACGTTGAAGCCGACGCCGGGGCCGGCCTCGAGGCGCAGGCCGCGGCCCTCGGCGCCGTTGACGACGGTGCCGGCGAGGTTGAGCGTGCCCGAGACCATCTGCCAGCCGAACGCGGCATCGAAGCGCAGCGCCAGCCACGTGCGCGGATCCCACTCGAAGCCGAGATCCGCCATCAGCGCGAACCGCGTCGCCTGCTGCATCGTCGTCTCGCCGTGCGCCACCTGCAGCACCGGCCCGACGTCGAAGTAGCGCGAGAAGCGATAGCCGTAGCGCAAGTCGACGCCGTTCGACACGCCCGCGTCGCCCGCCGGCGAGCCCGACAAAACATAGCCGGCGGTGATCCGGTGAACGCCGGCCTCGCGCGACTCCTTCACCACGAACGGCTCGCCCTCCTCGACGGCGAGATCGCCCGAGGTCGCCACGAACCCGTCGTAGAACCCGCGCCCGAACGGCACGCGATACAGGTCCTGCCGGAACGTCTGGTCGAGCGCGCCGCGCGACGCGATGGCGCGCGCCCGCCACGAGAGCTGCGCGATCTCGACGCGGCGCGGGCCGGGCGCGTGCACCTCGACCTCTTCGTCCTCGTCGGCGAGGTCGCGTCCCTGCGCGCGCCGCACGTAGTAGTCGCGCCGGCTCGAGATGGCGACGTCGAACGCCGCGCCCGCTTCTTTATTGAGGTCGGCGTAGCGCACGCCGCGATCGTCCTCGATGTGAAACCGCCCGGCGAGCTCAGGCGCGAAGTGCAGGAAGCGCGCGCTGCGCCCGTCGCCGTTCGCCGATCGCAGATCGATCAGCGCGCGATGTCGGTCGAGCGCCGGCGGCCGCGAGAACACCTCGACGCGCGCCTCGGGATTTTTCACGCGCGCATTGGCCGCCGCGAGGAACGCGCGCAGCTCCGAGTACTCGATGCGCCCGTCACCGTTCACGTCGGCCGCGCCCGACAGCGCCGAGCGCAGCTCGTGCGACAGAATGCCGCCCTGATAGCGCGACCACTCGTGCGTCTCCTGATCGCCCGAGGTCGCCACGATCACGCCCGCGCGCGGATAGCGCTCGAGCTGCTCCTCGGCGAGGAACGCCTTCACCTGCGCGTCGGAGCGATCCACCGACGGGTCGACGCGATCGTCCACCCAGCGCTTGCCGCCGCGCGAGTTGACCATGAAGTAGCTCTTGCACGCGTCGACGATCACGTGGACGAAGCGCGCCTTCGAGGGCGCGATCACCTCGCGATAGAGATCGGCGCGCGTCAACTTCGAGTCGTGCAGGTTGACGTAGCCCTGACCGGTGGCGTCGACGTCGCCGTGGCCGGCGTAGACGAAAAATAATTCCGGCTGATCGCCGTGACGGATGTCGGCGGCCATCAGCACGTTGTACTGCTCGAGCCGATCGAGGATCGCGGCGCGCTCCGGCACCTCGGCCTCTTTCGCCGCGTCCGGATGCAGCCGCGCGGTCTCGTCGTCGAGCACCACGAACAAAGACGCGCGATCGGCGTACAGCGACAGCAGCTCGTAGTTCTTCACGCCGTCGTCGTCGGCGTACTGCAGCGGCTTGACGCCGGGATCGAGGCTGCGGTTCTGCGCGATCACCACCGCGTACAAACGCGTGCGCGCGTGCGCCGCGCCGGCACACGCCAGAATCGCCAAGGCCGCTGCCATCCCCCGAAAATTCATGGTTCGACGTCGATCAGGAGGCTCCGCTGTAGCACGTCTTGGCGTTTCAAGGGAAGCGCCTCGGCCGTCTTGGCGTCGACGTGGCGCCGCGCCAGATCTTCCGTCGCCGCTTCCACCTCGGCGGCGGTCACCGGCGAGTCCGAGAACAGCGCGAAGATGCGCACCGGCCCCGGGCGATGATTCACCGCCAGCCGCACCGACGCGCCGACGGGAACGTCGATGCCCTGCGTCTCGAGCGGCGCCGCCACGCTGTGCGTCTCCGGCGGGCGCGGCGCGTACCACTTGAGGTCGTGCTCGCCATCCATGCCGACGAGAAACAAATTCTTGAAGCCGCCCGGATTGGAGACCGCCAGCTTGAGCTGCGCCGAACGATCGCAGCGCGGCGCCGCCGCCCCTTTCGGATCGAGCGCCTGCACCTGATCCTTGATCAAGCAAAACGCGCGCAGCCCCGCCGATCGCTCGACGGTCTTGCCGTTCAGGTTTTTCGAGAACAGCTCGACCGGCCCCTTGCCGCCGCGCGGCTGGAACGTCTCGGGCGCCGGCGCCTTCGTGCCGTGACGCAGCACCGGGATCAGCAGCAGCGCCGCGGCCGCCGCCACCATCCCCGTCGCTACCCAGCGCTGCGTCGGCGCCGCGAACCACTGCAACAGCCGCTGCCACGCGTTCGCGTCGCCGCCCGGCACCACCGCGCGCGCGATGCGATCGAGCTCCGCCGGCGAAGGCCGGGTCATGAAGTCGGGCGCCTTCGGCCCGCCGTTCAGCATCCGCTCGGCGAGCACCGCCTTGTTGTAGCGGGCGCGGCAGCGCGCGCAGCCCTGCAGATGTTTGCGCAGCCGCTCCCACTTGCTCGCCGGCAGCTCGCTGGTGATCACTTCGTCGACGAGCCGCGAGTATTTCTTCTCGTCCTCGCAAGCCGCTTCGTTGTTGGGCGCGTTGCTCATGTCAAGCCGTCCTTACCGGCCGCGTCTCGGCGCCGTAATCCTCGAGGTACCCCTTCGAGTGCATGAACTTGAGAAAGCGCTCGCGCAGCTTCTTCTCGAGCGTGCGCGCTTGCATGTGCGAGAGCCCGCACGCGGCGCCCGCCTCCACCTGCGTCTGCTGCTGCTCGAAGCGCGCATGAAAGAACTTACGGTCGCGCTCCTCCAACCTTTCGACGAACGCGGCGTAGAGCGCCGACAGCTCCTGGCGCAGGAACTCCTGCTCCGCCGAGTGGCCGGCCGAGCCCTCGCCCGACATCGGCGCCGACGGCGGCGCCTCTTCGCCGTCGTGCACCACCGGCGCCTCGACGCGCGCCTGCGCCTCGATGAACGGGCTCATGGCAACCTCGCGGTTGCGGAACTCGTCGAGCACGAGGTTGCGCGCGATCGCCAGCAAATAGTTCTTGTACGAGTGCAGCCCGTCGTAACCGACGCGCGCCGACTCTTTGAACGCGCGGGTGAAGGTCTCTTGAATCGCGTTGTCGAGATCGAACGGCTGGACGTAGCCGCTGAAGCGGAGCGCGCGGTCGCGGCTGTTGAACGAGAAGCCGCGCGAGAGAAAGTTGGCCACGTCCGCCACATAGAACCGGTAGACCTCCTCGAGGGCTCTACGCTCGCCTTTCTTGAATCGCTCGAGCAGCTCGCGCCGCTCGATGAGGAGCGTCATCCCTCGACTCCATCTACTCGCCGGACGGGCGAAAGTGTTATCGGCCGGAACATGTTACACGCTTTTTCCTGGTCGGACCGATTATCGCAAATGGGCGCGTGGTGATGGCAGTCACGAGGCATGTCGCTTGCGACTCCGTTCGAACATGATGCGCAAGCTGCTCGGATCGATGGGTGCCGGTCTCGTCGGCGCGCTGGTGCTCGCCGGCGCGCGCGAATTTTCGCGCCGCCGCTTCGGCGTCGGCAAGCCGCGGCTCGATCAATTTCGCGAGCACCAGCTCGAACGTCTCGCCCACGCGCTCGGCCGCCGCGTGCGCGGCAAGCGCCTCGAGCGCGCGGTGGTCGCCGGCAGCATCGCGGTCAACGCGATCTACTTCGCCGCGCTGCTATGCAGCGGCCGAACCGATCGCCCGCTCACCCGCGGAGCCGTCGGCGGCACGCTCGCCGGCCTGGCCGCGCTGGTCGTCCCCACGCTGCTCCGCCTCGGCAAACGCCCGCGCCACCTCACCCCGCGCAACCAGGCGGTGACGATCGGCTGGTACACCCTCGGCGGTCTCGCGGCCGCCACCGCGTGGCGCGGCCTCGGCACCCGTCCGCTCATCTGGAACTGACGTATAGTTTGCGCGTGTGGCCTTTCACGCGCCGCAAAGACGGCCCGCGCCCGCGCGCGTTTCGCTACGAGAAGTTCGGCGGCATCGTGCACCTCGAGCGGCCGCGCGCCCTCGTGTTCGTCGATCGCGATCGCGCGCGCCATCTCGGCTACACGGACGAGCGCGCGTGGTCCGAGCCCGACGCGCCCGAATCGGCGATTCAAGCGGTTTTGACCGGGCCGCTCGAGGCGCACCTGCAGCTCACCAACCGCTGCGACGCCGGCTGCCAGGGCTGCTACACCGGCGCGACCCCCGAAGGCGCCAAGCACGAGTTCGGCGAAGCCGACTGGAAGCGCTCGATCGACGCGCTCGCCGAACGCGGCGTCTTCCACCTCGCGCTCGGCGGCGGCGAGTCGGCGATCCTGCCGTGGCTCGGCGAACTCGCCCGCTACGCCCGCGAGCGCGGCCTGGTCCCCAACCTCACGACCAGCGGCCTCTACTCGCCCGAAGAGTTGGCGCGCCTGTGCGAATGGGCGCCGCTGTTCGGCCAGATCAACGTCAGCATCGACGGCGTCGGCGACGATTACGCCGAGGTGCGCGGCCCACATTTGAAAGACGGCTTCGCGCGCGCCGACGCCGCGGTGATCGCGCTGCGCAAACGCTCCAAGCACGTCGGCATCAATTGCGTCATTACGCGCAAAAGCTTTGACGGCCTTTCGCGCGTCTTTGCATACGCCCGCAAACGCCGATTGCGCGAAGTCGAGTTATTGCGATTCAAACCCTCCGGCCGCGGCTCGAAGGTCTACGAGCAATTGCGCTGCACCGACGAGCAGCACCGCTCGCTCTTGCCGCACGTCTTGAAGCTGGCGCGCAAACATCGCCTGCGCGTGCGCCTCGATTGCTCGTATACGCCGATGGTCACGCACCACCGCGTCAAACCGCGATTGATGCAATGGCTGGCTATTTATGGATGCGCCGGCGGCGATCTGTTGGTCGGCGCGAAGGCGTCGGGCGCGCTCACCGCGTGCAGCTTCGCCGCGCCCGTCGAGACCAAGGTCGACGCCATCGGCGACTACTGGGAGCGCGACGACGCATTCGGCCCGTTCCGTCGCTGGCGCGAAGCCGCGCAGGAGCCCTGCCGCTCCTGCGACTACGTCTCGCTCTGCCGCGGCGGCTGCCGCGTCGTCACCACCCACGTCTCCGGCGATCCCGCGCTACCAGATCCCGAATGCCCCCGGGTAATCGATTACCGCGCCGCCAACCCGCAATCCCAGCGCGCGCGTTTACCGATCATCGATTGAATCGAATCAAATTGAATTGAATTTGAAAGCGCCGCGCGCTTCTTCCAGAGGACTCAACATTGCTGCAATCGCAGCCCGCGGGGCTTCCCTCTGTCGGAGCCGCGGTCTTCAGACCGTGGATCCCCAATTGCGGATCCAATCAATCTAATCAATCAATCTACTCAATCAACCGCATCAATCCGTGCTGGTCATATCCACCGGCGCGGCCATATCGGGCACGCCCATGTCGGCGCCGCCTTGCCCCTTGAGCGGATATTGCGACGCGCACGCGGCGGCTTTGGCGGGATCGACCGACTGCGCCGGCAATTGCGGCGGCGCCAGCAGCTTCGGCGACGTGAAGTCGAACATATCGAACAGCGGATCGGCGTTGGCGTCGCGCGCCGTGAGCGCCGGGATCTTGAACCGCGCCTCGATGAACCGCAGGATCGACGTGTGATCGTAGACCGCGTGCGACACCGAGTGCGGCTTCGAATACGGCGACACCACCAGGAGCGGCACGCGGAAGCCGTAGCGATCGAACTTGGCCATCGTGCCGCCGGGCTCGACCATCGGATCGATGTCGTCGGGCGGGCACGCCTGCGGCGGCGGCACGTGATCGTAGAGCCCGCCGTTCTCATCGAACGTGATGAACACCGCCATGTGCGGCCATTGCGGGCTCTGCATCAGCGTCGTCAAAGTCTGCTGTAAAAACTGCTCGCCGATCTGCACGTCGCCCGGCGGATGGAAATCATTCCCCCCGCCATATTCGTCGCGCAGATTCGGATCGACGAACGTGACCGCCGCCAGCTTGCCCGCCGCCGCGTCGGTCATGAAATCCGAGATACGCGAGGTATTGTCGAGATTGGAGGTGTATTCGAGGAGAAACACCCCGAAACCGGGGATCCCGTCGAAATAAACGTGCCACGGGACGTTATTGTTCGATAGCGATTCGAAGATGGTCGCGCGCTGATCTTGAAACAGCTGATTGACCGTTCGCCCATACGACGTGGCGGCGTAGAGATATTCGCGGTTGGGAAACGTCGGGCCGAGCAGCGAGCAGAAGTTGTGATCGGCGAGCGCGAACGTCGACGCCACGCCGTAGAAGTAGGGAATGTCGGCCTCGGTGTAGAACGACATCGCGCGCGTACCGTCGGGCGGGCCGCCCGAGTTGCGCTCGTTCGCCACCACGAAGCCGTCGTTCTTGCCGTTGTCCCACTCGAGGTGGCTGCCGGTCCATTCGTGATTGGTGTCGAAGAAGCAATACGTCGTGTCGTGAAAACGCGAGACCATCGTGCCGGCCGTCGACGGATTGGCGGCGTTGGCCGGCGCCACCTCGACGTCGGTCTGCCCGGCGTTCGGCAGATTTCCGAGCATGTGATCGAACGATCGATTCTCGAACATGATGATGACGACGGTATCGATCGGGATGTCCTTGCCGAGCGGCGCCGCTTTCTCCAGCGACAAACCGGGCAGCGTTCCCGCTTTGAAGGTGCACGACGTGCGCGCCGCGAGCGCCTGGTCGGGAGTCAGGTTCGAGCGCGGCCCGTTGTCCGCGGCGCCGCTGCACGCCGCGAGCGGAATCAATAACGCCACATAAGAAAGACGCATGGCCCACGCTACCACGATCGGATAAATTGGTGGCGCGACAGATGGCCGAGCCGCGCCTGATTTTCGTCATCTCCGACGCCACCGGCGAGACCGCCGAGAAGGTGGTGCGCGCGGCGTTGTTGCAGTTCACCAACGTCCCGGTTTCGGTGCGCATGTACACGCGCGTGCGGCTCGAGGCGGAGATGCGCAGCATCATCGGGCGCGCCAAGCAGGTGCACGCGCTGGTGGTGTTCACCGTCGTGTCGACGTCGCACCGCGAGCTGTTGCGCCGGCTTTGCGACGAGGAGAACGTCGACGCGGTCGACTTGATCGGCACGCTGATGGCCAAGCTGTCGTCGTATCTCGGCGCGCAGCCGAAGGGCGTCCCCGGTCTCTTGCACACGCTCTCCGACGAATATTTCCGGCGCGTCGAGGCGGTCGAGTTCACCGTGCGCAACGACGACGGGCGCGAGCCGCGCAATCTACCGAAGGCGGACCTGGTGCTCGTCGGCATCAGCCGCACGTCGAAGACGCCGCTGTCGACGTTCCTGGCGCAAAAGGGCCTCAAGGTGTCGAACGTGCCGCTGGTGCTCGGCATCGAGCCGCCCAAAGAGCTGTTCGAGATCGATCAGGAAAAGATCTTCGGACTGACGATCAAGGCCGAGGCGCTGTTGCAGATCCGCCAGGCGCGGCTCAAGCACCTCGGCATGCCGGCCGACACCAGCTACGGGCAGCGCGATCACATCAGCCAGGAGATCGCCTACGCGCAGTCGCTGTTTCGCAAGCAGCCGTCGTGGCCGGTCATCGACATCACCGGCAAAGCCGTCGAAGAGACCGCCGCCGACATCCTGCGAATCAAAAAAGACCGCGACAACCGCCGCAACGAAGCGACGCCGGTCAAGACCTGATCACTTGGGCGGGGGCTCCCAGAGCTCGACGCGGTTGCCTTCGGGGTCGAGGACCCAGCCGAATTTGCCGAACTCGGAGTCGTCGACCTTGTCGTCGACGCGGCAGCCGGCGGCGCGCAGCTCGGTGAGCAGCGCGTGCAGATCGTCGACGATGAAGTTGACCATGAACGGCGCCGCGCTCGGCTCGAAGTATTTCGTGTCGGCGGGAAACGGCGACCACACCTGGTAGCCGGCACGCGCCTCGCCGGCGGCGGGCCACGGCATCACGACGTAGCCGTTCTCGTCGAGCGGCACGCCGAGCCGGTCGCGATACCACGCCTTGAGCGCCTCCGGATCGCGCGCCTTGAAGAAGATCCCGCCTATGGCTTTGACGCGTTTCATCGCGACAATAGTACCGCGAGCACGATGCCGATGATCGCCAGCGCGGCGACGATCACCCCGACGGTGATCAGCCCCTTCTGCACGGCGTCCTTGTCGTACGAGCGGCGCTCCGACTCGAGCCGCACGATCGCCGCCTCGCGCGCGTTGACGCCGCCCTTGAGCTCGTCGATGCGCGCGTACAGCGGCGTGAAGCGCGGCCCGTCGACGCGGTTCAGGTTGAGCAGCGTGCCGGCGGCGACGAAGCGCTGGCTCATCTCGCGCTCGGCCGCTTCGCGCTCGTTCGACGCCGCCTTCTTCGCCGCCTCCTGCTCGCTGATGGTCTTGCGGTTCGACGCCTGCGCCTCGGCCAACTCTTTGCGGCGCGCGGCCAGCTCGCTGCGGTGCTCGGCGATCGCCTTGGCCAGCGCGTCGACGGGACCGTCGAGCTCGGCGACCTTGGCGGCGGCGTGATCGCGCGCGGGCGCGAGCGAGGCGGCTTCGCGCTTGGCGGCCTCCGCCTCGGCGCGCGCGTTGGCCGCGGTGTTGGGCCCGCCGCCCTTCTCCGGCGGCGTGACGTCGGCCTTGGCCGCCTTCGCGTCGGCGGCGGCGGCGCGCTTCTCGGCCGCGCGGATCTCGTTCTCGAGGCGCGCGCGCTCGGCGTCGTGCACGCGCCGCTCGTCGCCCTTGAGCTTGAGCTCCTGCTCCGACGTGCGCAGCTCGCTGTCGCGCTGCGCGATCTCCGCCTGGCGCTCCGACTCCTCGCCCTTCCAGCGCTCGCGCTCGCGCTCGAGCGCCGCGTCGGCGTCGAGGATCGCCTGGTCGGCCGCCGCGCGCCGCTCCTCCTCGGTGCGCACGCGCTTCATCTCCTCGGCGATCGCCGGCACGACCAGGTTCTCCTCGCGCGCCGCGCGTCCGAGATCGCGCAGCACCTGATCGAGCAGCCGCTGATCGCCGTGCAACAGCTCGCGGATCGACTTCTGCGCCTGGCGCCGCGCCCACACCGCGCGCGCCACCGGCACGAGGTAGCGCACCGACGCGATGATGGTCGCCGGCTCGGGACGCGGCGGCATCGCCGGCAGCGCCATCGTCGGGATCGCCGGCGTGGCCGACTGCGGATCGAGGATCGGGTGCGCCATCGCGCCGCGCATGTCGACGTCGTCGTCGCGCGTGTCGCCGCCGCCGAACTCGTTGTGATCGATCTTGGGCTGCGGTTCGGTGTTGCCGTCATCGCCGGCCGAGATCTGCGGCGCCACCGCCTTGCGCGGGCCGGTCGGGTTCGGCACCGTCGGGCCGGTCGGCGAAACTTTCATCCCCACCGCCGCGGCCGCGGTCTGCACCGCCAGCGGCTTGGTGGTGCGCCGATCGCTGTCGCCCGCGCTCGACGGCGAGACCGGCGGCGACGCGTTGTCCTTGGTGACCTCGTCGAGCTTGGGCAGCCCGAGCAGCGTCCCCGATTTTCCGCGCGGCATCTCCGGCGTGAGCGTCTGCGCGTCCGGCTTCGACTTGAGCGACTGCGGCTGCGGCGGCGGCGCGGGCGACGGCGCTTGCGGCTGCACCTTGGACGCGACCGCCGGACGCGTCGGCTCCGAAGCGCCCTTCTTGATCTCGGCCACCGGCACGCCGTCGGCGCGCTGCATCGACGGCGCGCTCGACGCCGGCGCGCCCGGCGGCGGCGTGGGCGGCACGTTCGGCGGCGGCGCCGTCGGCGTGAGCGGCCGCGAGCGCGGCGCCGGCTTGGGCGCGACCACTCGATCGGCCTGCGCCTTGAGCGGCGGCGGCGAGGGCGTGCGCGCGGGCGCCACCCGCGGAGCCGGCAACCGCTTGCCGCAGTGCCCGCATTCGCGGCTGTCGTCCGGATTCTCTTGCGCGCAAAACGGGCAGAAACGCATCGCCGAGTTAGCCATCATAGTCGCCGCCCCCGGCGTGAGCAACCCATCAAACGCGAGCACCTATTAATGAGGCGGAAACGGGGCCGATCAATCCAGCGCGCCGCCGAGCGCCAGGTAGAACTGGAACGACTGCGACTCGAGCCCGTACGCGAAGTCCACGCCGACGAGCGGCAGCACCACGCCGCTCAGGTACATGCGCAGGCCCGCGCCGATGCCGTTGTGCCACGAGTCGCGCACCAGCCCCGACGGCGTATCCGGCAGGTAGTCGCGAAATCCATTTCCGTGCGCGACGAAGCGCGCGAGCTGCCCGTTCTGCGCCGGCAGATCGCGAAACCACGTCAGGTTGGTGTCGTAGAAACCGACCGCGCGCAGCGAGAACCCTTTGATCGTGAACAGCGGCACGATGTACTCGGCGGTCAAACGCACGTCGGTGTCGCCGCGAAACTGCCGATACAAGAACCCGCGCATCTGCGCGCCGCCCGCCTCCACCTCTTGTTTGAACGGCGGATCGAAATAGACGTCGAATCCCGCCTTCAACAACAGATTGTGCTGCTTGAAAAACCGCCACGCGTACAAACCGTACGCGCTCACCAGGTGATAGTCCCAGCGCGTGCCGAGCCACGACGCGCCGTATTGCCAGCTCGCTTGCAACAGGAGCCCGCTCTGCACGCCCATGACCTTCGCGCGCCCGTCGTACGCGATGTTGGTGGTGAGCGTGTTGTCCCAGCCCGACGACGACGGCTGGCGGCACTGCCCCTGCTGCGCCACCACGTCGGGCGTGCCCGAGCCGTCGCGATTGGTGGTGTTGTAACACTCGGACGGATTGACGCGGTCGTAATAGAGCTTGAATCGCAGATCGAGGTGAAAGCGGCGCGTGAAGTTGACGCCGATGAGCGCCGCGCCGCCGACGGTGTCGACGTCCGTGGCGCGCTCGAGCGCCGGATTGCCGATATGTCCCGCCGCGTATTCGACGATATTGTCGCGCCTCAATAAGAAATCGACGCGGTAATAAAACCGCGAGTCGTGAATCTGCGGATCGAGGAACGCTAAAAAGATCATCTTCTCCGACGTGGCGTACTGCGCGAGCGCGAGGAACTTCTTGTTGTGGCCGAGCACGTTGGCGTTGCCGTACGCGAGGCCGCCGCCGATGTTGCGATCCGAGTAGAAGAACAGCGGCGCGATGATCCACGACAGCTTGTCCTTGGCCGAGATCACCAGGCGCACGCCGTTGCCCAGCTTGCCGACGGCGTTCGGCTCCCAATAGACGAGCACGTCCTTGAACAGATCGCTCGACATCAGGTTGAGGCGGATCTTCTCGACGTACTCGGTGGTGAGGATCTCGCCGAGCTTGGCGCCGGAGATGTACTCGACCGTGACGGTGTCGGTCTTGGTGTTGTCGACGATCTTGATCTCGACGATCGGCTCGCCGAGGCCGGCGGAGGTTTGCGTCTCGGCGCCGGGGACCTTCACCGTGTCGACGCTCTGGCCGTTCGGCACCGGGATCTCGCGGAACGGCGAACCGACCAGCGGCGCCGGCGTGTGCTGCGGTTGCGGTTTTACCGGCGCGTTCGGCGTTTGCGCCGGTTTTACGATCGGCGGCGATTGCGCGTTCGGCGTTTGCGCATTCGGCGTTTGCGCATTCGGCGATTGCGTGTTCGGCGTTGGTTGCGGCGGCGGATTCGGTTTCGGCGGCGGCGGCCGCGGCTTCGGCTTCGGCGGCCACTCGGTGATCGTCGATTTCGGATCGTCGTCCGAAGGCGGCGTCTCCTGCGCGCGCCCGCTCGCCGCGACGGCGAGCAGTAGAATAACGACGGAGACGCGCACGTCCCGATCTTTACCCGTCGTCGCTGCCTGGTCAACGCTCGTCGGCGGGCGTCATTCGTGATACGAGATATATGTTGGAGGGAGGTAGCCTGTGACACTTCGCACTTGTGCTGCGTGTCTCTTCTTTTTGATCCCGTCGATCGCCGCCGCGGCGCCCGACATGGAAGCCGCCAAGGCGCACTTCGCCGCCGGCAAGCAGGCGTTCGAGCGCGGCGAATATGAAACCGCGCTCGCCGAATTTCAGCAGGCGAACGCGATCGCGCCCGCGCCCAGCCTGCTTTACAACATGGGCAAGACGTACGAAGCGCTCGGGCGATACAAGGACGCGGCGTTCGCGTTCGACCGCTATCT
>DASREC010000400.1:0-12806 GCA_035652295.1 Polyangia bacterium
CCTGCTCGATCAACTTCTGCAGCTCGGCGATCTTCGCCTCCACCTCGGCGCGGTTGCTCGCGCTCGGCAGCCGCCGCAGGTACGCGCGGTACGATCGCATCGCCCGCCGGTGATCGTCGGCGAGCCGGTACGCCTGCGCGATGTTGAACAGCAGCTCGGGCGCGTCCTTGATGCGAAACGCGGTCTCGTACTCCTTGGCCGCCTCGAGATAGCGCCCGAGATCGTAGGCCTTGGTGCCTTCGTCGTAGTGCTGCTTCGCGGCGGCGGCGCCGTCGTCGGCGCGCGCCGCCGTCGCCGAGCCGAGGAGCGCAACCAGCAGGAGCGCGCGCATCGCCTCACCTCCGCCGCGTCACGGCGCACCCAGCCGCGCGCACGGCGTGCGCATCGCGCCCGACGGCGACGGCGGGCAGCAGCGGCGCAGCGCCTCGCCGACCAGGTCGTGCTCGCGGCGGCGCGCGTCGTCGGGGAGATCGAGCAGCGCCAGCGCCACCTCCTCGCACGCGGGCGCGCGATCGCCCGCCGCCGCGGACGCCAGCTCGCGCGCCGCCCACGCCACCGGCGCGTCGTGCGCGCACAGCTCGACGAACCGCCGCACCTTCGTGCCGTCGGCGCGCGCGCGGCGAAACGCGTCCGCCTTGTCGGCGAACCGATCGCACAAATAGGGCACGCCCTCGCGCGCGTCGAGCGACTCCAGCCAGCGATCGAGGCGCCGCTGCGTGGCGCGATCCTCCTCGGACACGCAAGCGGCGAACAGCAGCACCAGCACGAGCGCCCTCATTTGGTCTGGCTCTCGACGCGGCGCCGCTGGTTCTCCTCGCGCGCGATCTTGTTCTCCGTCGCCGGGCCGAGATCTTTTTCGGCGGCGCGCGCCTTGTCCTCGGCCTGGCCCGGCAGCTTCTGAAGGTCGCGCAGCTCGTCCGACTGCTCGGCCACCGGCTTCTGCGCGCGCAGCTCGGCGCGCAACAGCACGTACGCCTCGACCGCCACCTCGTGCGCGCGCGCCGCGTCGGTGCGCGGCAGCCCGACCACCTGCTCGAGATATTGGTTCTCCATGCCCTCGCGAAAGTTGCCGTTCTCGTCGGAGTCGCCGCCGTCGTAGTCGTCGAACTGCGCGGTGGCGCGCAGCGAGCGGCCGATCTCGTAGAGCTGCCGCACCGGCAGCGCGCGGATGCGCCGCTCGAGATCGAGCGCGTACTTCGCCGCGCCCTCGAGCATCGCGCGCGTGACCGCCTTGCGAATGTGCAGCGCGCCGATCTTCTCCTTCTTGACGCTGGTCTTCTCGAGCGCGCCCTTGACCGCGCCGAACACCTCGCCGCCGCCCATCTCGCCGAGCTGAAACGCGAAGCGCAGCCCGCCGAACAGCTTGTCGGCGAGCGTGTCGCAGACCTTCTGGCCGACCTTCTGCGCCAGCGACGGGTCGAGCGCCGCCTCCTCGTCGTCGAGCTCCATGCCGCTCAAGATGTTGCAGGCCAGCTGCGTCATGTGATCGAGGCCGGTGCGCGCCGACTCGAGCAGCCGCGCGCGCGCCTGCAGCGCCACGCGCGTGGCCACCTCGGGGCGCGCCTCGGCGCCGTCCGCCTCGAGCCCCGCATCCGCCGCCTCGCCCCGCCCGCCCTTCCGCTCCCGCTCCATCGTCTCGCCCCCGCGATTGGTATTGTATATTCATACACGATACACAAAACGTCAAAGCCGTCTATTCGGTTTTCTCCGACGTTGTTTCAGCATGCAATGGAATTTATTTCCAGTCAATTAGTTCGCGTTAAGTAATACAACTCGGATGCTACGGTCCGGCGCGCGATGGGGGTGTTCGTCGAGCGGCTGGGCGCGCGCATCAAGCAGCTCCGCGAGGAGCGGGCGCTGACCGTGCGCGCGCTGGCGAAGTCGACGCGGGTGACGCGCCAGACGCTCTACAACATCGAGGCGGGCCGCTCGCCGCCGAGCGTCGACCACCTGAGCCGGCTGGCGCGCGCGCTCGGGTGCGAGGAGCTGGACCTGTTGTGCCTGCCCGACGTCCACCCGCGCCACGCGGTGGCCGAGCTGCTGCGCGGGCGATCGCTCACCACCGCGCTCACCGCCAAGGCGATCGCCGAGAAGATCGTCGGCAAGACGCCGCCCGCGCGCGGCTGATCAGAAGCGCGCGCCCGCGAGCGTGTCGCGGATGATCTGCTGGCGCGTGCGCGGCGGCGGCTCCTCGTCGCCGGCCAGACCGCGCGAGAGGAGGAACGCGCCCGTGATCAGCACGCACACCGCCGGGATGCCGATGGCGATCGCCGCGAGCTCGTAACCGAACGTGTCGAGACCATCGCTCTCGTGCGCACGAACGGCGGTGCCGATGGTGAAGCCGGTGAGGACCGTGGCGACGTCGAGCGTCATCGCGCCCCCGATTACGTAGCCGATCTTCGGCTCGCGGTGGATCTTCGCGCGCGTCGAACGACGCGAACGCGCCGGCTCCTCGCGCGGCGCCAGCCAGGGCGCGTCGCGCAGCTCGGCCCGCGACGGGCGGTGCGCCGCGCAGCCGGCCCCGACGAGCAGCGCCATCGCCGAGGCAATTATGTTGCAGTGCAACATGACTCGACTCGATCAGTATAGCAGCGCCTCGAAAAGCGCTCCGTCGAGAGATCAGCCGCGAAACGGCAGCAGCGCCAGCAGGCGCTCGCCGAAGAGCAGGTAGACCAGCGCCGCGCCGGCGAGGAACGGGCCGTACGGCACCTCGACGCCGAGCACGCGCTTGCGCCGAGCGAGCAGCACCGCCGGGATGATCAGCAGGCCGAAGAACGGCGCGACGAAGAACGTCACCACTACCGCGCGCCAGCCGAGCAGCGCGCCCACCATCATTAGTAGCTTGGCGTCGCCGTAGCCCATGCCCTCGCGCCCGAGCAGGCGGAACGACAGCTCGGCGGTGAGCGCCACCAGCCCGTAGCCGATCACCGCGCCGAGCAGCAGCTCGAGCGGCGCCACGTCGCGCAACAGGATCGCGCACACGAAGAAGATCGGGATCGCCGGGTACGTCACGCGATCGGGGATGAGCTGGTGATCGAAGTCGATCATCGACAGCACGAGCAGCGCGCCGGCGAACGCGAAGTAGACGAAGAAGTGCGCCAGCCGCGTGCTCGCGTCGCCCGGCGCGCCGTCGACGAAGCGCGCGTACACGGCGAGCGCCAGGCCGAGCGACGCCAGCTCGACGAGCGGATAGCGCGCCGAGATGCGCGCGCCGCAATTGCGGCAGCGCCCGCGCAGCAGCAGCCAGCTCACGATCGGAATGTTGTCGCCGGCGCCGATGGTTCTACCGCACGAGGGGCAGCGCGAGCGCGGCCGCACCACCGACTCGTAGAGCCCGAGACGATGAATGCACACGTTGAAGAAGCTGCCCCACATCGCGCCCCACACGCCGGCCACGATCCAGCCGTACGGCGGCAACACCATCAGCGCCAGCGCTCCGTCGGGCTCCACCGCGTCGAGTCTCCCATCGATCGGATGGGCGAGCCACTTCGTGAAACCGTGGTAGCGTTTACCGGCGATGCGCTCGGCGATTCTGCTGCTGGCTCTCGGCGCGGCCGCCTGCTCGCGCGGCGGCGGCGAGAACCTCGGCCTCGGCGACAAGCGCGCGCCCGCTCCGGCGATCGACTCGGCCAGGCTGACGCAGATCGGCGTTTTGCTCGAGGCGCTCAAGTTGCCGGCGGGCGAGATCGATCGGGCGCTCGGCGCGCGCGGCGTGGAGGCGTCGTCGTCGATCAAGATCGAGCCGCCGGGCAAAGCGGCCGAGCAGCTCGACGAGACGTGGCGCCTCGACTCGGACGGGCGCGGCGCGTGGCACCTCGTGCACGACAACGCGCGCGGCTACGGCGTGGAGGCGACGTCGCTCGCGGGCGCGCTCTACATCCGGCCGCGCTACGGGCAGTTCATCAAGCGGCGGCCGGAGCCGGAGGAGCTCGACGAGCTGCGCGCGTCGGTCGAGGGCGTGGCGGCCGAGTACCTGTCGCTGCTCGCGCGGCAGGCGCAGGCGCGCGAGGCGGGCGCGCTCGAGGTGGCGGGACACAAGGCGATCAAGCTGGCGCTGTCGGCGGCGCCGCAACCGGCGGGCGGCGCGCGCGAGAGCGATCCGGCGCGGCGCTGGCGCGACACGGTGCGCGCGCGCTACCTCGACGGCGAGCTGGCGCTCGACGCGGCGTCGGGCGCGCTCGTGCAGGCGCGCGTGGCGGCGAGCTGGCTGTTCGAGCGCGAGGGCGTGAAGGGCCCGTTCGCGGTGACGCTCGAGTACAAGCTCGCCACCGTCGCGGCGCAGCCGATCGTCGAGCCGGCGGGCGCGGCGCCGTCGCCCGAGCGGCCGCGCCCGATGGTCGAGCGCCAGGCGCTGCTCGACGGGCTCAAGGAGCGCCCGCGCGCGCGGAGGACGCATGACTGAGCCGCTCAAGCTGCACCGCGGACTGGTGCTGTCGCGCGCGCTGATCGCCGGCGCCGCGGGGCTGGTGCCGATTCCCTACGTCGACGATCTGCTGGCGGGCGCGGTGCGCTCGCAGCTGGTGCGGCAAATTGCCCGACTGCGCAACGTCGATCTCGATGCCAACGCGGTCGACGCGCTGGCGACGCCGCGCGGCTCGCGGCTGCTGGGCGCGGCCAGCTTCGGCGCGGCGGCGCTCGGCACCACGCGGCGCGCGTTCCGTCGCGTGGCGGCGTCGCTCCTGATCGTGCGGCGCGCCGACGAGGCGGTGCAGACGTTCCAGGTGGGCACGCTGTTCGACTACTACTGCGCGCGCCACCACGTGGGCTTCGGGCTCGACGGCGCGCGCGCGGCCGAGGTGCGCGCGGCGATGGATCGCGCCATCAAGGCCGCTCGGTCGGAAGCGGCGGAAAAGGCGTTTCGACGCGTTTTACGCGGTCTCGCCGCGCTCGCGCTCAAAGTGCCGCGCGGGCTGTGGAGCTTGTGGAGCGAGCGGCGCGGGCAGCCGCTGCGTCCCGAGCACGTGCCGGACGATCTCGAGGAGCGGCTCGAGCGCGCGGCGTCGTCCAACTTCGTGCGCCGCGCCGTCGACGGTTTGGACGCCGAGCTGCGCCGCGGCTACCTCGACGCGCTCACCGCCGCGTTCGACGCCGCGTGGCAGCCGCCGGCGGAGCCGAAGCCGTGAAGACGCGCGCCGAGCTGGCCGCGCAGCTCCGCTCGGGCGGCGTCGTGGTCGTGAAGATCGGCAGCCGCCTGCTCGCCGAGGACGCGGAGGCGCGCGTCGCCGTGCTGGCCGCCGAGGCGCGCGCGCTGGCCGATCGCGGCGTGCGCGCGGTGATCGTCACCTCGGGCGCGATCGCGCTCGGCGTCGCGCGGCTCGGGCTCGCCGAGCGGCCGCGCACCATGCCCGGCCTGCAAGCCGCCGCCGCCGTCGGGCAGGGCCGCCTGATGCAGATCTACGAGCGCGCGCTCGCCGGCCACGGCCTCGCCTGCGGGCAGGTGCTGCTCACGCACGACGACGTGCGCGATCGCCGCCGCTACCTGAACGCGCGCCACGCGCTCGGCGAATTATTGCGGCTCGGCGCGGTGCCGGTGATCAACGAGAACGACACCGTGAGCGTCGACGAGATCAAGTTCGGCGACAACGATCGGCTGGCGGCGCTGGTGACCTCGCTGGTGGAGGCCGACGCGCTGTGCATCCTCACCGACGTCGACGGGCTGTACGACGGCGATCCGGCGGCGGGCGCGAAGCTGATTCCGGAAGTGCGCGACATCGATCGCGAGGCGCGGCCGGTGGCGGGCGGCGCGCGCTCGGGCGTGGGCACCGGCGGCATGGCGTCCAAGGTCGAGGCGGCGCGCGTGGCGGGAAGGTTCGGCGTGGTGACGCTGGTGGCGTCGGGGCGGCGCGCGCGGCCGATCACGTCGCTGGTCGACGGCGAGGACGCGGGCACGGTGTTCTGGCCGTCGGTGTCGCGGCTGCAGAGCCGCAAGCACTGGATCGCGTACGCGCTGCGTCCGTCGGGCGCGCTGGTGGTCGACGCCGGCGCGCGGCGCGCGCTCACCGACGGCAAGAAGTCGCTCTTGCCGTCGGGCGTGAAGGCGGTGCGCGGGCGCTTCGGCCAGGGCGACGCGGTGAGCGTGCTCGACGAAGCCGGCGAGGAGTTCGCGCGCGGCCTGTGCGCCTTCGACTCGGACGAGGCGGAGCAGATCGCCGGCCGCCGCACGAGCGAGCTGGAGGCGCTGCTCGGCTACCGCGCCGTCGAGGAAGTGATCCACCGCGACGATCTCGTGCTCTTGTGAGCGCGCGGACGTGAGCGCGATCTGGTCGCTCGGTTTCGGCGACGTGGTCCTGCCGCTCGTGTTCTGGGTGCCGCTGTTCTTCGCGGTGACGTTGATCGCGAACCTGCTCGTGGTGCGCGCGTGCCGCCGCCGGTTGCGCGCGCGCGGGCACGACACCGCGTGGCCGACGACGCTCCTGGTGGTGCCGCTGTGCGTGCTCGGGCCGATCTTCGCCGGCTGTCTGGGCGCGCCGTTCTCGCTCGAGCGATCGGCCGGCTGCGTGCTCGAGCGCGGCGGGCGCGAGCTGGCCGGGCGCGCGGCGTCGTTCGGCGAGCGGCCGGCGCGCGAGCTGCTCGGCGTGCGCGGCGACGAAGATCCGGTCGAGCTCGCGCCCGCGCGCAAGCTGCTCGAGGCGCGCATCCGCCGCGCCGACGACGCGCGCGAGCACGGCGCGTGGGCGGCGATCAAACAAGTGCCGGAGCTGTTCGAGCGCGCGTACTTCGGCGCGCTGGTGGTGGCCAGCTACACGTTTCCCGTCGAGCGCGCGGTGCCGTTCGGCGAATTGGCGAGGCGCGCGCGCAAGCCGTTCGAGCTCGGCGGCGCGCACGTGCCCGGCCTCGATCTGCTGCAGCGCTCCGCCGATCGCTGCTACGCGGGCGCGCGCGCGACGCTGTACACGTGGCTGCTCCTGCTCGCCGCCGCCGACGGCCTCGCGTTCGCCGTCGTGCACCTGGCCTCGCGCCGCCGCGCCGCCGCCGCGCCCTCGAAGGCGGCGTGACTCACGGCAGGTCGATCTGGTTTCGACTGCACACGTAGCGCAAGAATACGCGCGCACCGAATTGAACGCGATGCACTTGCGCGCCTTGTCGATCGCCGACTCGTACGCGGCAACACCAGCGCGATCGCGAGTGCGATGAACATGCACGAACGGCGCACGGGAGGCATCTTACCGCAGTTGGAAATTCTGCTAAGGTTGGGGAGTCCGTGAACGCCGAGACGAAACGTCCGTTTGCCGTCGAGATCGAGCGCATCGCGCGCGCCGCGCGGGACGCGGGGCGGGTGGTCGCCAAGGCCGGGAGCGAGCGGCGCACGAAGGCGTTGCGAGCGATCGCCGACGCGATCGATCGGCGCGCGGCGGAGATCCTCGCCGCCAACGCCGAGGACGTCGCCGCCGCGCGCGCGAGCGATCTCGCGGCGCCGATGATCGATCGCTTGCGGCTCGACGAGAAACGGCTCGCCGGCGTGGCGGCCGCGGTGCGCGAGATCGCCGCCATCGCCGATCCCGTCGGGCAGATCGTCAAGGAGTGGACGCGCCCGAACGGGCTGCGCATCGGCCGCCGCCGCATCCCGCTCGGCGTCATCGCCATCATCTACGAGTCGCGCCCCAACGTCACCACCGACGCCGCGGCGCTGTGCCTGCGCGCCGGCAACGCGGTGATCCTGCGCGGCGGCTCCGAGGCGTGGAGCTCCAACCGCGCGCTCGCCTCCGCGGTCGCCGACGGGCTCGACGCCGCCGGCCTGCCGCGCGCCGCCGTGCAGCTCCTGCCGACCACCGATCGCGAGGCGATGACGGAGCTGCTCCAGCGCGACGGCGAGATCGATCTGGTCATCCCGCGCGGCGGCGAGGCGCTCATCCGCTTCGTCGCCGAACGCTCGCGCATCCCGGTGATCAAGCACTACCGCGGCAACTGCCACGTGTTCGTCGAGCGCACCGCGAAACCGAGCGCCGGGCTCGAGATCTGCTACAATTCGAAGGTGCCGCGACCCGGCGTATGCAACGCCGCGGAGACGATACTGATAGACCGAGCGATCGCCGACTCGTTCCTTCCTGCGCTCGCCGAGCGGCTCGGACAGGCCGGCGTCGAGCTCCGCGGTGACGCCGAGGCCCGCGCCATCGTCCCCGCGCTCAAGCCCGCCACCGACGAGGATTTCGCCGCCGAGTTCCTGGATCTGATCTGCGCCGTCGGGATCGTCGACGGCGTGGACGGCGCCATCCGCCACATCGAGCGCTTCTCGTCTTCGCACACCGAGGCGATCGTCACCGAGGACGCGCGCGTCGCCGAGCGGTTCGTGAACGAGATCGACTCCTCGACGGTGATCGTCAACGCGTCGACCCGCTTCGCCGACGGCGGCGAGCTCGGCCTCGGCGCCGAGATCGGCATCTCGACCACGCGCCTGCACGCCTACGGGCCGATGGGCGCGGAAGAGCTGACGGCGACCAAGTTCGTGGTGTTTGGAGAAGGCCAAACCAGAAAATGAAACCGGAGGTGATGACCACTTGAACAGCGTAGAGTTGGCGATGGCGGCGATGGAGGCGGCGCTCGAGAAGAAGGCGCTCGAACCGGTGCTCCTCGACGTGAAAGGGCAATCTTCGTACACCGACTACATCCTGGTGCTCTCGGGACGCTCGGACCGGCACGTACAGGCGGTCTCGGACGCGGTGGTCGATCTCGTCAAGCAGCTGCGCGGCAAGTCGCCGATGGGCGTGGAGGGCAAGCGCGACGGCCACTGGACGCTGATCGACTTCGGCGACGTGGTGGTGCACGTCTTCTATCACCCGGTGCGCGAGTTCTACGACCTCGAGGGGTTGTGGGTCGACGCGCCGCGCGTGCCGATCGACGTGCCGCCCGACGCGCGGCTGCAGGCCGGCGAGGCCTACGGCTTGTAAGGAACGCCCGATGCAGGATCCCGCGGTATGCGCGCGATCCTGATCCTCGTCGTCGCGGCGCTGCCCGCGGCGGCGTTCGCGCAAGAGCTGCCGAACGCCAACCTGCCGGGCAACAGCCCGACCTTGCCGAACAGCAACCTGCCGGGCTCTCTGCCGACGGACAATCCGGTCTACCTGCCGAACTCGGACACCACGCCGTCGGTGATCCAGCTGCACCCGGAGTACGAGTATCCGCTCGGGTCGAACGTGCCGGCGCGCAACCCGACGATTCCGCCGACGCCCGACGAGCAGGCGGCGCTCGACGCGGCGGCGCGCGAGCGGCTGAACGAGGCCGAGCAGGAGGCGCGCGCGATCCGCGACCAGGCGGCGGCGCGCGAAGACTCGGCCGCGATCCGCGAGAACGCCGCCGCCACGCGCGAGAACTCCGCGGCCGTCCGCGAAGACTCCGCCGCCGCGCGCGAAGCCGCCACGCCCGAGCAACCCGCGCAACCGCAAGCGCCCGCCGAGACTCCCGCGGCGCCCTGATCGCGGCGAGACAGAAACAGAGAACCGCCATGACGCCAGGCAGCCGCCAGCAGAACGCCAACAGATTTTTATATTTAAATATCTTTATCTAATATTTTTGGCGTTCTGCTGGCGGCTGCCTGGCGTCATGGCGGTTCTCCGGTTCTCCGTTTCTCCGTTTTTTCTGATGCGGCAAAATGCCGCAGCTACTTGGCGCAGCCGATGGGCTTGTTGTCGACGATCAGCTCGTCGAACCAGACGTCGATCGGCGGCTCGCCGGCGTAGGGGGAGAACGAGAGGCCGACGAACATCGCCGAGTACGGCGGCTGCGCGATCACGGCGTTGATGGTCAGGTCGCTCACCGGCGTGTCGTTGACCGCGATGGTGAGCTTGCCCATCGAGCCGGTGCCGCCGTCGGTGGGATCGGGCGCGAGCATCATCTCGACGCAGGTCCAGTTGTTGGCGAGGAAGTGCATCGCCGACTGCTGCGCCGTGCCGGGCGTCGACGCGCCGCTCTCGATCTGCCCGCTGTAGTACCAGCCGAAGCCGGCGGTGCCGTAGGGATCGGCCTCCTCCGCCAGCTCGATGAGCGGCGAGCGGATGAGCGGCACCGAGTTCTCGAAGTAGACCCACAGGCGCACGTAGATCGGGCTCTGCGGCAGCGTCGACGACTCGACGATCGCCGGCTGCTGGTAGCCGAAGCCGCCGTCGAGCGGCGGGTTGTTGATGACGTGGACGTGCAGCGCGTAGAGGCCGCGCAGCACGTGGGCGGTGCCGACGTCGATGGTGTTGGCGCCGGGCTCGTTGCGCGTGCCCCAGCGGCCGGGGTCGATGGCGCCGGACTCGAAGCCTTCGCAGAAGGCGCTCACGTTCGGGCACGTCGAGGCGACGAAGCCGGCGAGATCGCCGCTCACCAGATCGGTGCCGAAGAGATCGACGCCGCCGTCGAAGCGGGGCCCGTCGAGCGCGCCGCCGTCGCCCTGGCACACGTCGCCGGCGCCGTCGCCGTTCGAGTCGAGCTGGTCGGCGTTCGCGATGCCGGGACAGTTGTCGACCGCGTCGGGCACGCCGTCGCCGTCGGCGTCGGGGGTCGCGGCCGAGAGCGTGAGCGCCACCGTCGCCTGCTGGCCGGGCAGCGTGACTACCGGCTGGCCGTCGAGCTCGAGCGGCGCCGCGGCCGAGCGCACCACCACGCGCAGCCGCTGCATCACGTCGGGCAGCCCGTCGATGCGCAAGGTGCCGGGCAGCGCCGCCGAGCGCGTCGGTTGATCGCGCGCCAGCGCGCCGTGCACGTCGTAGACGCTCACCAGCAGCGAAGGCGGCGGCGGATCGCCCGCGCGCAAGCCGACCGCCACCAGCACCGTCGTCGGCGATCCGCCGCAGCCGGCGGCGAGCACGAGCAGCCCCGTCGAGATCGCGCGCACGCCTGAGGATCGACCGCGCCGCACGCGCTTGTCAATCGAGGCGCCGCGGCGATCTTCGGCGCGCGTCACTTCGCGCAGCCGATGCGCTGCGTATCGACCATGATCTCGTCGATCCAGGCGTCGAACGCCGGCGCCGGCACCGGCTGCACGCCCTCGATGCCGAAGATGGCGTCGGCGAACAGCGGCAGCTGCGCGACGCCGCTCGCCGCCAGGTCGCTCAGCGGCGCGTCGTCGAGCCAGACGTTGACGCCGCCGCCCGCGCCGGGCGGCACGTCGGAGAGCAGCTCCATCTCGAAGCACATCCACTGATCGGGCGCCAGCATCGTCGCCGAGACGTTGTCGAACGACGGGCCGGTGTTGTTGTAGTTGAGCACCTCGAGGCGGTTCGAGCCCGAGCCGCGCGTCATCAGCACACCGGTGTAGGGCGAGCTGCCGCCTTGCGAGCGCATCAGGTTGCCGCCGCCGGGCGGGATCGCCGAGGCGAAGTAGACGAACATCCGCAGGTACACCGGCGTCGAGGGCGAGCTGATGGTGGCGTCGATCGAGCCCTCACGGGTGCCGCCCGTGCCGCCCGAGGGCACCGCGTCGGCGTGGACGTGCATCGCCTTGAGGCCGCGTTTGACGTGGATGCCGTCGAGGGTGACGGTGGTGCCGGTCTGCGTGAGGCTCCACAGCGTGAGGTTGAGCGGGCCGTTCTCGAAGCCTTCGCAGATCTTTCCGCCGGCGCCCGGGCAGTTCGACGCGACCACGCCGCCGTCGCCCGCGAGATCGGCCGCCGCCGCATCGACGGCGAAATCGGCCGCCGCGTCGAGCGCACCGTCGAGCGCGCCGGGGAGATCGACGCTGCCGTCGGGGATCGCCTGGCACGCGTCGCCGATCCCGTCACCGTTCGCGTCCGCCTGATCGGGATTGAACGCGCCGGGGCAGTCGTCGACCGCGTCCGGCACGCCGTCGTGATCCGCGTCGGCGGTCTGCGACGACAGCAGCAACGTCGCCGTAGTCTGCTGATGCGCGCGCACCGCCACCACCTGCCCCGCGAGCGCGGCGCCGCCGGCGACCACCACGCGCAGCGGCTGATCGACGTCGGGCAGCCCGTCGAGCCGCAGCGTGCCGGGCAGCGCCGCCGAGCGCGTCGGCTCGGCGACGAGCAGCGCGTGGTGCGCATCGAACAGGCTCACCGTCAGCTTGGACGGCGCCGGCTCCGACGGCGCGAGCGACACGTAGAGCAGCAGCGTCGTCGGCGATCCGCCGCAGCCCGCCAGGGCGGCCATCGCCAGCGTGGCCAATATCCGCCGCATCGTTTCTCAGCATCGGCGCGTTCACCACCGGTTGTCAACGCGCGCGCGCCGGGTTCTAGTCGCCCCGTGAAGCTGACGATCCTCGCGGTGGGCAAGCTGCGCGACGCCTGGGTGGTCGAAGGCTGCGACGAATACCGCATGCGCCTGCGCGGCAAATTGCCGCTCGACGTGGTCGAGGTCAAAGACGATCGCGAGCTCGAGCGCCGCCTGCCGCCGCGCGCGCGCGTCTGGGCGCTCGACGAGCGCGGCCGCGAGCTCTCCTCGGACGAGCTGGCCGAGTCCCTGCGCCGCGCCATGAACGCCGGCGAGCAGGGGATCGCTTTTCTCGTCGGTGGCGCCGACGGGCTGCCGGCGCCGCTGGTGGCGCGCGCCGATTTTCGGTGGTCGCTCGGGCGACTGACGTTGCCCCACCGTCTCGCCCGTCTTATCCTCCTCGAACAGCTCTACCGCGCGGTGTCGATCGTGCGCGGCGAGCCGTATCACCGGCCCTGAGGCCGTCCGTGAGGGTCCATCGATGAAGCGAGCGGTCCTGGTCGTCCTCGACGGTTTCGGCGAACGCGCCGAGCGGGACGGCAACGCCATTCGGCTGGCGCGCACGCCGTCGTTCGACGCGCTCTACCGCGACTACCCGCACACGCTGGTGCACACCTCCGGGCTCGCCGTCGGGCTGCCCGACGGGCAGATGGGCAACTCCG
>DASREC010000401.1:0-4671 GCA_035652295.1 Polyangia bacterium
CCCTCGGTGTACTGCTCCTCGATCTCGCTCACCTCCTTGGTGGCGACGTCGAGCTCGCGCTTCTTGGCCGCCGGGATCTGCATGTCGTCGATGCAGATCGAGATGCCGGCCATGGTGGCGTACTTGTACCCGAGCGAGCGCAGCTGATCGGCGAGCAGGACGGTCTTCTTCTGGCCGCCCTGGCGATAGCAGGCGTCGATCAGATCCGCGAGCTGCTTCTTGCCCATCACGCGGTTGACGTACTTGAACGGGATCCCCTCGGGCACGATCTCCCAGAGCAGGATTCGCCCGACGGTGGTGTCGATCAGGCCGTTCTCGCCCTTGATGCGCGTCTTGATCTTGGCCTGCAAGTCGACTTCGCCGTGATCGAACGCCATGCGCACTTCGTCCGGCGAGGCGTAGATCCCCTGCGGCCGCTCCTTCTTCGACGCGGCGTCGCGGTACTCGCCCTTCGCGTACGCGCGCTCGCGCGTCATGTAGTACAGGCCGAGCACGATGTCCTGCGACGGGATGATGATCGGCTTGCCGTGCGCCGGGCTGAGGATGTTGTTGGTCGACATCATCAGCACGCGCGCTTCCATCTGCGCCTCGATCGACAGCGGCACGTGCACCGCCATCTGATCGCCGTCGAAGTCCGCGTTGAACGCGGCGCACACGAGCGGGTGCATCTGGATCGCCTTGCCCTCGATGAGGACCGGCTCGAACGCCTGGATGCCGAGGCGGTGCAGCGTCGGCGCGCGGTTGAGCAGCACCGGGTGCTCTTTGATCACGTCCTCGAGAATGTCCCAAACCTCGGGACGCTCCTTCTCGACGAGCTTCTTGGCGCTCTTGATCGTGGTGACCAGGCCGCGCTCTTCGAGCTTGTTGTAGATGAACGGCTTGAACAGCTCGAGCGCCATCTTCTTCGGCAGGCCGCACTGGTGCAGCTTGAGCTCCGGCCCGACGACGATCACCGAGCGGCCCGAGTAGTCGACGCGCTTGCCGAGCAGGTTCTGGCGGAAGCGGCCCTGCTTGCCCTTGAGCATGTCGCTAAGCGACTTGAGCGGGCGCTTGTTGGGACCGGTGATGGTCTTGCCGCGGCGGCCGTTATCGAACAGCGCGTCGACGGCCTCCTGGAGCATGCGCTTCTCGTTGCGGATGATGATCTCGGGCGCGTTCAGCTCCTGCAACCGCTTGAGGCGGTTGTTGCGGTTGATGACGCGGCGATAGAGATCGTTGAGATCGGACGTCGCGAAGCGGCCGCCGTCGAGCGGCACCAGCGGGCGCAGATCCGGCGGGATCACCGGGATCACCTCGAGCATCATCCACTCGGGCTTGTTCGACGACTGGTTGAACGCCTCGACGACCTTCAGGCGCTTCGAGATCTTCTTGCGCTTGGCCTCCGACGTCGCTTCGCGCATCTCGGCGCGCAGCTGCTCGGCGAGCTGCGGGATGTTGATGTCGCGCAGGAGCTCGCGGATCGAGTCGGCGCCCATCCCGGCGGTGAACGCCTCGTCGGTCATCTCCTCGATCAGCTTCTGGTAGCGCTCCTCGGTGAGCAGCTCGCCCTTCTGCAGGCCGCTCTCCTTGGGATCGACCACCACGTACGACTCGCAGTACAGGACCTTCTCGAGCTCCTTGAGCGTGATGTCGAGCAGGTTGCCGATGCGCGAGGGCAGCGACTTCAAGAACCAGATGTGCGCGACCGGCGTGGCGAGGTTGATGTGGCCGAGGCGCTCGCGGCGCACCTTCGACTGGATCACCTCGACGCCGCACTTCTCGCACACGACTCCGCGGTGCTTCATGCGCTTGTACTTGCCGCAGTTGCACTCGTAGTCCTTGACGGGTCCAAAGATCTTGGCGCAGAAGAGCCCGTCCCGCTCCGGCTTGAAGGTGCGGTAGTTGATCGTCTCCGGCTTCTTCACTTCACCGTGGGACCACTCGCGGATCTTCTCCGGCGACGCCAGGCTGATCCGGATGGCGCTGAACGAAAGCGGGTCCTTCGGCTTCTCGAAGAAGTTGAAGATGTCTTTCACTGGTGTCTCCCTTCGAACCTTTAATTACACGCCGGCATCATGCCGCAGGCCTGGATGCACGGATTCAATTCACTGCAAGACTTCGAAAGACAGTTGTTGAAGCACGTGGCGAGGCACGGCGGAATATTGGTCATCTGCGAGTTGCACGCATTCTCGCAGCTCATCTCGTTGGTGCCGTTGCAGCCCGACGCCTTGGCGCAGTACGCCGAGCAGAACTGCATCTGCATCGAGCCCGACAGATCCGACGACGAGCCGCCCGCGAGATCCGACGACGTGCTTCCCGCCATGTCCGCGCCGCCCGTGTCGACGATGCACTTCGGGCAGCCGGAGGCACATTTTGATGCGTCCGTGCAGCTCTGCAAGTCCAGGCAGCCGTTCTGGCAGCTCAGCACGTCGGAGGCGTTGGTGCACGAGCCGAACTGCGACGAGCTCGAGTCGCACGCCGACTGGCAGTTCGCCAGGTCGGTGGTCGTCCCGCCGCTGCACGCCACGCTCTTGGCGCACGACTTCTTGCAGGTGTCGACCGCCGACGGGCCGCCGCACCCGACGCACGCCACCACCGCGATGCACGCCACCGACTTCATCCTTGCGTCACCACGCAGCTCGCCTGCACCTGCTGCACGCACGAGCTCACCTGGTCGCACGTGCCCTGGTAGCAGCCGACGGTCTTTGAGCGCATGTCCTCGGCGTTCTTGCAGGCGCCGTTCTCCGCCTTGTCGGTCTGGATGAACTCGGGGCCCATGGCGTCGCAGTTCTGGTGGCACATCTGGATCTGCGACGTCGGCTCCGGCACGCAGCGGCCGGCCGAGTCGCAGCCGGCGTGACAGATGTCGAGGCTGGTGGTCGCCCCGCCGCAAGCGGCCAGCAGGAGCGCGAAGCATGTCACGAGCGTCTTCATCAGTGCGTGCACGCCGGCGCGCTCGGATCGTTCAAGCACGCCTTGTACGAGTTGCAGTCTTTGGCCAGGCAGCCGTCGACGTACGCCAGGATCGCGGTCTGGTTCGAGCAGCCCGCCGAGTGCGCGTTGGCGCAGATCGATCCGCACATCGGGTCGCTCATCATGCAAGCGCTCTCTTTGTCGCAAATCTTGAAGCACTCGGCCTGCGCCGCGTCGCCGCCGCAGCCGGCCGCCATCGCCAGCAGGCCGAGTCCCCCGATCAATCCAAGCAGTCGCGTCATCGGTCTACCGGCTAGGCCCCAATCTTCGCGGCGGCCTCGCGCGCCATCTGCTGCACCGTCGACGTCGGCTCCTGCTGCTGGCGAGGCGCGTTCGGATCCTCGATCAGCTCGACGTTCAAGCACAGCGACTGCAGCTCCTTGAGGAGCACGTTGAACGACTCGGGCAGGCCCGACTCGAGCGTGTGCTCGCCCTTGACGATCGCCTCGTACATGCGCGTGCGGCCGACGACGTCGTCCGACTTCACCGTCAGGAACTCCTGCAAGCCGTACGCGGCGCCGTACGCCTCCATCGCCCAGACTTCCATTTCGCCCAGGCGCTGGCCGCCGAACTGCGCCTTGCCGCCGAGCGGCTGCTGCGTGACCAGCGAGTACGGACCGATCGAGCGCGCGTGGATCTTGTCGTCGACCAGGTGGTGCAGCTTGAGGATGTACATGATGCCGACGGTGACGTCGTGCGCGAACGCTTCGCCGGTCTTGCCGTCGAACAGCGTGCGCTGCCCGTCGGTGGCGAGGCCCGCCATCGTCAACGCGGTCTTGATCTCGTCCTCTTTGGCGCCGTCGAACACCGGCGTCGCCATGTGAACGCCGCGCCGCAATTTCTCGGCGAAGCGCACGATGTCCTGATCGTCGAGCGCATCGATGAACTGGTGCGCCTGCTCGGTGGTGTAGACCTTCTTGAGCTTCTCTTTGAGCACCTTCGGGTCGTACTGGCTCGACAGGTACGCGTCGATCTGCGCGCCGAGGGCGCGCGCCGCTCCGCCGAGGTGACACTCGAGGATCTGCCCGACGTTCATGCGCGAAGGCACGCCCAGCGGGTTGAGCACCACGTCGACCGGCGTGCCGTTCTCGAGGTACGGCATGTCCTCTTCCGGCAGGATGCGCGAGACCACGCCCTTGTTGCCGTGGCGACCGGCCATCTTGTCGCCGACCGCCAGCTTGCGCTTGATGGCGACGTACACCTTCACCATCTTGATCACGCCCGGCGGCAGCTCGTCGCCCTTGGTGAGCTTGGCGATCTTGTCGCGGTAGAGCGACTCGATCGCGTGCACGTCGTCCTCGAGCCGCTGCGCCAGCTGCGCCAGCTTCTCCTCGGTCTTGCCGCCGCCCTCCACCACCTGAACCTCGTGGTAGTAGCGCACCGGGATCTCGTCGAGCGCGGCCGAGTCGAGCTTGATGCCCTTGGCGGCCAGCACTTTGCCCTTGTCGTCGACGAGGCGCGCCGCGGTGGTCTTGCCCGAAAGCAGGCGGCGCATCTTCTGGTGGTACGAGTCGGCGATGATCTTGACCTCGTCACGCTGATCGGTGACGAGCTTCTCTTTCTCGGCGTCCTCGATGTCCTTGGCGCGCTCGTCCTTCTCGGTGCCCTTGCGGCTGAACACCTTGGCGCTGATGACGATGCCCTGCACGCCCGGCGGCACGCGCAGCGACGAGTCGCGGACGTCGCCCGCCTTCTCGCCGAAGATCGCGCGCAAGAGCT
>DASREC010000402.1:0-38717 GCA_035652295.1 Polyangia bacterium
CGACGGAGAGACGAAAAGTGAAATGGGTTTCACCTTCGCGGCGAAAAGTGAAATCGGCTTCACTTTCGTCGCCGCCCGCGGCGGCGGCGGTCGCGCTCACGCATCCCGACAAGCTGCTGTACCCGAAGGACGGGCTCACCAAGCAGGATCTGGCCGACTACTACCAGGCGGTGGCCGAGCCGATGTTGCGCGCGCTGGCCGGACGGCCGGTGGCGTTCGAGCGCTGGCCGAACGGCCTCGCCGGCCCGGCCTTCTTCCAGCAGAACGTCGACGGGCCGGCGTGGCTGACCACCACCGACACGCCGACGTCGACGGCGCGCGGCACGGCGCACCACCTGATCGTCGATCGCGAAGAGACGCTGCGCTGGCTGGCGCAGAACGCGGTGCTCACGCTGCACACCTGGTCCGCGCGCGTGCCGCACCTGGCCTCGCCCGACTGGGTGGTGTTCGATCTCGATCCCGCCGAGGGGCGCGGCCTCGAGCAAGTGATCGACACCGCGCTGGCGCTGCGCGCGCTGCTCGAGCGGCTGAACCTGCCGAGCGTGCCCAAGACCTCGGGCAAGCGCGGGCTGCACGTGCTGGTGCCGCTCGCGCCCGGCCACACGCACGAGGACGCGATCGCGTTCGCCGAGCACATCGGCCGCGCCGTCACCTCGGTGCGCGACGAGGCGACGATGGAGCGCGCGAAGGCGAAGCGGCGCGGGCGGCTGTACTTCGACTGCTACCAGAACGGGTACGGCAAGACCATCGTGGCGCCGTACTCGCCGCGCGGCGTGGCGGGCGCGCCGGTGTCGGCGCCGCTTGCGTGGAGCGAGGTGGCGGCGTCGCTCGACCCGGCGCAATTCAACCTGCGCACCATGCCGCGGCGGCTCGAGCGCGTCGGCGATCGGTTCGCGCCCGCGCTCGACGCCGGCGTGCGGCTGCCCCGTTTCCGTTGAAACGGATGCGTTTACCGTGCGTCCGTTATGACGGATAGGGCCGCTTCGCGCGTTGAAGCCGGCGGCGGGTTCGAGTAGCTTCGAAAGTCTGGAGGTGCCGCCATGGCGGACCCGAGCAATCCCTACGCGCCGCCGCAATCCGCCGATCTCGGCGGTCCGCCGCCGCTGCCGCCGCTCGCTGGCGGCCACACGTCGGTGCCGAAGATCTTCGGCGTCCTCTCGATCATCTTCGCCAGCGTGATCGGCCTCGGCGGCCTCTTGTTCTCGTGCAGCCTGCCGGCGGCGGGCTTCATGGGCGCGGCGGGCAACGGCATGTCGGGCGAGAAGCTCGACGAGATGCGCCCGATGATGCAGGCGATGAAGGCGGTCTACACCGGCATCGGCATCCAGGGCGTGATCTTCCTCGGCATGTCGATCTGGCTGCTGGTGCTCGGCATCGGGCAGATGCGCTACCGCTCGTGGGCGTGCCGCCAGTCGGTGACGTGGGGCCTGGCGGCGCTGATCGCGCTCGGCGCGATGGTGGTGCTGTCGCTGGTGGTGATCGGGCCGGCCTACAAGCAGATGTTCGAGGCGATCGCGCACGCCGCGCCGCACACCGGCACGGAGCTGCAGCCGATGAAGATGCCGTCGGGGATGGGCATGATGCTCGGCGGCACCATGTCGGCGTTCCTGGTGTTCATCTACGCGCCGTATCCCATCCTCATGATCGCGATGTTCACGCGCGAGCACGTGCGCGCCGCCATGACCAGCTGAGCGCGGGGCGATATCCGTTATAACGGATAGGGCAGCGTGGCGCCGAGCAGCAGGGTCAAGGCGATCACCACCGGGAACAGGATCAGGAACACCAGGAACGTGTAGCCCATGACGTCGCGCGCGCGCAGGCCGAGCAGCGCCAGCACCGGCAGCATCCAGAACGGCTGGATCAAGTTGGCCAGCGCCTCGCCGAGATCGTAGCAGGCGACGACCCAGCCGACGTGCACGCGCAGCTCGTGCGCCGCCTGCATCACGTACGGCGCCTCGATCACCCACTTGGAGCCGCCCGACGGCACGAACACGCCGAGCGCGGCCGAGTACGCCGCCATCAGCGCCGGGAACGTCACGCGCGACGACGCGGCGACGAAGCCGTGCGCGATGCGCTCGTTGAGGCGCGTCAGCGCGATCATGCCGGCGATGCCGGCGTAGAACGGGAACTGGAGGATCACGCCCCACGTCGCCGGCGTCGCCTCGCGCACGGCGCGCATCAGCCGCGCCGGCGTGCCGTGCAGCGCGAAGCCGAGGAGCAGCATCGTCAAGTTGATGGTGTTGACGGTGAGGGACGTGAGGCCGGTGGAAAACGTGCGCGCGAGGTACGCGCCGCCGAGGGCGACGATCAGCATCATTAATAGAGGCGAGTGCTCGAGCCACTCGCCGGGTTTGCTCGGCGCCGGCAGCGCGTCGTCGTCGGGCGCGCCGAGCGGGATGCCGAGCGACTGCGCGTCGCGCGCGGCTTCGCCCGACGGTGCGGCCAGCCACATGATCAGCGTGACCAGCACCAGCTCGACCGCGACCGAGCACAAGCTCTGCCAGAGGAACACGGTGTGCTCGAAGCCGACGCGCCCGTCGGGCACCACGCCGCCGTGCGCGATGATCGCGCGCACGCGCTCGGGCAGCGCGCCCGGCGTCGCCATCTGCAGCGCCGCCGAGCCGGAGAGCCCTTGCGCCCACACGCTGCCGAGCCCGAGCAGCGACGACGCCGCCAGCGCGCGGTAGTCGACGCCGCGCGTGCGCCGCGCGATCTCGCGCGCCAGCACCGCCGAGAAGATCAAGCTGAAGCCCCAGTTCACCCACGACGACAGCATCGCGAACGCCGCCACGAACGCCACCGCGCCGCGCGGGCTCTTCGGAAAACTCGCCAGCCAACCGATCAGCCGCTTGACCGGCCGCGCCGACGCCACGACGTAGCCGGTCACGATCACCAGCGCCATCTGCATGGTGAAGCCGAGCAGCTCCCAGAAGCCGCGCCCCCACGACTCGATCAGGTCCGACGGCGCGGTGCCGATCGCCAGCCCCGCGACGAACACGATCACCGTCGCCGCGAGCGCGAACACGAACGCGTCGGGCAGCCAGCGCTCGGCGAACCCGGTGAACGCGATCGCGAGGCGCGAGAGCACGGCGTCAGTCGGCCGATTTGGAGCGGGCGGTGCGGAGCAGGAGGAAGCCGAGCGCGGCGAAGCAGCCGAAGCCGATCACGTCGCCCCAGATGCCGAGCTTGTCGAAGTAGCCGTTGCCGACGTTGAGGATCGCCGACAGCTTGCCGCCGAAGCCGATCAAGAGCGCGATGGCGATGCCGGCGAGCGAGCCGCCGGCCACCAGCCCCGTCGCGTAGAGCATGCCCGGCCCGACGTCGCCCTCTTCTTTCGCCTTGCGCCCGCGATCGGCGAACGACTTGATGAGCCCGCCGACCCAGATCGGCGCGGTCGTCGACACCGGCAGGTACGCGCCGACCGCCCACGACAGCGCGTGCGCGCCGGCGAGCTGCGCCATGATGGCCGCGAACACGCCGACGAGCACCGGCCCCCACGGCAGCTTCTGCGCGAGCAGCGCCTTGATGATGGTCGCCATCAGCGTGCCCTGCGGCGCCGGCATCTTCGCCGAGCCGATGCCGTGCAGCTCGCCCGGCACCGAGTGATCGAGCAAGAGGATCGTCCCGCCGATCACGGTCACCGAAACCAGCACGCCGATGACCAGGCCAATCTGCTGCTTGACCGGCGTCGCGCCGACGAGAAAACCGGTCTTGAGATCCTGCGACGTGGCGCCGGCGTTGGCGGCGGCGATGCACACGATCGCGCCGACCATCAGCGCCATCGATTGGTGGATGTCCGAGGTCCACTTGAGCGAGACGAAGATCAGGCACGTCGCCATCAGCGTCGCGATGGTCATGCCCGAGATCGGATTGGACGAGCTGCCGATGATGCCGACGATGCGGCTCGATACGGTGACGAAGAAGAATCCGAAGACGACGATCAAGAGGCCGATGAGCAGCGAGCCGGGAAATTTTCCGGGCAGGTTCGGGAGCAGCGCGATGATCGCCACCAGCGCGATCGCGCCGCCGAGCACGAACGTGAGCGGCAGATCGCGCTCGGTGCGCTTGCGCTCGGTGCCCGCCGCCGAGCCGGCGCGCAGATCCTTCATCGAGTCGCGGAACGACGACACGATCGTCGGCAGCGACTTCACCAGCGTCATCACGCCGGCGCAGCACACCGCGCCCGCGCCGATGTAGCGGATGTACGCGCGATACACGTGCTCGGCGACGTCGTGGTGCGCGATCCACGCGTCGGAGAATCCGAGCGCGTGCAGATCGGCGATGCGCTGCGCCTCGGGCACGAACAGCGAGATCAGCGGGATCAGCACCAGCCACGACAGCACGCCGCCCGAGAACATCTCGGCGGCGATGCGCGGCCCGATGATGTAGCCGACGCCGAGGTACTCGGGCGTGATCTCGCAGTTCATGGTCGCGTTGGGATACGGCGAGTCTTTTCCCGTCGCCAGCGTGGGCACGTCCTTCCACAGGCCGAGCACGCTCATGAACAGCTTGTAGACGATCGCGGTGTAGACGCCGGCGAACACGCGGCGCGCCAGGTTGCCGCCCTTCTCGCCGACGATCAGCACCTCGGCGCACGCGGTGCCTTCGGGGTACGGCAATTTGCCGTGCTCCTTCACGATCAAGCTGCGGCGCAGCGGCACCATGAACAGGATGCCGAGCACGCCGCCGACTGCGGCCAGCGTGGCGATCTGCAGGTAGCGGAAGTAGTGCTCGCCGTCGGCGAGGAACAAGAGCGCGGGCAGCGTGAAGACCACGCCCGCGGCGATCGATTCGCCGGCGGAGCCGATGGTCTGCACGATGTTGTTCTCGAGGATGGTGCTCTTGCCGAGCTTCTTGAACACGGCGATCGAGAGCACCGCGATCGGGATCGACGCCGAGACGGTGAGGCCGGCCTTGAGCGCCAGGTACACCGTCGCCGCGCCGAAGATGATGCCGAACAGCGCGCCGAGCACCACCGCCTTGACGGTGAACTCGGGGATGACCTGCTCCGCGGGGATGTAGGGCTTGAACTCGCGTTCGGCGGTTTCGTCGGGCGGAGTCTCTTGCGGAGCCGACATCGGTCCTCCTTATGGATGGCGCAACATACTACGGCGCGCGCGGCGGCGGGGGCGGAGCGGGACGGGGGTTCGAGGGCGGCGGCAGGAACGGCGCGCGCCGGACGTTTTGCGGGCGCGCGTTCGGCGATTGCGCGTTCGGGCCGTTGGCGTTCGCGTTGGCGTTGGCGTTCGCGTTCGGCGATTTTGCGTTCGCCGCGTTCGCGTTCGCCGGTTTTGCGGGCGGCGCTTTCTCCGGCGGCGCCTTGATGTCGGCCGGGTCGCACGCGGGCGCGAGGTAGAGCGACGTCTTCAGCTCGACCAGCGGGCGCAGCGTCTTCTCGTCGAGCGTGATCTTGAAGGTGCCGGCGGTGTCGGGCAGAAGCTCGGCGACGTCGAACGCGTGCTCGTCGGACGGGCCGGGCGCGCGCGCCAACTCGAGGAACTTGCGCGTCGCCTCGCCGTCGCCGCGCGCCGCCGCTTCGCGCGCCATCATGCACGCGGCGCGGGCGCGCGGGCGCGCGGCCGGCTGCTTCGAGAGATCGCTCGCCGTCGCCGCGATGCCCGACCCGCTCAAGAGCTCGAGGTCGGCGCGCACCGCGATGGTCGGCAGCTCCTCGCCGAACGCCAGCGCCACGCGCACGTGGTTGGCGGCGCGCGACAGCAGCGCGCGCCGATTCTCCGACGTCGGCGCGGCCAGGTGCGCCAGCGCCAGCGCCAGCATCGCCGCGTTCGACTCGCGCGCCGCGCGCGCCGTCGGGCCCGACGCCGGCGTCGACAGCGCGATCGCCTCCTCGTAGCGCGACAGCGCCGCCTCGAGCCCGATCGCGCGCGGCTTGCCCGAGGCCAGCTCGTGCAGCGCCACCGCGTCGGCGTGCGCGGTGATCGCCTGCGGATCGTCCGGATGCGCGCGCGCCAGCTCGGCGGCCAGCGCCTCGACCTGCGCCGCCGCCACCGGCGCCGACGGCGGCACCTCGTGCACCAGCTGGAGCAGCAGCTCGAGCGCGTCGACTGCGCCCGCGGTTCCGCCCGGCGCCGCGGCGCACGTGCGCGCCACGCTCTCGACGAACACGCCGAGCTGCGCGCGATCGCCGCGCTTCGCCACCGAGCGCAGCGCGAACCCCGCCGCGTCGCACGGCGCGCGCGTCTCCAGCTCGCCGATCAGCGCCTTCTCGTCGTCGCTCTCGCCGCGCCAGTCGATCGGCCGCGACGCGGCGGCGAGATGGCCGAGCAGCGCGATCAGCCGGCGGTCGGCGGGGTCGAGCGGCAGCGGCTTCAGCTCGACGAAGTATTGCGCGAGCAGGCGCGCGCGCTCGGCCTCGTCGGGGCGCTGCGGCATGCCCTGGCCGAAGAGCTGGCGCAGCAGATTCGCCGCGCGCAACGCGCCGCCCGTCGAGCCGGCGGGCAGGTGCTCCACCGCGCGCTGCAGCCAGTCGGAGTAGACGTCCTGCCACATCACGTTGGCGCACGCGATCGCCAGGTCGCCCGCGCTCTTCGACTTCGCCGTCGACGCGGAGAGCTCGGTGAAGAACTTCTTGCATGCGTCGTTGAGCGCGGCGCCCGGCTGCGCCTTGAAGGCCTTGGCCGCGCGATCGATCGACGCCAGTCGCGCGCGCAGCTGGCGCGCGTCGAGGAGGATGTTGCGCGCCTCGCCGCCCGACGCGACGGCGGCGGCGGCGAACGGCTCGGCCGCGGCCGGCTTGCCGGCGAGGACGAGCGCCGCGGCGAGATAGCCCTGCCAGCGCGCGTCGGCCTTGGGCGCCTTGAGCTGCTCGCGCGCGATCGTCTCCGCCGCCGCCCACTTGCCGCGCGTGAGCTGGAGCCGCACGCGCGCGCGCGCCGCCTCCTCGGCCGGCAGCGTCGCCGCCAGCTTCTCGACGGCGGCGGTGGCCCACTCGCCGATCTCGGCCAGCTCGTGCGAGAGCGCCGGGCGCGGCTGCGCGTCGTTCGGCGAGACGCCGAGGGTGCCGAGCAGCGAGCCGTAGAACGGCAGCTCCAGCCGCGCGCCGTCGGGGCCGCCGAAGCGCGCCAGCGACAGCGCCAGCTCGATGAGCGTGCGCGGCGGACGCGGCCCTTTCAGCGACGGCAGGATCTTCTCCAGCGCCGCGGCCATCAGCACGCTCTGCGACGTCGGCGAGTAGGCGCCGTCGCGCGCCGCCACCGCCTCGGCCACGTCGGCGACCACCACCCGCTCCTGATCGGACAGCTCGCCGCGCGGCACGATCAGCTTGGTCAAATCGTTCAAGTCGGCGAGCGTCTTCGCCGCCGGCTTCTCGGCCGGTTTGGTCGCGGTCTTCGCCGCCGGCTTCTCGGCGGGCGCCGCCGCCACCGACGAGCAGACCAGCGCGGCCAGCAAAAGTGAAATGGGTTTCATGTTCGCCCCGAAAAGTGAAATGGGTTTCACTTTCTATCCGACGCCGAGGTACGCCTTGCGAACCTCGTCGCTGGCGGCCAGGTTCTTGGCGGTGTCGCTCATCTTGATGCGCCCGGTCTCGAGCACGTAGCCGTAGTGCGCGATCGACAGCGCCATGTGCGCGTTCTGCTCGACGAGCAGGATGGTGGTCCCCTCGGCGTTGATCTCGCGGATGATGGCGAAGATCGACTGCACGATCTGCGGCGCCAGCCCGAGCGACGGCTCGTCGAGGAGCAGCAGGCGCGGCCGCGCCATCAGCGCGCGCGCCACCGCCAGCATCTGCTGCTCGCCGCCCGAGAGCGTGCCGGCGAGCTGCGACGAGCGCTCCTTCAAGATCGGAAAGCGCTCGAGCCCGCGCTCGAGATCCTTGGCGATGCCGTCGCGATCGGAGCGCGAGTAGGCGCCGAGCTCGAGGTTGTCGCGCACCGTCAGGTTGGGGAAGATGCCGCGCCCCTCGGGCGAGTGGGCCACGCCGAGGCGCACGATCTCGTGCGGCTTGAGGCCGACCAGCGCGCGCCCGTCGAAGCGGATGCGCCCGCGCGTCGGCGCGATCAGCCCCGAGAGCGCGCGCAGGGTGGTGGTCTTGCCCGCGCCGTTCGAGCCGACCAGCGTGACGATCTGCCCTTTCTCGACGGAGAGCGACACGCCCTGGAGCGCCTGGATGGCGCCGTAGTGGCAGTCGAGCTCCTCGACCTCAAGCAGCGCCATCTTCCGCCTTCCCCAGGTACGCCTCGATCACCTTCGGATCTTTTTGGATCTCGGCCGGCTTGCCCTCGGCGATCTTGACGCCGTGATCGAGCACGCAGATCGACTCGCACACCTGCATCACCAGCCCCATGTCGTGCTCGATGAGCAGCACGGTGCAGCGGAACTGATCGCGCACGCGGCGGATCAGCTCGCGCAGCTCGACCTTCTCCTGCGGGTTCATGCCGGCGGCCGGCTCGTCGAGCAGGAGCAGCTTCGGCTGGGTGGCGAGCGCGCGGGCGATCTCGAGGCGGCGCTGCTGGCCGTACGGCAGGCTCTTGGCCTCGGCGCGCGCGACGGAGGCGAGGCCGAACAGCTCGAGCAGCTCCTCGGCGCGGCGCACGATCTCGGCCTCTTCGTTGCGGTAGCCGGCGGTGCGCAGGACCGCGGCCCACATGCCGCGCTCGGCGCGCAGGTGACACGCGACGCGCACGTTGTCGAGCACCGACAGCTCGCCGAACAGGCGGATGTTCTGGAACGTGCGCGCGGCGCCGAGCGCGGCGATCTGGTACGGCTTCTTGCCGGCGAGCGGCACGCCGTCGAGGAGGATGGCGCCCTCGGCCGGCGCGTAGACGCCGGTGAGCAGGTTGAAGATGGTGGTCTTGCCGGCGCCGTTCGGGCCGATGAGGCCGCTGAGCGACGAGCGCTCGAGCGACAGCGAGAAATCGGAGACCGCCTTGAGGCCGCCGAACGAAAGTGAAACCGATTTCACTTCCAGCGCGAAAGGTGAAGCCGGGTTCACTTCTTCGCCCGCGCGCGCGCTCACGACCGTTTTCTCGACGGCAGGAAGTGCCACAGCTCGCGCGTGCCGAACAGCCCCTTGGGGCGCACGATCATGACGATGATGAGCAGGAGCGCGTAGCTGATGAGGCGGTAGTCCTGCACCGAGCGGAGCAGCTCGGTGAGCAGCGTGAGCGCGATGGCGGCGAGCGCGGCGCCCGAGATCGATCCCATCCCGCCGAGCACCACCATGATCACGGCCTCGAACGACTTCATGAAGTTGAACTCTTCGGGGCGCGACGCGGTGCCGGCGCCGAGCTGGTGCGCGAACAGCGCGCCCGCGACGCCGGCGAAGAACGCGGCCAGCACGAACGCGGAGACCTTGTAGCGCGTGGTGTCGACGCCGATCGCCTCGGCGGCGATCTCGTTCTCGCGCACCGAGAGGAACGCGCGGCCGTGCGTCGACTCGCGCAGGCGGTACGCGCACAGGAGCGTGATCGCCACCGCGGTCCACGTCCACGTGAGCGAGTTGTACGACTGGCCGTGCGAGAAGCCGAGCGCGCCGCCGAGGTGCAGCGGCCGCGCGAGCGCGGGCACGTCGTGCATCTCCGACGGGTAGAGCGTGGCGGGCGTGGCTTGCAGGAGCACGCGGATGATCTCGCCGAAGCCGAGCGTGACGATCGCCAGGTAGTCGCCGCGCAGGCGCAAGCTGGGCAGGCCGACGACGTAGCCGGCGCCGGCGGCGACCAGGCCGCCGGTGAGGATCGACGCGAAGTAGAGCGAGTAGCCGGCGAGCGTGTCGTGGCGCATGACGTCGCCCCAGATCGAATAGCCGCCGTAGTAGGTGACGACGATCGAGCCGTACGCGCCGACGGCCATGAAGCCGGCGTGGCCGATCGAGAACTGGCCGGTGAGCCCGTTGACCATGTTGAGGCTCACCGCGAGGATGATGTTGACGCCGATGTCGAAGAGGATTTTCGCGGCGTAGCCGTCGGAGGGCGTGACCAGCTCGACGCCGAACGCCAGCACCACGGCGATCGCCACCGGCAGCGCCGAGCGTGCGGCCGCGCGCGCGGGCGTGATCATCAGACCTTCTCCACCACGCGGCGGCCGAGCAGGCCCGACGGGCGCACGAGGAGGATCACGATCAGGAGGCCGAACGCGATGGCGTCGCGGAACGTGGTCGACACGTAGCCGGCGACGAACTGCTCGGAGAGGCCGAGCAGGAGGCCGCCGAGCATCGCGCCCGGCAGGTTGCCGATGCCGCCGATCACCGCCGCGACGAACGCCTTCAAGCCGTAGAGGATCCACGACGCGTCGGCGGGCTGCTTGATCTGGCCGTAGGTGATGCCGACGAGCAGCCCGGCGGCGCCGGCGAGCGCCGAGCCGATGACGAACGTGAGCGAGATGATGCGATCGACCGGCACGCCCATGAGGCCCGCGACGTTGTGATCGACCGCGAGCGCGCGCATGCCGCGCCCGACCTTGGTGCGATAGACGAGGAGCTGCAGCGCCAGCATCAGCGCGAACGCGGCGAGCACCGCGATCACCTCGACGGCGCGGATGTTCACGCCGCCGACCTGAAACGTGTGCTCGGCGAGCTGCGGGAACTGGCGCACGTCCTTGCCGAACAGCTCGACGCACAGGTCGCGGCCGATGCAGATGCGGCGAAGCTGCGCGACGTTTTCGATCAAGAGCGAGACGCCGATGGCGGTGATCAGCACGTTGATGCGCGGCGCGTGGCGCAGCGGCCGGTAGGCGAACCGCTCGATGAGGAAGCCGACGAACGCGCACAGCGCCATCGCGCCGAGCAGCAGGCCGCTCGCCTGGAGCGGCGACGGCTGGGTGATCTCGAAAATCTTCGCCAGGCGCCACGAGAAGAACGCGCCGAGCATGAACACGTCCGAGTGCGCGAAGTTGATGAACTGCAGGATGCCGTAGACCATCGTGTAGCCGAGCGCCAGCAGCGCGTACAGGCTCCCGACGGAGATCCCTTTGAACAGGAATTGTAGAAAGCTGCTCACGGAGGGGGAATCGACGCGGCGGCCGTCGTCGACTTGCCGACGATCTTGAGCACGACGGCCGGCTTGGTCGCGTTGCGATTCGCGTCCATGGTGATCTTGCCGGTCACGCCCTGAAAGTCTTTGGTCGCCGCGATCGCGTCGCGCACTTCTTTGTGATCGATCTTCGGCGCGCGCTCGATCGCGTTCTTGAGCAGCATCATCGCGTCGTAGCTGAGCGCGGCCATCGAGTCGGGCTTCTTGCCGTAGCGCTTGACGTACTTGTCGACGAACTGCTGCACCTCGGGGCGCTTCTCGTCGGAGGAGTAGTGGTTGGAGAAGAACGCGCCCTGGATCGCGTCGCCGCCGATGTCCTGCACCGACTCCCAGCCGTCGCCGCCGAGCAGCGGCACGGTGATGCCGAGCTGCCGCGCCTGCTTGGCGATGTTGGCCACGTCGGTGTAGTAGCCGGGGATGAAGATCGCCTCGGGCGCGCTCGACTTGATCTTGGTGAGCTGCGCCGAGAAGTCCTGATCGCCGCCCTGGTACGACTCCTTGTCGGTGATCGCGCCGCCGAGCTTGATGAGCGACGACTCGAAGTCTTTGGCGAGCCCCTGCGCGTACGCTTGGCGCTGATCGATCAGGATCGCCACCTTCTTGATGCCGAGCCCGCTCTTGTCAGTCGCGTCGGTGGCGAAGCGCGCCATCACGTAGCCCTGGAACGGATCGATGAAGCACACGCGGAACACGTAGTCGCCGGTCTCGGTGACTTTCGGATTCGTCGACGAGGGCGAGATCATCGGCACGCCGTGCTGCTGCGCGATCTGGCCGCCGGCGATCGACAGCGACGACGCCACCTCGCCGATGATGGCGAGCGCGTGATCGTTGGTGATGAGCCGCGTGACCGCGGTGCCGACCTCGGACGTCTTGCCCTGGTCGTCGTAGTTGATGAGCTTGACCTGCTTGCCCTTGATGCCGCCGGCGGCGTTGATCTCGTCGACGGCGAGCGTCAGCCCGTTGTGCGTCGACTGGCCGAAGGTCGCCTCCGAGCCGGTCATCGAGCCGTATTCGCCGACGACGATCTCGTTCGACTCGACGGGCTTGTCGCCGCCGTTCTTGTTCGGGCAGGCGCCGAGACCGAGCGCGGCCGCCACGATGAGCAGCTTTCGCAAGCGGGAGCTCCTCATTAATAGGTGGCTACCACCTACCAACCCGCTCCCGGGAAGTCAACGTCACTTCATCGAGACGCTGGTGATACGCTCCGGCCGTGCGCCGTCTCGCCGCCTATACGATCGCGCTGCTGGTGATCGATCTGCTGCTGCTGCTCCCCGGCCGGCGCGCGGCGCGCCCGACGGTGGCGAGCGGCCAGGCGCTGCGCGTGGGGCTGGTGTTCGACGTCGGCGGGCGCGGCGACAAGTCGTTCAACGACTCGGCGTACCGCGGGCTCGACCGCGCGGTGCGCGAGCTCGGCGTCGAGCCGGAGTATATCGAGCCGGGCGAAGGGTCCGATCGCGAGAGCGGCATCCGCCTGCTCGCCGCCAAAGGGTTCGATCTGATCATCGGCGTCGGGTTCATCTTCTCGGACGATCTTTTTTCCGTCGCCAAGGAGTACCCGCGCGTGAAGTTCGCGTGCGTCGACTACGCCAAGTTCGACGCGCACGGCTTCGTGGTGCCGCCGCCCAACATGGTGGCGCTCAAGTTTCGCGAGGAGGAGGGCTCGTTCCTGACCGGCGCGCTGGCGGCGCTCACGTCGAAGACCGGCGTGGTCGGGTTCGTCGGCGGCATGGACATTCCGCTGATCCACAAATTCGAAGCCGGTTACAAAGCCGGCGTCGCCGCGGTGTGCGAGTCGTGCCGCGTGCTCACCGGCTACGCGGGCGTCACCGGTGACGCGTTCAAGAATCCGGCGAAGGGCAAGGAGCTGGCGCTGGCGCAGTACGGCGCGCGCGCGGACGTGGTGTTCCACGCCGCCGGCTCGACGGGGCTCGGCGTGTTCGAGGCGGCGCGCGAGCTGGGCCGCTTCGCCATCGGCGTCGACGCCGATCAGTTTGGCGAGGCGCCCGGGCGCGTGCTCACGTCGATGACCAAGCAGGTGGACGTCTCGGTGTTCGACACCGTGCGCGACTTGCAGAAAGGGAAGTGGGAGGGCGGCGTGCGCGTGTTCGGCCTCAAGGAGAACGGCGTCGACTACGTCTATGACGAGCACAACCGCGCGCTGATCCCGGACGCGGTGCGCGAGCGGGTGGAAATGCTGCGCCGCAAAATAATCGCCGGCGAGATCGTCGTGCCGTCGGAGGTGGCGCGGTGATCGGCGGCGAGGCGCTCGGCTGCGCGCACGTGTGGAAGCGCTTCGGCGACGTGGTGGCCAACCGCGACGTGTCGCTGTCGATCGCGCGCGGCGAGGTGCACGCGGTGATCGGCGAGAACGGCGCCGGCAAGTCGACGCTCATGCGCGCGCTCTACGGGCTCGAGCCGCCCGACGCGGGCGAGGTGCGCATCTTCGGCGAGGCGATCGCGCGGCCGTCGGTGGAGGAGGCGATCCGCCGGCGCGTGGGCATGGTGCACCAGCACTTCATGTTGGTGCCGACGCTGACGGTGGCGGAGAACGTGGTGCTCGGGCGCGAGCCGACGCGCGGGCCGCTGCTCGATCTCGACGGGGCGGCGCGCGAGCTCGAGGCGCTGTCGGAGCGATATCGGCTGGCGCTCGAGCCGCGGCGCCTCGTGTCCGAGCTCTCGGTCGGCGAGGCGCAGCGCGTGGAGATCGTCAAGGTGCTGTGGCGCGGCGCGGACGTGCTGATCCTCGACGAGCCGACGGCGGTGCTGACGCCGGCCGAGGTGGACGAGCTGTTCGCGGTGCTGCGCGGGCTGGTCGCGTCGGGGAAGACGGTGGTGCTGGTGACGCACAAGCTCGACGAGGTGCTGGCGCTGGCGGCGCGCGTGACGGTGCTTCGGCGGGGCGAGGTGGTGGCGGCGATGGAGACGCGCGGCGCGACCGCGGCCGAGCTGGCGCGCGCGATGGTCGGGCGCGAGGTGGCGCTCGGCGCCGAGCGGCGCGCGCCGGCGGCGAACGCGGCCGCTATCGCGCCCTCTATTAATGATGCGCGTAATGATGCGCGCGCCGGCTCGCCGCCGATCCGGCTCGCCGCCGAGCGGCTCACCGTCGAGCGCGCGGGCGGCGGCACCGCGCTCGACGGCGTCGACCTCGCGGTGCGCGGCGGCGAGATCCTCGGCATCGCCGGCGTCGAAGGCAACGGACAGACCGAGCTGGCGCTGGCGCTCACCGGCGTGGCGCCCGCGAGCGGCGGCCGCGTGCTCCTCGACGGCGCCGACGTCACCCGCCGCTCGGTGCGCGAGCGGCAGCGGCGCGGCCTCGGCCACGTGCCCGAGGATCGCCTGGAGCGCGGCCTCATCGGCGCGTTCTCCGTCGAGGACAACCTCCTGCTCGGCCGCGACGACGAGTACGCGCGGCCGTTCACGCTCGACCGCGCGCGCCTGCGGCAAGATGCCGCAGCCCTGATCGCGCGCCTCGACGTGCGCCCGACCGATCCGACCGCGCCCGCCGCCGAGCTGTCGGGCGGCAACCAGCAGAAGCTGGTCGTCGGGCGCGAGCTGGGCCGGCGCCCGAAGCTGGCGGCGCTGGTCTGCGCGCAGCCGACTCGCGGCGTCGACGTCGGCGCGATCGAGCTGATCCACGCCGAGCTGGCGGCGGTGCGCGACGCCGGCTGCGCGGTGCTGCTGATCTCCGCCGAGCTCGACGAGCTGCTGGCGCTGGCCGATCGCATCGCCGTGCTCTATCGCGGCCGCTTCGCCGGCGAGGTGGCGAATCCCGCCGGCGACCCGGCCGAGACGCGCGCCGAGCGCCGCGCCGCGATCGGCCGGCTGATGCTGGGAGCGCGCGCGTCGTGATCGTGCCGCTCGGCCTCGTGCGCAAGCTGCCGCTGCCGGCCCTCTGGGCCACGCTGATCGCGCTCGCGTGCGCGTCGCTGCTCATCCTCGCCGTCGGCGGCGCGCCGCTCGAGGTCTATCGCCTGCTCGTCGACGGCACGTGGGGCCACGCGTACGGCATCGGGCAGGTGCTGTTCAAGACCACGCCGCTCATCTTCACCGGGCTGGCGGTCGCCGTGGCGCTGCACGCCGGGCTGTTCAACATCGGCGCCGAGGGGCAGCTCACCGTCGGCGCGTTCGCCACCGGCTGGGTCGGCGCGCACCTCTCGCCGTCGGTGCAGCCGTGGCTGGCGGTGCCGCTGTGCGTGGCGGCGGGATTTTTGGGCGGTGCAGCAACCGGCGCGGTGCCGGGGCTGCTCAAGGCGTATCGCGGCGCGCACGAGGTGATCAACACGATCATGCTCAACTTCATCGTGCGCGCGGCGATGGTGGGCGCGGGCGCGTACCTGTTCGAGCGCGAGTCGATCCACATGGCGCCGATCGCGCCCGCCGCCCAGCTGCCGCGGCTCGGCGAGCTCGCGCTCTTCCCGTCGCTGCACGGCTCGGCGGTGAACGCGGCGCTCGGGCTCGCGGTCGCGTGCGCGGCGGCGGTCGCGTGGCTGCTCTATCGAACGCGCACCGGGTTCGCGCTGCGCGCGCTCGGCGCGTCGCCGAACGCGGCGGAGACCGCGGGGCTGTCGGTGGCGCGCGTGCGCGTGCTGGCGATGGCGCTGTCGGGCGGGCTCGCCGGGCTGGTCGGCGCCAACTTCGTGCTCGGCTACAAACATTATTACGAGGACAATTTTTCCGGCGGCATCGGCTACATGGGGATCGCGGTGGCGGTGCTCGGGCGCATGCACCCCGTCGGCGTGGTGGCGGCGGCGCTGCTCTTCGGCACGCTGTCGCAGGGCGCGCTGGCGGTGAACGCGATCGTGCCCAAGGAGATCGTCGACGTGCTGCAGGCGGTGGTGATCCTCGCGGTCGCCGCGTCGGCGCCCGAGGTGCGGCGGCTGATGCGCGACGCGGCGGCGACGGCGGCCGGCGCGACGGACGCGACCCGGGAGCGCGCGTGATGCTGGCGCACCTCGCCGCCGCGTTCCTGTCGCTCGCGTTCCTCGCGTCGGTGGTGCGCATCAGCGTGCCGTACGCGCTGGCGGCGCTCGGCGGCACCTGGTCGGAGCGCTCGGGCGTGGTGAACATCGGGCTCGAGGGCATGCTGCTCATCGGCGCGTTCGCGGCCACCGTCGGCGCCGAGCGCGCGGGCTCGGGGTTGGCCGGCGTCGTGGCGGGCGCGGCGGCGGGCGCGGCGGTCGGCGCGCTGTACGCGCTCCTGGTCGTGCGCTTTCGCGGCAAACAGATCGTGTGCGGCGTGGCGATCAACCTGCTCGCCGACGGGCTCACGCGCTTCTTGCTCAAGGCGACGTACGACTCGTCGTCGAACTCGCCGCGCGTGGACGCGTGGAGCTGGGGCGGCGCGGGGCTGCTCGCGTCGCTGACGCATCCGCTGGTGATCGCCACCGTGCTCCTGGTCGTCGCGTCGCACGTGCTGCTCTACCGCACGCCGTTCGGGCTGCGCGTGCGCGCCGTCGATGAGCATCCGGAGGCCGCGGCGTCGCTCGGCGTCAAGCCGGCGCGCGTGCGCGTGGTGGCGCTGATCGCGTCGGGCGCGCTCGCCGGGCTCGGCGGCGCGTGGCTGGCCGCCGACCAGCGGCAATTTGTCGCAGGCATGTCGAACGGCCGCGGCTACATCGCGTTGGCGGCGATGATCTTCGGCAAGTGGCGGCCGTCGTGGGTGGCGGCCGCGGCGCTGGTGTTCGGCGCGGCCGAGGCGACGCAGAACGCGCTGCAGACCGCCGGCGTCGGCGTCCCCGAGTGGCTGGTGCAGATGCTGCCATACGTGATCACGATGGTGACGCTCGCCGGCTTCATCGGCCGCGCCACGCCCCCCCGCGCCCTCGGCGAACCGCTCCGCTAGGCCCGATCTTCTTCGGTAGGGAAGCTGACATAGCGGAAGTTTTGTGTTACTCATGGGCGGCTGTACCCGTCACTATTGCGAGAGCCCCGCCGGAGGAGGCGATGCCAAAGCAGATCCTGCTCGTCGATGACAGCAGCACGATCCAAAGGATGGTGGAGATTGCGTTCGCGCGTGAGGACTACACGGTCACCACCGCGAAGAGTGGAGACGACGGGATCGCGCGCGCCAGGGATCTGCGCCCGGATCTGGTGCTCGCCGACGCTGGGCTCCCGGGCAAGTCGGGCTACGACGTGGTGGCCGCGGTCAAGGGAGAGCTGGCGCAGACGGTCTGCCTGATCCTGACGGGGAACTTCGCGCCGTATGACGAGGCGCGCGGATCCAAGTCGGGCGCCGACGGGTTCGTGGTCAAGCCGTTCGAGACGCAGGCGCTGATCGACAAGGTCGGCGATCTGCTGTCGAAGAAGAAGAGCGTCGCAGCGGCCTCGCAGCCGACGGTGACGATGACGGCGCCGGTGATTCCGCCGCCGCCGGCGGCGCCGAAGATGAACGTCGAGCCGCTGTCGAAGCCGCTGTCGGTGGTGGCGCAGGAGACCAAGCCGGCCGCGGCTCCTCCGGCGGCGCCGCCCGCTGCGCCGCCTCCGCCGCGCGTGCCGGCTCCGCCTCCGCCCGTCGCTGCGGCGAGCAAGCCGCCTCAGCCGCGCGCGACGCTGATGGGAATTCCGGCGGTGAATCCGGCCAGCCTCGGGCCGGGCGCGACGCCGCTGCCTCCATCTCCGTCGGCGGCGAAGACGCTTCCGCCGACGCCGTGGCAGCCGCCCGCGCCGCCGAGCCCGCCTGCGCCGGTGCCGGATCGTCCGGCGACGCTCTCGGGGATCGGCAGCCCGCAGCCGGGATCGCCTCCGGGATCGCCGCCGTCGGCGACGCCGCCCGCGGCAGCGCCTGCGCCGTCACCGCCTCCGGCAGCGCCGTCTCCGTCGCCGCTGATCTCCGCCGTGCCTGCGCCGTCTCCGCCTGCACCCACTCCGCCGCCTGCGCCGCCGAAGCCGGTCGCGCCGCCGCCGGTGGTGGTCGCGGCGCCGACGGTGCCGACGCCGTCGGTGAGCTCGTCGAACGACGGCCGCTCGTCCTCGGGCGCGTGGCCGGCGGCGATTCCGTCGAGCGTGCCGCAGATGCCGCGCGCGCCGCTCATCCCGCACACGCCCGCTCCGACGGCGAAGCCGCTGCCGAAGACGGTGCTCGGCGCGCCCGCGCCGGTGGTGAGCGCTGCGCCGCCCGTCGCTGCGCCGGCGCCGCCCGTCGCCGCACCGTCTCCGCCCGTCGCTGCGCCGTCCGCGCCTGCGCTGAGCGGCAGCGAGCAGGAGCTGGTCGCGCGCCTCTCGCGCGAGGTCATCGAGCGCATCGCGTGGGAGATCGTCCCCGACCTCGCCGAGACGATCATCAAAGAACACCTCGACCGATTGGTAAAACAGCGCCAGGGATAACCGCGCCTTCGTCAGTTTTCAGCCGTCGCTGAAGCTGACGGCTGAAGAACTGTGAGCACATGAGCGAGCTCCCCAAAGCATACGATCCGGCCCAGGTCGAGCAGAAGTGGTACCGCTTCTGGATGGAGCAGCGCTATTTCCACGCCGACGCGCAGACTCCGAAGGCGCCGTTCTCGATCGTGATTCCGCCGCCGAACGTGACCGGCTCGCTGCACATGGGGCACGCGCTGTTCGTCACGCTGCAGGACATCCTCATCCGCTGGCGGCGCATGGGCGCGTACAACGCCATGTGGATGCCGGGCACCGATCACGCGGGCATCGCGACGCAGATGGTGGTCGAGCGGATGATCCTCGCGCTCGAGGGAAAATCGCGGCACGACCTCGGCCGCGAGGAGTTCCTCAAGCGCGTGTGGCAGTGGAAGGAGAAGCACGGCAACCGCATCACCGAGCAGCTCAAGGTCATGGGCGCGTCGCTCGATTGGGAGCGCGAGCGCTTCACCATGGACGAGGGCTTGTCGCGCGCGGTGCGCGAGGCGTTCGTGCGGCTGTACGAAGAGGGGCTGATCTATCGCGCCGAGCGGCTGATCAACTGGTGCTCGCGCTGCTTCACCGCGCTGTCCGATCTCGAGGTCGAGCACGAGGAGACGCAAGGCACGCTGTGGCACATCGCCTATCCGCTGCCCGACTCGACGGAGCGGCTGGTCGTCGCGACCACGCGGCCCGAGACGCTGCTCGGCGACACCGCGGTGGCGGTGCACCCGAACGATCCGCGCTTCAATAAATGGATCGGTAAGCAGGTCGAGCTGCCGCTCACCGGCCGCAAGATTCCGGTCATCGGCGACGCGGAGCTGGTCGACATGGAGTTCGGCACCGGCGCGGTGAAGGTGACGCCGGCGCACGACTTCAACGACTTCGAGACCGCGCAGCGCCACAAGCTGCCGACGCTGTCGATCCTCGACGCGCACGGCAAGGTCAACGATGCTGCGCCGCAAAAATATCGCGGCCTCACCGTGGTCGAGGCGCGCAAGGCGGTGCTGGCGGATCTGGAGAGCGCCGGCCTGCTCGTCGAGACCAAGCCGCACTCGCTCTCGGTCGGCCACTGCCAGCGCTGCGACACGGTGGTGGAGCCGCGCCTCTCGCTGCAGTGGTTCGTCAAGACCGCGCCGCTCGCCAAACCGGCGATCGAGGCGGTGGAGAAGGGCACGACCAGGTTCGTCCCCGAGTCGTGGACCAAGACGTACATGCACTGGATGACCAACATCAAAGACTGGTGCATCTCGCGCCAGCTCTGGTGGGGGCACCGCATCCCGGTGTGGTATTGCGAGCGCGGCCACGTCACCGTCGCGCGCGAGACGCCGGCGGGCTGCGCGTGCGGCGCCAACGATCTGGTGCAGGACGAGGACGTGCTCGACACCTGGTTCTCGTCGGCGCTGTGGCCCTTCTCGACGCTCGGCTGGCCCGACGTCACGCGCGAGCTCAAGACGTTCTACCCGACGTCGGTGATGGAGACCGGCTACGACATCCTGTTCTTCTGGGTGGCCCGCATGATGATGATGGGGCTGCACTTCATGAAGAAGGTGCCGTTCCGCACCGTGTTCCTGCACGCCATCGTCGTCGACGAGCACGGCGAGAAGATGTCGAAGGTGAAGGGCAACGTGATCGATCCGCTCGACGTGGTGTACGGCGCGTCGCTCGACGATCTGGTGAAGAAGGCCAAGGACGGCCTGGCGCCCGAGAGCGCGCTCAAGAACATCGAGAAGTCGTTCGCCACCGGGATTCCGTCGGCGGGCGCGGACGCGCTGCGCTTCACGCTGGCGGCGATGGCGGCGCAGGGGCGCAATATCCGTTTGTCGCTCGGGCGCGTCGAAGGCTACCGGCACTTTGCAAACAAGCTTTGGAACGCGGCGCGCTTTGCTTTGATGAATATGACCGGTTATGACGCCGATCGATTCGGCGATGCGCTGCGCGGCAATAACGAGAGCCATGAATTAACGCTGGCGGATCGGTGGATCCTGTCGCGTTTACAGCGGGTGACCCAGGAAGTCGACGAGGCGCTCGAGTCGTTTCGTTTCAATGATGCGGCGCAGGCGATATATCGCTTCGTTTGGAGCGAGCTTTGCGATTGGTATATCGAGATGGCAAAGCCGGCTTTGTATGATTCGGCCAATGAAGTGTCCGTGCAGCAGCGCAAGCGCGCCGCGCAGGGCTGCCTCGCCACCGCGCTCGAGACCGCGTGCCGCCTCCTGCACCCGTTCATGCCGTTCATCACCGAGGAGGTCTGGCAGCAATTGCCCAAGCCGACCGGCACGCCGGGGTCGATCATGATCACGATGTACCCGGTGGCCGACTCCTCGCTCGTCGACGACAAGGCCGAGCGCGACATGGCGCTCCTGCGCGAGGTGATCGTGGCGGTGCGCAACCTGCGCGCCGAGTACAACGTCGCGCCCTCGACGCCGCTCGACGTCACCGCGCAGAGCGCGTCGGAGACGAGCCGCGCCACGCTCACGCAGTACGGCAACCTGGTGCGCACGCTGGCGCGCGTCGGGCAGCTCGACGTCACCGCGCCGGGCGAGCCGCCGCCGGGCACGCTGGTCGCCGTCGCCGGCGAGGCGCAGATCTGCGTGAAGCTGGCCGGCACCATCGACGTGGCCGCCGAGCAGACGCGCATCGACAAAGAGATGAAGAAGGCCGACAAGGAGCGCGCGCAGGTGAACGGGCGGCTTCAGAACGCGTCGTTCGTCGAGCGCGCGCCGGCCGACATCGTCGAGAAGGAGCGCGCGCGCCTGGCCGAGCTCGACGAGAAGATGGAGAAGCTGAAGAAGAGCCTCGAGCGGTTGGCGCGGCTATGAAGCACGCGGCCGCGTCCGCGCTGGTGATCGACGCCGCCGACGCCGGGCTGGTGCTGATCGACGTGCAGACCAAGCTGGCGTCGGCGATGCCGCAGCCGGTGCTCGAGCGGAGCTTGCGCAACTGGCTGGCGCTCGTCGAGATGGCGGCGCGCTTGAAGATGCCGGTGGCGGTGAGCGAGCAGTATCCGCAGGGGCTCGGGCGCACCATCCCGGCGCTGCGCGAGATGGTGGACAAGGTGATGCCGCCGGCGCGCTTCCTCGAGAAGCTCGACTTCTCCTGCTGCGAGGCGCCGCTGTTCGATCAGTTCCTCGGCGGCGGGCGCAAGACGTGGATCGTCTGCGGCATGGAGGCGCACATCTGCGTCTACCAGACGGTGCGCGGGCTGCTCGAGCGCGGCTTCCAGGTGCACGTGCCGATCGACGGCATCATGTCGCGCTCGAAGTCGAACTGGCGCGTGGGCGTGAGCTTGATGGATCGCGCGGGCGCGGTGATGACCTCGACGGAGACGGTGCTGTTCGATCTGCTCAAGCGGGCGCAGGGCCCGGAGTGGCGGGCCCTCTCGAAGCTGATCAAGTAGCGGCTACGGGATCAGCTCGTAGCAGGAGCAGTCCATCTCGCCGGCGGCGCACGGCGCCGAGCCGGGGAACGGCGCGCGGCAGGTGACGCCGCTGCAGCACGGCACCGCCGCCGAACACGCCTGGTTGTAGAGCGCGCACGTGCCCTGCGCCATGTCGGTCGAGGGCGTGCCGCCGTCGACGGGCGGAGGCGGCGGGTTCACCACGGTGCACGTGCCCTGGAGCTGGCCCGGCGGCACGATGCACGTCACGCCGGTGCAGCAGTCCGCGGTCGTGGTGCAGACGCCGCCCGCGGGCACGCACATCGAGCCGCAGTGCAGGTGGCCCATCGAGTCGGGAACGCACGGCGCCAGGTTGCAGCAGTCGTTGGCGTCGGCGCACGCGCCGCCCGTCGGCACGCAGGTGGCGATGGCGTTGCAGCGCGGGATGCCGGCGTGATCGAGCTGGCAGCAGTCCTTGCCGCTGATGCATGCGCAGCAGTCGTTGCGCACCGAGTTCACCGAGCAGCCGCCGTTGTTCTTGAAGTGGCACGTGTCGCCCTCGGGGACGCACGAGTTGCCGCAGCTCTGTCCGCTCGGGCAGTTCGACGCCACCGGATCGGAGCAGATGCCGACGCCGGGATGCGCGGGATCCGGCGTGCAGACCACCAGGCCGGCGCCGGGGATGTTGCCGATGACGGTCGGATCGCCGCCGCAGCAGTCGGAGTTCTTCTGGCAGAGATCGCCTTTGACGTGGCAGCCCGACGCCGGCTGGCAGATGTGCGAGCCCGAGCCGCCGAACGGCGCGCACAGCGACGAGCAGCAGCCGGTGCAGCCGGAGCACGTGGTGCCGTCGACGGAGCAGGTGCTCGAGATCGCCGAGCACGTGCCGACGCTCGCGCCCGCGGCGATGGTGCACACCGACGTGCAGCAGTCGGCGCCCTTGAAGCAGATGTCGCCGACCTGCGTGCAGTAGGAGATCTGCGACGGCGCGGCGCACTGCGAGTTGATGCAGCTGTGGCCGCAGCACTCGCCGTCGCCGGTGCAGGCGTTGCCGGCGGTCTTGCACGTGGTGTTGAGCGGCGTGCAGGTGCCGTTGCACAGGTTGGAGCAGCACTGCGCCGCGCTGGTGCAGGCCAGGTTGTCGGAGATGCACGCGGTCGCCGAGCACAGGTTGCCGATGCACTGGCCGCCGCAGCAGTCGGGCGACTTGGTGCACGCCGCGCCGGGCGCGCCGCACATCGCGATGGTGCACAGGTGCATGCCCGGATCGCACACGCCCGAGCAGCACTGGGTGCCGGCGGTGCACTGCGTGCCGGAGACGCCGCACGCGACGCCGGCGTCGCCGCCGCCGTCGAGGGGAACGCTCAAGTCCTGCCCGCCGCCGCCGCCGTTGTCGCTGCAGGCCGCGAACGCGAGGACCGCCATCAAGCCAATTCCAGTAATCGCGCGCATGAATCCTCCTCGTCGGTCAGGGCTTGCCGTGGCCGTGGTTGCCGTTGCCGTTGTTGCCTTCGTTGCCGTTCGGGCCCCGGGGGCCGGAGGTCTCGCGGCTCGGGCCGCGTCCGTCGCCGACGTCGCCGCCGGTGCGGTGGAGGAGCTGCGCGGCGCCGTCGAGGCCGAGGCCGGCGGCGCTCGAGCGCTGGAGCGCGTCGAGCGCCTCGGTGCGGGTCACGCCGCGCGCGAGCAGCGACTCGGCGCGCGCGGTGAGCCGCTCGAGCTCGGCGGGGCGGCGCACGATCTCGGCGATGGTGCGCGCCGACGCCTGGATGGGATAGCCGCGCTGCGCGAGATCGGCCAGCACCTCGACGGCGCGCGTCTGCGTCGCCGGCGTCTTGCTCGACGCGAGCACGGTGATCACCGCGGCGCCGGCGCCGAGCGCGCGCGCGTCGACGATGGCTTTGAGCAGCGCGGCGCTCGGCGCGCCGACGACGTGCGGCTGCGCCTCGACGCGCGCGGACTCGAGCGACGACGCGAGCGCGCGCACCGCCTGAACGATGCGCGGCGCGGGCACGTTCTTGGCGAGCCCCTCGCGAACTTTGTCGGCGAGCAGCGCGTCGGGCAGTCCCTTCTGCGCGGCGTCGTCGACGAGCGCCTGCAGCTCGACGCGCTCGGCGCCGCCCAGCCGCGCATCGGCGGGGAGCGGCGCCGCCAGCGCGCGGCCGGCCAGGAGCGCAATCGCGCAGAACCAACGCATCGTAGGATCTACGATCCCGCGGCGCGCGGGATACACATCATTAATACGGCACATCGAGCACTCCGTTTTCGCCGCCGAACCCGTCCGCGCGATAGGCCGGCGCGTCGGGCGGACGCGTGGCGGCGCCGTCCACCGACAGGGCGTACTCGTGACGTCCGGGTGGGAGCACATAGCTGCCGGCGAACTCGTCGCCTCGCACGTTGGCGAGCGGCTGCGCGTCGGCGTCCCACGCGTTCCAGTCGCCGACCACCGAGACCCGCTGCGCGTGCCCGCGATAGTGGAACGTCACGCGCGCGCCGCGCACCTCGGGCTCGGCGCGGTGCGACCGCGACCACGCGCGCTCGAGCTCGTAGAGCACGCTCACGCCGGCGATCGCCTGGTCGCGCTGATAATTTCCCGCCGCCGCCGCCGACATCGAGTAGAGCAGGCTGTAGCGCGCGAAGATCTCCAGCCACCGCAGCGGCCGCGCCACCAGCGTCACGTCGAGCGACTGCAGCAAATCTTCGCGCGCGCCCGGCGCCGACGTCGCGTCGATCACGCCCGACGGCAGCTGCTGGTACGCGATGCCGTACCCGACCACGCCCACGAGCCAGCGCGTCGGCCGCACCGTCAGCGCCACGTCGACGCGGTGGCGATCGAGCGACGCCCGCGGATCGTTCGCGGCCAGGTGCAGGAACGTGTAGCCGAAGTCGAGCGCGACCGCGGCGTGCGCGCGCAGGTGGAGCCAGGCGAGCGCGCGCTGCTCGACGTCGCGCTGCTCGAAGCCGAGCTGGGCGAAGCGCAGCGGATCGGTCCAGACGCGCGCGTCGCCGCGATAGACCAGCGTGAGACGCGCGCGCTCGCCGGCGTCGACGCGCAGGCCGGCCTCGCCGCCGCCGAGGTGGAACGTGTCTTCGGGAAACGCCGACGCGCCGTAGTATTCGTACAGGGCCGCGGCGTAGAGCGTGACCGGGCCGATCGGCGGCGCGCGGTACTCGAGGCGCAGCGTCAGATCGCGCAGGTCGCCGTTCGACGGCGTGACGCGCTCGAGGAAGTCGGCGCCGAGCGTGAGCGCGTGGCGGCCGAGCCCGAGGCGCGCGTCGAGGCGCGGCTCGACGTCGAAGATGAAGTCGGAGTAGACCTGCGACGGCAGCGTGCCCGTCGGGTGCGCGTCGAGGAACAGGTTGTCGTCGTAGCCGGCGCCGACGCGCAGCTCGGGAGTGAGGCCGCCGCGAACGTCGGCGCGAGCGAGAGTGCCGCCGAGGCAGACGGCCAGCGCGAGAAACCTCACGCTAGCGTTATACCGGGAGCTATCCGCCGACGCGAACCAGCGCGTTGCGTCCGCCGAATCCGTCGGCGCGGTAGGACTCGGCGAACGGATCCTCGACCCATTTGCCGTCGACGACGAAGGAGTAGCTCCAGGTGCCGGGCGGCAGGCGCACGGTGGCGGTCCAGGTGCCGTCGGCGCCGCGCTCGAGCGGCGTGGAGTCGGGGCGCCAGCCGTTGAAGTCGCCGGCCAGCGACACCGCGCGCGCGCCGCGCGCCGGCAGCGCGAAGCGGATCAGCACCGGCTGCGGGTCGGTGGATGCCGGTGACGCGGCCGCGGCCGGTGGTGTCGCGGAGGGCGGCTGGGCGGCGAGCAGGGGCGCTGCGGCATTTTGCCGCAAGCGCGCGCGCAGCCCGGCGGTGCACGCGAACGCCACCGCCGCCGCGCCGGCGAGCGCGGTCACGCGCGACCAGCGGAAGCGCACGGTGAACGATCGCGGCGCGGTGAACGCCGACCACCACGAGCGGCGCGGGCGCGGCCGGAGCGCCACCTGCCGCATCACCGCGTCGGTGAGCCCGGCGCGCGGCTCGGGCGTGCGCGCGCGCAATCGGCCCAGCTCATCGCGCAGCTCGTCGTCGTCCATCACAGCGCGCCTTTCTCCACCAGCCGCTCGAGCGCCGCGCGCAGCCGCGAGCGCGCGCGCACCACGCGGATCTTCAGCGCCGTCACCGGCCGCCGCAAGATCTCCTTCAGCTCGGTGTACGGCAGCTCCTCGATGTCCTTGAGCACCAGCACCTCGCGATCGGCCAGTGACAGCGACGCCAGCCCGCGTTCGAGCAGCCGCTCGCGCTCGCCGGCGATGGCGCTCGCCTCCGGCTCGGGCAGCGCGCCCGCGAACATTGCACGGGCCCCGGTGCCCGCGCACGCCTCGCCCGCGTCGCCGCCGGGGATCTCGCCGCGCCGCCGCGCCTTCAAATGATCCTTGGCCAGGTTGAGCGCGATGCGATAGATCCACGACGAGAAGCGCCGCTCGCGATCGAAGTCGCCGAGCGCGTCGTACGCCGCCAGGAACGCCTGCTGCGTCAGGTCCTCCGCGTCGGCGCGATCCTGGATCAGTCGGACGATCACCGCGTGCACTCCCCGCTGGTGGCGCTCGACGATTGCGCGGTACGCGGCCGGCTCGCCGGCGAGCACCCGCTCGATCGCCCGGCTATCCGCCGCCCGCGCCTCCTCGGGCGCCTCGACGTGACTACGAGCGGCGACGCGGGTCGGATACATCCACGCAGCATGTTACCATGCCCGGCCATGGCTTCGCGCAAGCTGTCGCCGGCGCCGCTCGTCGAGACGAGCCTGGTCGGCGACGAGCCGCATCCGACGGCGATGATCGAGCGGCCGGGCCCGGTGCTCCGCTGGGTGTTCGGCCGTTTCTTTCGGCCGATCGCGTTTCCCGAGGCGGCGGCGGCGCAGATCCGCGAGGCGGCCGAGCGCGGCACGGTCGTCTACGTGTGCCGCACGCTCAGCTACGTCGACTACCTCTACTTCACGTTCGCGTTCCTCGCGCACGGGCTGCCGCTGTCGCGCTTCGCCAACGGCGTCAAGACGCTGCTCATGCAGCCGCTCGGCCGCATCGTGCGCGGCGTCGCGGGATTGTGGCGCCGCCGCCGCACGTCGCACGTCGCCGAATTGTCGGAGGTCGTGCGCGCGGGCGAGAGCGCGCTCTTGTTCCTCAAGCGGCCGCAGACGCTGTTCGGCTGGGAGCCGGCGGGATTTCGCGGCGCGTACGTCGAGGAGCTGATCCGCATCCAGCGCGAGCGCGGGCCGAGCGGGCGGCCGATCATCTTCGTGCCGCTGATGCTGCTCTGGGGCTCGTCGGCGCTGCGCACCGGCACGCGGCGCGGCATCATCGACCTGGTGTTCGGCGAGCGCGAGGCGCCGGGCCGCTTGCGCGCGCTCGTCGGCTTCTTGCGCCACTACGGCAACTCGCAGGTGCTCGCCGGCCAGCCGATCGATCTCGCCGACTTTTTGCGCGACGAAGGCGCCGACACCGGCGACGACGTGCTGGCGCGCCGGCTGCGCTGGTATCTCACCGGGCGCTTCGAGTCGGAGCTGCGCGTGATGCTCGGCCCGTCGCGCAAAGGAGCGCGCCGCATCCGCGAAGAGGTCTTGCGCAGCCGCAAGCTGGTGGCCGAGGCCAAGGCGATCGAGCGCGCCGAAAATCTCTCGCCCGCCGCCGTCGAGAAGCGCGCCCGCGCGGCGCTGCGCGAGATCGCCGCCGAGCCCAAGCCGTGGATGTTCTCGCTCACCGCGCCGCTGCTGGCGTGGATCTGGCGCAAGATCTTCGACGGCATCGAGGTCGACGAGGCCGGCCTCGAGCGCGTGCGCGAGGCGGCGCGCAAAGGGCCGCTGGTGCTGGTGCCGTCGCACAAGAGCCACATCGACTACCTCGTGCTGTCGTACGTGTTCACGCAGCACGACCTCGTGCCGCCGCACATCGCCGCCGGCGCCAACCTGTCGTTCTGGCCGCTCGGCTTCTTCTTCCGCCGCGGCGGCGCGTTCTTTCTGCGGCGCACCTTCAAGGGCGACAAGCTCTACGCCGCGGTGTTTCGCGCCTACGTGCGCAAGCTCTTGCGCGAGGGCAACAACATCGAGTTCTTCATCGAGGGCGGGCGCTCGCGCACCGGCAAGCTGCTCGCGCCCAAGCTCGGGCTGCTCGGCATGATCGTCGAGGGGGCGCTCGACGACGACGGGGCGCACGCGCGCTCGGCGCAGGTGGTGCCGATCTCGATCGGCTACGAAAAAGTGATCGAGGAGAAGTCGTACGCGCGCGAGGCGGCGGGCGGCGAGAAGAAGGCCGAGGACGTCAAGGGGCTGCTCAAGGCGACCAAGGTGCTGGGCGCGCGCTACGGGCGGCTCAACATTCAATTCGACGAGCCGTTCTCGCTCGGCGACACGCTGCGCGAGGCGGGCGCGATGGCGGCGTGGAACGAGGAGGAGAACTGGGTGGTGCCGGCCGACGAGGCGCAGCGGCGCCACGCGACCACGCGCCTGGCGCACCGGATCGTCTACGGGATCAACCGCGCGACCGCAGTGACGCCGACGGCGCTGGCGGCCGCGGCGCTGCTCGCCACCGGGCGGCGCGGCATCACGCGGCGCGAGCTGCTCGATCAGGCGCGCTTCCTGCTCGCGCACGCGCGCTCGGGCGGCGGGCGCTTGTCGCAGTCGGTGGTCGACGCGGCGGGCGGGCTCAACGTCGAGGCGATGAACCGCGCGCTCGATCTGCTGGCGCGCGACGGCGACCTGGAGATCCGCGGCGGCGGCGAGACGCTGCCCGACGGCGAGATCTACACGGTGCCCGACGAGCGGCGGCCGCGGCTGGCGTACTACCGCAACAACGCGATCCACCTGTTCGTCGCCGACGGGCTGGTGGCGCTGGCGCTGCTCGGCGCGACCACCGGCGGGCCGACCGCCGAGCGGCTGGTGTCGAAGGAGCTGCTGCGCGCGCGCACGCTGGCGCTGTCGCGGCTGCTCAAGCTCGAGTTCTCGTATCGCGTCGGCGAGTCGTTCGAGGCGATCTTCGACGCGACGCTGGCGCGGCTGGTCGACGCGAAGCTGCTGGCGCCCGACGTGGTGGGCGACCACGCGGCCGGGTTGCGCGCGACCGAGCCGGCACGCCTGGCGCTGCTCGCGGGGCAGGTGCGCGACTTCGTCGAGTCGTACTCGGTGGCGGCGCGCGCGCTCGACGGCATTTTGCCGCTCGCGGAAAAAGATCTGGTGCGCAAGATCCACGATCTCGGCGAGAAGCTCTACTACACCGGCCACGTGCGGCGGCGCGAGGCGTGCGTGCGCGCGAACTACCAGAACGCGGTGGCCTACTTCAAGGAGCGCGGCGTGCTCGTCGAGCAGGACAAGAAGCTCGCCGTCGCCTCGGTCGCCGACGCGCGCGCGCTCGCCGCCGAAATCGCCGAGCTGCTCCCCGCCGACTGATCGCGCGCGTGAATAAGTCGCGCCGACGCGCGTCGGCGAGGCGTGCGTCGTGTGCTCGCCGTGATGCTCTGCGCGATGCTCGCCGCCGGCGCGGCGCACGCGAGCCCCAAGCGTCGCGACACAGCGGCGGCGGTGGTCGGGATCATGGGCGCGCTCGTGGCCATCACCGGCATCGTGCTCCTCGTCGTGCCATCGAGGCCGACTCGGCAAAGCGCGCCCGACGGAAACACACGAGCCATCTTCGGCGCGGTCTTCGTGTCGAGCGGTCTCGTCGCCGCGGTGACCGGGCTCGCGCTCGCCCGCATACGTCCGGCGGAGCGGCACTATCGCGCGCGAGAGCCGTCGGTGTATCAGCCGCCGGTCGCGCACATCGAGAGCGAGCCGCCGCCGATGCCGCCGCGTTCGGAGCCGCGCCCGCTGGCGATGCGCGCGCCGCCTGCGCTGGCACCGATTCCCTCGGGCCGCGACCAACGATGAAGCGCGCTAGTTCGTCGACTGCTTGGGCCGGCCGGCCTGGCTCGGATTCTCTTCGAACAGCACGTCTTCGGACATGTCGACCGCCTGCGCCTCGAGCCGCGCGCCGGAAAGATCCTCGGTCGTCTTGCGCAGCCGCTCGGTCAGCACCTGCACGAACGACCACAAGAGCTTGGTCGCCAGCACCGGCTCCTTGCGGATGATCTCGTAGAAGTCGCGCCGCCTGAGCATCAGCGCGCGGCTCGGCTCCTCGGCGCTCGCCGACGCCGAGCGCGGGCTGCGATCGACCAGCGCCATCTCGCCGAAGTGCGCGCCGCGCTCGAGGTGCGTGATGAACGCGTCCGACTTGTGCAGCCGCACCTTGCCCGAGAGGATGATGAACAGCTCCTCGCCGTCCGTCCCCTCCATGATGATCGGCTCGCCCGCCTTGTAGTCCTTCACCACCGTCACGTTGAGGAGCCGCATGATCTCCTTGTACGTGAGGTGCTTGAACAGCGGCATCTTCTTGAGGACCTCGACGCGGTTCGCCAGATCCGACGCGCGCGCCTGCGACTCCTTCGCCTCGCCCGCCTCGACGCGCACCACCACCGCGGTGATGTTGTCGTGACCGCCGCCGGCGTTGGCCAGCGCCACCAGCGTCTTCGGCGCATCGGCCACGTCGTCGGCGGCGAGGATCTCGGGCAGCTCGTCCTTCAAGTAGTGGTGCAGCCCGTCGGAGCAGAGCAGGAAGTGATCGCCCGGCAGCACTTCGAAGTCGAGCGTGTCGACCTCGACGCTCTCGTACGCGCCGACCGCGCGCGTGACCGCGTTCTTGTATTTCGCGTAGGGCGAGCTGTCGATCTCGTCGCGCTTGAGCTTGCCGCGCCGCACCAGCTCGTTGATGAGCGAGTGATCCTCGGTGAGCTGGTGCACCTGGCCGCCGCGCAATAAATAGATTCGCGAGTCGCCGACGTGCGCGATGAAGCCGCGCTCGCCCGAGATGAGCAGCGCGCTCGTGGTCGTGCCCATGCCGCGCTTGTCGGCGTCGGTCTGGCCGCGCTGATAGATCGACGCGCAGGCGGTCTGCACCGCGTGCTCCATCATCACCAGCAGCTCCTGCCGCGCCTCCATGTCCTTGGCCTGGTGGTAGCGCTCGATCACGTCGGCGTTCTCGCGCACCACGCGCGACACCTCGTGCACGCTGATCTGCGACGCCACCTCGCCGGCCGCGTGGCCGCCCATCCCGTCGGCCACCACGAACAGGTGGAGCTTGGGGTCGACCAGGTAGTTGTCCTCGTTTTGATCTCGCTGGCGCCCGACGTCCGTGGCGGCGAAGAACTTGAGTTCCACCGGCTCCCTCTCGACGGTGATTCGCGGTCCCCGACTGTCGCAGACAATCACGGAGATTGCAATCGATCGAGGAGGCTGCGGCCGAGCTCCTCCTGGACCTGGCGCTCGAGGCGCTCGAACGGCGGCGGCGTCTGGTAGAGCACGCCGTTGACCAGCATCGCCGGCGTGTAGACCAGGCCGAGGCGGCGGCCCTCGGCGACGTCGCGATCGACGATCGGTCGGACGAGATCCTGGCGCTGATCGCGCTGCGCGCGCGCCGGATCGCAGCCGGCGTCGCGCGCCATGCGCTCGAGCTCGTGGCGCAGCATGCGCGCGCGCGCCGCGCCGGACGCGAACGCGAGATCGTGCAGCGCCCAGAAGCAGCCCTGCGCCGCGGCCGCCACCGCCATCTCGGCGGCGTACGGCTCCTGCGAGTAGAGCGCGCGATCGGAGAAGAAGTTCTTCCACACCTCGCGCACCTGGCCGGGATGCGCCGCGCGCAGGCGATCGACCAGCTGCGCCGATTGATCGCACGCGGTGCAGAAGAAGTTTCCGAACACCACCACCGTAACCGGCGCCAGCGACGGGCCGCGCGACGGCGCGCCCTGCACGTCGACGGCGATCCGTTTGCGCGGCGCCGGCTCGCGCGCGGGCGCGGCCTCGGGCGGCGCCTCCATCAAGCGATCGTAGACGCGGCTGAGCGGCACGCCTTCGTCGAGGAGCGCCTGCGCGCGGCGGCGCGCGTCGGCGAGCTGCGCGAACAGCTGCTCGTCCGAGGCGTAGGGCGTGAGGCGCGCGCCGTTGACCAAGAGCTCGCCGGCGCCGTGGCCGAGCGCGCGCGCGCGGCGATCCAGCTCGAGCACGGCGGCGCGGTGGCGGCGCGTCTCGAGCGCCTCGGCCAGCCGCTCGCCGTCGAGCCCGGCCTCGCGTCCGGCGCGCAGCAGCTCGGCGGCGGTGAAGACGAGGCCGCGATCGGCGAGCGCGCGATCGACGAAGGCAAAGAAGCGCCCCTGCGCCGCCGCCTCGAGCGCCGCCTCCGCCGCGAGATCGGAGCCGGGCGGACCCTGCACCAAGAGGTGCACCACCTCGCGCGCGTCGCGGTTCTGCGGATGCTCGACGGCGCGCCGCGCCGCCTGCGCCGCCGCCGCCGCTTGCGGCTGGCCGAACGCGATCCACACGTCGAGCGTCACGCGGGCGAAGCGCGGTCCGCGCACCGGCTCGTTCCACGGCTGAGGCGGCGGCAGCGCCACCTCCCAGCCCGCGCCGGTCTCGACCTCGCCCGGCGCCGCGCGCGCGACGCTCTGCTGCGCCGCGAAACTCGCCCACGTGATGATCGCCAGCGCCGCGAGCCGCACGCTCCGAGTCTAGCCCGCCCGGTGGCGCAGCGCTTGCTCTCCAGCCGCCGCATGACGCCGATCCGCCCGATTCACCGACGGAGCCCCCGCGCGCTGGGGTCAACTGTCCTGGGGCTCTTGGCCCTGTTCGCCGTCGCCTGCGACGCGGGCAAGGCCGGCCCGGGCGGCGACGCGGGAGGCGCGGGCGACGGCGGTCCGCCCGCGGGCGATCTCGCCGGCGCGTGCGATCCGACGAACTGCCCCGCGCCCAAGGTCTGCCTGTTCAACGCGTGCCTCGATCCGCCGCCCGGCTGCACCGACGACAGCACGTGCGAGAACGACTCGTATTGCAACATGGGCCAGTGCATCCCGTACGGCCTCGGCCCGCGCGGCCCGTTCGATCCGAACTGCCAGCGGCTGCAAGCGATCGGTTTGCTCGCGCCCAAGACCAAGTGCGAGTGGACCGGCCCCGCCGCCGGCGATCTGTTTCCCAACCACCACAACGTGCTCACCACGCCGCTGGTGGTCGACTTCGACTTCGACAACAACCCGCAGACGCACCATCCGTCGATCGTGTTCATGAGCTACAACTGCGACGACGGCGGCTGCGGCGTCGACGCCACCAACGGCTGCTACGGCATCATCCGCGTGATCGACGGCGACACGTGCAAGGATCAGTACTCGGTCGGCGCGGCCAGCCTGCTCATCGGCTCGGTGACGCCGGCGATCGGCGACCTCGACGGCGACGGCCGCCCCGACATCGTGGCCGAGCACATCGGCGGCGGCATCGCCGGCTACAAGTACGACGCGACGTCGAACAGCTTCGTCCCGCTCTGGACCAACTACTCGAGCGAGAACGCGACCGGTTGCCACTGGGACTCGCTCTCCATCCACGATCTCGACGACGACGGCAAGCCGGAGATCCTCGAGAACGGTCCGTTCCCCGCCGCGTACGACTCGACCGGCGCGCTCATCGACGCGGTCGCCACCGACGTGAGCTACTCGGAGTTGCTGCACCCGGTCGCCGCCGACATCGACGGCGACGGGCAGGTGGAGATGGTCGACGGGCGCGAGACCTACCGCTTCGACAAGACCACCAAGAAGTGGACGCTCCTCTCGACGGGACAGCCGGGGCTCGGCCAGGTGGCGATCGCCGACTTCGGCACGTTCGGCGCGAACCCGGCGCTCGATGATCGCTCGAAGCTCGACGGCATTCCGGAGATCGCGGTGGTGACGAGCGGGCACGTGCGCGTGCAGACGCAGAGCGGGCGCGTGGTGTTCGGGCCGATTGCGCTGCCGTACACCGACGCGGCGATGACCGCGGGCACGGGCGGCGCGCCGACGGTGGCCGACTTCGACGGCGACGGGCGCGCGGAGATCGGCGTGGCCGGCGCGAGCGCGTACGCGGTGTTCGATCCCGACTGCGTCGCCGGCGCGTCGGCGGCCACCTGCGCCAGCCAGACCACCACCGGCGTCCTCTGGTACAAGGCGTCGCAGGATCAGTCGTCGAACGTGACCGGCTCGTCGGTGTTCGACTTCGACGGCGACGGCGTCGCCGAGGTGGTGTACGCCGACGAGTGCTTCGCGCGCGTCTACGAGGGCACGACCGGCGAGGTGCTGTTCTCGCAGTTCCACACGTCGTGCACCTGGTACGAGAACCCGATCGTCGCCGACGTCGACGGGAAATTCCGCTCGCAGGTGGTGATCCCGTCGAACCAGAACTGCAGCGTCTCGTGCCCCGCGATCGATCCGATCGACAACGGCGTGCGCTGCGACGTCACCGCCGACTGCCCCGGCACCACCACGTGCGCGCGCGAGAACGCCGGCGATCGCTACGGCCGCTGCCGCTGCAACACCAGCGTCGACTGCGTGTCGTCGGGCCTCACGTGCGTCGATCCGATCGCCGGCCCGTCGGCGCAAGGCAAGGTGTGCCGCGCGCAGCACCCGGTCGGCACCTCCGAGCGCGGCATCCTCGTCTTGCACGACGCGCAGGATCGCTGGGTCTCGTCGCGCCCGATCTGGAACCAGCACGCCTACGCGGTGACCAACGTGAACGACGACGGCACCATCCCGAAGACGTCGGCGTGGAAGAACAACTGGAAGGATCCCAAGCTCAACAACTTCCGCATGAACGTGCAGGGCGCGCTCGATCCGAAGGCGGCGCCCGACCTGACCTCGACGGGAAACGCGCCGCCCGGCATGCACGTCACGCTCAACTGCGACGCGTCGGGCACGCTGCACCTCGAGGCCAAGCTGTGCAACCGCGGCACGTTCCCCGTCGGTGGCGGCGAGCCGCTCAGCTTCTACGCCGGATCGCCGCCGACCTCGACCACGCCGATCTGCACCGCGATGACGACGATGACGCTCATGCCCGGCCAGTGCGAGGTGGTCGGCTGCGACTGGGTGAACGCGCCGACCAGCCCGACCGACGTGACCATGATGGCCAACGACGACGGCACCGGCGCGTCCAACGTCTCCGAGTGCGACGGCACGAACAACCTCGGCACGCTGCTCGGCGTCGTCTGCAACCCGCTCATGTGAGCACCGTCTACCGCGACCACGGCACGCGGCCTGCGTTGTTCTCGCTCCATGATCGAAAGCAGAACTCGCTTCGCCCTCGCGGGTGCGCTCTTGTGGAGCGCGTGCGGAAACGGCGTGCCGCAATCGGCGCCCTCGCGCGCCCCGCGCGGCGGAGCGGCGCCCACCATCTCCACGAACGTCCCCGGCGGCGGCGGCGGTGGTGGCGGCGCGTCGGGCGCGCCCGGCGTGGTGAGCTTCGTGAAAGTCGTTTCCGACCGAGTGGAAGACGTTTCCAGCCTCGACGCCTGGCAGCGATCTTTTTTGCGCAGCGACATGAGCGACGAAGAGAAGGCGCTCGCGGTGTGGCGCTCGGTGGTGGAGTTCCGCAGCCAGGACGAGCCGCCGCGCGAGTACCTCGAGCTCGCCGGGCACGTCCACGATCCGATCCGCGACTTCAACGTGTACGGGTACGCGCAGTGTTGTTGCGCGTCGGCGTTCGTCGAGGCGCTGGCGCGCCAGGCCGGCCTGACCGCGCGCGCCCGCTCGATCAACGATCACAACGTGCCCGAGGTGTTCTTCGCCGGCGCGTGGCACCTGCTCGACGGCGCGTACATCAACTATTTTCGCAAGGGCGATGGATCGATCGCCGGCGTCGACGACCTCCTCGCCGCCGTCGCGTCGTTCTACTCGTCGAACCCGGGCGCGCTCGGCGACGCGGCGACGCTGCAGCAGATGCGCACGAGCGGCGCGTGGCGGCAAGGTCCCGACCTGCTCGCGCGCTGCCCGTTCTACGACGCCGACGGCCTGTTGCCCGCGGGCGTGCAGGGCTGGGACGAGACCATGCACGACTACGACGGCACGGTCAGCTACACGACCGAGTACGGCTACACGCTCGGCTACCAGGTGAACGTGCAGTTGCGCAAAGGCGAGCGCTTGATCCGCAACTGGGCGAACGTGGGCCGCCACGTCAATCAGCCCGACGGGCTCGTCTGCGCGTCGGTCGACGACGTGGTGGGGCAGGGCGAGCTGCGCTACTCGCCGGCGTACGGCGACCTCGCGCCCGGGCGCGTCGGCAACGGCACGCTCGAGTACCACGTGCCGCTCGGCGACGCGGAGGTGCTGCGCGCGGCGCTCGCCGCCGACAACTTCGCGCCCGGATCGCCGGCGCACGCGCTCGACGGCGCGCGGCCGGCGGTGCTCGAGTGGCGCATGCCGTCGAGCTACGTCTACCTCGGCGGCGCGATGACGTTCACCGCGACCGTGCCGAGCGGCGGCGCGATCACCGTCGAGCTCTCGACCAACAACGGGCTCGACTGGCAGTCGATCGCCGCCGTGACCGCGTCGGGCGCCCAGCGCATCGATCTCGCGCCGTACATCTATCGCCGCTACGACTACCGCCTGCGCGTGACGCTGAGCGGCGCCTCGACGGGGATCGACGCGCTCGACGTGGTCGAGGACGTGCAGCACTCGCAGCGCGCGCTGCCGGCGCTCGGCGCCGGCGACAACCACCTCGCGGTGAGCGCCGGGCCCGACGAGGGCACGATCACGGTGCAGGCCGCGCTCGATCCGTCGCTCGCCGGCAAGGCGCCGCTGATCGCCGATTTCCACGGCTCGGTCGACGCCGGCGGCGCGCTCACGTTTCCCGTCTCGACGCCGGGCGACCTCGAGCGCCTGCGCTTCGGCGCCACCTATCGCGCCGCCGGCTCCGACTCGAGCTGGGACTACCGCGTGTCGTTCGACAACGGCGCCACGTTCCGGACGGTCGCGCACCTGACCGGGCCGACCGGCGACGGCGCCGTGCAGTACGTGACCGTCAGCGACGTGCCGCCCGGGACGCGCAGCGCGCTCGTGCAGTACGCGCCCACCGGCTCGGCGCACCTCCTCGACTTCCGCATCGACGCCGACTACGCCGAGCCCGCCGGCGGATTCCAGCCGATCCGCGTGACGTACGCCTGGGAGGAGAACGGCGTCCCGCACACCGACGTGCACGTCGCCGCCACGGCCGACGATCACTACGTCATCCACTGCGCCACCGCGCCGGTGATGAAGTCGTTCACCGTCGAGCGCGCCGACTAGGGCACGCTCGGTCAAGAAACGCGCGCGCTCGCCGTATCCTCCACCCACACTCTCGGGAGGAGCCCATGAAGAAGATCCTGCTCGCCGCCGCGCTGATCGCGTCAACCGCGCTGCCGACGATCGCGTCGGCCAAGTGCTACCACTACGACAGCTCGCCGAGCGACGTCTACGTCTGCGTCGGTAAGGGCGGGCGCGACGACTTCGCGGATCGCAACAAGGGGCAGGAGATCTGCAGCTCCAAGACCGGCTCGAAGTGCGGGCCCGTCGGCAGCTACTCGTCGTCGTGCCACTCGAACGCCGGCAAGTGCTACGACGAGTCGGGCGGCGCGCACTCCGATCTCAACGGCTACTAGACCAGCTCGTCGGAGAGCTCGTTCTCGGCGCCCGGGTAGGGCGGGTAGTGCTCGGCCAGCTTTTCGCCGATCAGCTCGACGCCGGCGATGAGGCCGTCGGCGATGCGGCCGCGCGCGAACCACTCGCGCAGCACGGTCGCGGCGCGGTGGAAGAACTCGGGGCGCGCGGCGCCGTGGATGCCGCGATCGCCGACGATGGCGAACTTGCGATCGCGCGCGGCGACGTAGAGCAGCACGCCGTTGCGCGCGCGCGTGCGCGTCAGGCCGAGGCGCGGGAACAGCCGCGTGGCGCGCGCGAGCGCGTCGCCCGAGCAGCGCGCCTCGACGTGCACCTTGATCTGCCCCGACGTGCGCCGCTCGGCGCGGCGGATGGCGTCGACCACGCGCTCCTGCTCCTCGGGCGACAGCAGCAGATCGAGCGGGCGCGCCATCACCAGCTCCCGCTCGCGCCGCCGCCGCCGAACGATCCGCCGCCGCCGGAGAATCCGCCGCCGGAGAATCCGCCGCCCGAGCGCCGCGACCAGCCGCCCGATCCGCCGAGCCAGCCGCCGAAGAACAGCGGCCACCCGCCGAGCGAGCGCCGGCGCCGTCGATGATCGATCACGCCGAGCGCGATCACGAACAGGATCGCGATCAGCCACAGCCCGGCCGGCGAGCGGCGCGCGGCGCGATCCTCGTCGGGAACCGGCGCGGCGGCGCCCGGCGGCGTGCGGCCGATGACCGCGGTCTCGATCGCGGCGAGCCCGGCGCTCAGCCCCTCTTCGAGCTTGCCTTCGCGAAAGCGCGGCGCCATCACGTCGCGCAGGATGCGGCCGGCTTGCGCGTCGGTGAGCCGCGACTCGAGGCCGTAGCCGACCTCGATGCGGAACCGATGATCGTCGGTGGCGACCACCACCAGCACGCCGTCGTCGGCGCGGCTGCCGATCTTCCATTTCTCGGCGAGCCGCATCGACACGTCCTCGATCGGCTGCCCCTCGAGCGAGCGCACGATCGCCACCGCGATCTGCGCCGATGAGTTGCGCTCATACGAGGCGAGCTGCGCCTCCAGCCGCGCGCGCGCCTCGGGCGAGAGCGCGCCGGCGAAGTCGTTCACGCGCGCGGCCGGCCGCTCGGGCAGCGTGAGCGCGCGCGCCGGCGCGGCGGCGAGGAGCGCGGCGGCGGCGACCATGGCGGCGCGCGCGATCAGAACTTCACCTCCGGCGGGCGCTCGGCGTTCGGCGCGGTGGCGTGGAACGGCTCGCGCGTCTTCAGGTGCGCGAAGTGCGCGCCCATCGACGTGGGAAACTGCCGCACGATGCGGTTGTAGTCCTCGACCGACTCGTTGTAGCGCCGACGCTCGACGGCGATGCGGTTCTCGGTGCCCTCGAGCTGCGTCTGCAAGTCGCGGAACGCGGCGTTGGCTTTGAGGTCGGGATAATTTTCGCTGATCGCGAGCAGGCGGCCGAGCGACTGTGACAGTTGATTCTGCGCGGCCTCGAACTGCTGCACCTTGGCCGGATCGTCCAGCTCGT
>DASREC010000403.1:0-12305 GCA_035652295.1 Polyangia bacterium
GACGGTGGTGAGCGGGCGCGTCGCGCCGGTGGTGAGATCGTACAGCATGATCTGATCGGTGCCGGCCGGCGACGTCGCGCCGTTGTCGTCGACCCACACCACGCGGTTGCCGTCGATGTCGGGCTGCGTCTCTTTGGTGGCGCGCGCGGCGATGGCGAACGACGGGCCGCTCGTCGAGATGTGGTAGCCCATGATGTCGGCGTTGCCGCTGTTGTAGTCCTCGTAGACGATCACGTCGCCGGAGACGCGCGGGCGCGCCTGCATCGCCGCGTCGCTGGTGACCGGCTTGGCGAACGGCGCGCCGATGAGGTTGTCGTAGCCGTCGACGTCCGACTCGTTGTTGACGCGGATGTAGACCACGTAGCGGCCCTGCATCGACGGCTGCTCGAAGTGCAGCGCCGGGCTCGACGTGGCGACCGTGGTCGCGGTGTTGGTCGTGGTGTCATAGACCACGATGTCGCCGGGCGCGCTCGCGCTCTGGTGCGTCCACACCACGTTGGTGCCGTCGACGTCCTCGAGGAACTCGTTGTCGTTGGGCGTGTTGGTCAGGTTGCGCGCCGGATTCGGCGACGAGAGATCGAAGAACCAGATGTCGAAGTCGGCGGGCGCGGTGGTCGAGTTGGTCCACACCACGCTCGAGCCGGAGATCGCCGGCGCGGTCTGCGTCGCCGAGGCGTTGCCCGTCGAGAGCTGCGTCTTGGTGCCGGTGACGTTGGCGTCGGCGCGCGCGACGATGCCCGCGGTCAAGAGCAGCGCGAGAGTCGAAGTGATGCCCCTGGAGCGCATCACCCATTCATACGGCCGCATGAGACGATTCAACCACGCAACTTTTGGTTCAGCAATTGTATGAAATTGCTTACCAATCTTATGATGTAATTGCGCGTTTAGCATGTAATGGCCCTTACTTCCACTTGGGCGGCACAACCGTGAAATCGGTCTTGGTGTCGACCAGGATTCGCGGCGATTTCTCGTCGACGACGTGGCCTCCGACGTCGACCGCGTGCACCTGGAGCTGGTGTACGCCGTCGGAGAGCGGCACCTCGGTGCGATACACGCCCTTGTCGTCCACCGGTATGTAGTGACCGGCCACCTGAACGCGCGCGCCGGGGGCGGTCACGCCGGCGACTACCACTTGACTTTTTTTGGAAGCTGTGGGCGGCCATTCGACCTTGAGGAACAGCGACGGCGGCAGCGGGGCGGGTGCTTCGGGCGGCGCGCCCGGCGAGAGGCGCGCGTACTGGCCGGTGCGGATCACCACCTCCTTGCCGCGCGCCGACAGGATCACCTCGCCGCGGCGGGTGGCGACCGCGGCCGAGCCGGCGCCGTTGGCCGACGCGGTGAACGCCGCGCCGCGGGTGCGCGCCGCGCCGCCGTGATCGTCGAGCTCGACCTCGAGCACGCGCGCCGGATCGTCGCGCACGTCGGCCTCGACCATACCGGCGGCGAGGTGCAGGCGCTTGAGCTCGCGGCGCAGCTCGGCCACGCGCACGTCGGTGGCCGCCAGCAGCTTGACGGTCGAGCCGTCGGCGGCGAGCAGCTGCGCGGCGCCGTCGTCGCCGGTGCGGATGCGATCGCGCGACGACAGCGTGTCGCCGACGCGCGCCGGGCGGAACTCGCCGCTCTCGCCCGACACGCCGACCTGCCCGGTGAGCTGCGACACGCGCAAGGTCTCCGGCTCGACGGGCGCCGCCACCTCCGCCGCGTGCTCCGGCCGCTGGAAGAATACCCAATAACTCACGCCCACGGCCGCGAGCGCCACAGCGACGGCAACCGCCAGCCACACGCGCCCGCTCATGTCGCGGGTAACCATACCGTAAAGGTGGAGCCGCGCCCGACCTCGCTGGCCACGTCGATGTGCCCGCCGTGCTCGCTGACGATGCGATAGCTCACCGACAGCCCGAGCCCGACGTTCGACCACTCGTCCTTGGTGGTGAAGAACGGCTCGAAGATGCGCTCGCGGATCTCCGGCGGGATCCCTTTGCCCGAATCCTCGACGGAGAGGCCGACTTCGCCGTCTTTGCGCGCGGTGGCGACGCGCAGCTTCCCGCCCTGCGGCATCGCGGTGCGCGCGTTCGACACCAGGTTGAGCAGCACCTGCCCGACCTGCCCGGCGTCGGCGCGCAGCCGCGGCACCTCCTTGTCGAGCTCGAGCTCGAGCGCGATCTTCTGCTCGGCGAGCAGCGACCCGGTGAGCGACAGCGTGTCGCGCACCAGCCGGTTCACGTCGACCGAGGTGCGCACCGGATCCTTGTGCTGCACGCTGAAGCGCAACAGGTTCTGCACCACCTGCGATGCCTGGCGCGCCGCGGTCTCGATGCAGGTGAGCGCTTCGTAGTCACGATCCTTTTGATCGCGATCGGCCAGGAGCAGTTGCACGTGGCCGATCACACCGCCGAGCGGATTGTTGATCTCGTGCGCCACGCCGGCGCCGAGCTGACCGAGCGCCGCCAGCTTCTGCGCTTGCACGAGCTGCGCTTGCGCGTCCTTCAGCTCGCGCGTGCGCGCCTCGACGCGCGCCTCCAGCTCGTGGTTCCAACTCTCGATCTCGGCGCGCGACGCCTGCAGCTCGCCGCCCATCTTGTTGAACGTCTCGGCGAGCGCGCCGACCTCGTCGGAGGAGTCGACGTCGACGCGCGCGTCGAGCTGGCCGCGGCCGAGCGCGCGCGCCGCTTGCGACAGCCGCTCGAGCGCCGCGGTCAGGCGGCGCGCGAACAGGAACGCCAGCCCGACCGCGAGCAGCGCCGCGCCGCCGGCCCACAGGAGCGTGAGCCGCCGCATCGCGCGCGGCGCCGCGAACGCGCGCTCGGCGTCCTCTTCCACCACCACCGACCAACCGAGCCCACCGACGGGCGCGAACGCCGCGACCGTGGTCTCGCCGTCGGTGACGTAACGGCGCGCGTGGCCGTCTTTGCCGCGCAGCGCATCGGCGAGCACGCTGCGGCTCGGCGCGCGCGAATTCTTGGCCAGCGCGATCTCGCCGCCCGAGTCGTCGACCAGCGTCACCGCGGCCGGCTGATCGCCGCGCACCTCGTCGAGCCGCGCGCTCTCGACCGACACCGGAATCTCGAGCGCGATCTCGCCGCCCGGCACCGCCAGCGCCGCCGCGATCGCCCGCCCGCCCGCCGCTCCATACGGCGTCGAGAACACCACCGCGCCCGCGCCCTCCTTGCGTGCCCGCTCGCGCGGCGCGTGCTCGCGCAGCGCGCGGTTCAGCGTCTCGTCGCCGGGCGCGACCTCCTCGGCGCCGCGAAAATAGATCGCCGTCTGCGCGCGCGCCTGCCGCCGCACCAGCGCGAGCGCGCCCGCCGCCTCCTCGAGCGACAGCTTGTCCCAGCCGATCATCGCCGCCGTCTGCGCCAACTGCCGCGCGCGCCCCTCGACGTCGGCCGCCACCGCCTCGGCCGCGTGGCGCGCGGTCTCGTCGAAGCGCGCGCGCACCTCCGCCTCGAGCGCGCGCTGGTTGCGCGCCACCAGCGCGAAGCCGACGGTGGCCAGCGGCACCGTCGCCGCAGCGACCAGCACCAGCGCGATCTTGTAGAACAGGCGCACGGGCCCCCAGTTTATCGGAACTACGACGACGCGGCGCGCGCGTGATCGCGCGGCAGGATGACCGCGCCGTCGCGCACGTAGGCCGAGCCGGTGATCGCCTTGGCGCGCTGCTTGAGCTCGGCGGCCGCCGTCGACAGGTCGTTGTGGCTGTTGATGCGGCGGCCGATGCGCGTCACGCAGCACACCGACACGCTCATGATGGGAAAGCGGCGGAGGACGCCGTAGCGATCGTTGGTCTCGATGTAGCCGCGCTCGCGATCGGCGCGGTTGTAATAGAGCGGCACCAGGCGATCGAAGGTCTCGATCACCGTCGTGCAGACTTGATCGGCGCGCTCGGCGGTGGTGACGAACACGAAGTCGTCGCCGGCGATGTGCCCGATGAAGTCGCCCGGCCCGCCGAGCCGCGCCACCACCTCGCGCACGATGTCGCCCGTCTGCAAGATGACGCCGTCGGCCTTGGCGTAGCCGTAGTAGTCGTTGAACGCCTTCAAGTTGTCGAGGTCGAGGTAGCAGAACGCGAAGTCGCCGCCCGACGCGAGGCGCCGATCGATCTCGCTCTCGATCGCCTGCGAGCCGGGCAGCCGCGTGGTCGGCGACGCGCCGATCTCCAGATCGCGGCGGGCGAGGGCGCGCTCGACGCGCGCGACCAGCTCGGCGGCGTCGAACGGCTTGACCAGGTAGTCCTCGGCGCCGAGCTTGAACGCGCGCACCTTGTCGGCCGTCTGGCCGCGCGCCGAGAGAAAGATGATCGGCGTGAGCGAGGTCTCGCGATCGGAGCGCAGCCGCTGCGCCAGATCGAAGCCGTCCATGCCCGGCATCATCACGTCGACCAGCACCAGGTCGGGGCGGAAGCGGCGCGCCTCGCCGAGCGCCTTCTCCGCGTCCTCGCTCTCGCGCGCCAGGTAGCCGTGCGCCTCGAGCACGTCGCGGCAGATCATGCGGATGCCCGGATCGTCGTCGACCAGCAAGATCTTCTGGCGCCGCTGGCCGCGCTCCGAGAGCAGCCGCGCGATCGCGTCCTCGAGCGGCGGCAGATCGATCGGCTTCGAGAGGTAGACCTCGGCGCCGACGGCGATGGCGCGCTCGCGATCGTCCGAGACCGAGATGACGACCACCGGCGTCTTGCGCGTGTCGGGATCGTGCTTGAGGATCTCGACCAGCGCGAGCCCGTCGATGCCCGGCATGCGCAGGTCGACCGTGATCACGTCCGGCTTTTTTTCGCGCGCGATGGTGAGCGCCGAGTCGGAGTCGGGCGCGATGAACACCCGGTAGCCGGCCTTGAGCAGCATGCCCTTCAAGATCCACGCGGTCGGGCGATCGTCGTCGACCACCAGCACCGCGCGCGCGGTCGGCGGCGGCACGTGGCCCTCGGTGGAGTCGGCCTTCTCCGGCGGCGACGACGGCAGCACCACGCAGAAGCGCGTGCCCTCGCCGAGCGAGCCGCGCGGCGCGCTCTCCGCGCCTTCGACCCAGATGCGCCCGCCGTGTCCCTCGACGATGCCGCGCGAGATGGCGAGGCCGAGGCCGGTGCCGCCGACCTTGCGCGTGTTCGACGACTGGATCTGCTCGAACTTGTCGAACACGCGCTCGCGGTGCTCCTCGCCGATGGCGACGCCGTTGTTCCAGATCGAGAAGCCGACCCACGAGCGCGAGATCGCCGGGCCGAACACGTCGAGCTCCACGCGCCCACCCTCGGGCGTGAACTTGATCGCGTTCGACAATAAATTGTTCAGCACCTGCGTCAGCCGATCCGCGTCGCCGACGATGCGCACCTCTTCGCCGGTGCGCACCTGGAGCGTGATCGCCTTCTGCTCGCCGGCGGGACGGAACCGCTCGACCGCGTCGCGCGCCAGCGCGCCCACGTCGACGGCGCCCATGCGCATGGACAACTTGCCGCGCTCGACCTTGGCGACGTCGAGCAGATCGTCGACGATGGCGTTGAGCTTGCCGCACGAGTCGCGCGCCATCTCGACGTAGCGCTGCTGCTTGTCGGTGAGCCCGCCGGCGTACTGCTTGAGCACGATGTCGAGCGCGCCGGTGATCGACGTGAGCGGCGTGCGCAGCTCGTGCGAGACGATGGAGACGAACTCCTCCTTGCGCCGGTCGAGCGCTTTTCGCTCGGTGATGTCGCGCAGCACCACCACGACGCCGACGGGCGCGCCCGCGCCGTCGAGCACCGGCGAGACGATCGAGTGGAGGAACGAATCGCCGAGCTTCAATTCCTCGCGCAGCGGCTCGGGCGAGCGCGACGAGCGGATCAGATCGAAGGGATAGAAGCCGAGCTTCTCCTTCAGGTACTTGGTGGTGACCGGCGCCTCGTGGCCGTCGGGTTCGAGGCCGAGCATCTTGCGCGCGGCGGGGTTGATCAAAAAAACTTCGCCGGTCGAGTCGGTCATGATCAGCCCGTCGGCCATCGACTCGACCATCAGCTCCATCTTGCGCCGCTCGTCGAGCAGGCGCGCCGAGAGCCGCCGCACCAGCTCCGCGGTCTGCGTCGCCAGCACCTCGAGGTTGCGCTCGTCGTCCTCGGAGAACGCGTTCGGTTTGTGCGCTGCAACATAAAGCAGGCCGACGATCCCGCCCTGCGCGCCCGGCGAGACGATCGGCAGGTGCAGCGACGAGCGGATCTCGGGGCGGCCGGCGTCGCCGGCGAGCCGGCCTTGCGAGCGCACGCGCGCGCCCGAGACGTTGACCAGCAGATCGTCCTGGTTCACGCCGACGCCGCTGCCCGCGCCGATGAGCTGGTTGTAGATCTCGATGGCGCGATCGCGCGCGCCGAGCAGCGTCGCCTCGTCGGCGCCCGACGGCTGCGGGCAGTGCAGGTGCATCGCCGCCGGCCCCGGACCGCCCGCGCCCGGCGGCACGACCAGCGACGCGGCGACGTCGAACGTCACGATGCGCGGCAGCGCGCGCGTGACCATCTCGAGCAGGTGCGCGTGCGACTGCGGCGCCGACGCCTGCGCCGAGATGTCGACCAGCACCGTCATCGCGTCGAGCCGCTTCTCCAGCCGCCCGAGCAGCGCGTCGCGCTCGCGCCGGAGCGTCACCGCCTCGAGCGCGTTCTTGACGGTGATGACCAGGTCGCTGGTGTTCCACGGCTTGGTGACGTAGCGATAGACGCGGCCCTCGTTGATCGCCGCGATCAAGTCTTCCGGATCGGTGTAGCCCGTCAAAAGGATCGCCTGCAGATCGGGCGACGTCTTGCGCGCCTCGGCGATCAGATCGAGCCCGGTCATCCCCGGCATCTTCTGATCGGTGATGAGCAGATCGATGCGCGTCTGCTTGATGATCTCGAGCGCGGCGGGGCCGGTCTGCGCGGCGTGCACTTCGTACAGCGCGTCGAAGGTGCGGCGCAGCAGGTCGAGGATGATCTTGTCGTCGTCGACGACGAGCAGCGTCGCGCGATCGGGGGAGACGGACGTCACGGCGGCGGAATTATAACACGACGCGCGCGCTCGCGATCGCCGTGCACAATCTTCGCTCACGCGTTTCGGTGACGCGCGATACCGTCGCCAATCCACGCGTGACACGCGCGCGGCGCTCATTTAATGGGCGTTGAAAGCGCTCCGATCGCTGAGCTACTATCAGCCGGCTCTTCTCTCTTCTCCTTCGAGGATCCCATGGACGCCGGAATCATTCACGCGCTTGCAACCTTGGAAGCGGAGCCCGACAACGCCGACGCGCTGGCGCAACTGGCCGCGCTGGCCGAGGGCGGCGGCAACGGGCACGGGCGAGGCGACGCGCCGGACACCGGCGTCCGACGGGCGCTCACCGAGGCGCGGCGCATCCACCGCGAGCGCGGCGACTTCGAATTGGTCGCGCGGCTGATCGATCTCGAATTGGGTTGGGAGACCGACAAGAACCGCCGCGCCGATCTTTATTACGAGAAGGGCAAGGTGCTCGCCGACGAATTGTTGCGCGAGCAGGACGCGGTGCGCTGCTTCGAGCGCGTGCTCGAGCTGCGCCCCGACGACGAAGGCACGCAGGACACGCTCGGCCACATCGCGCTGGTGCGCGACAACTGGCAGAAGATCGTCAAAAAATATCTCGACGAGGCGAAGGAGTCGACCGACCGGCAGCTCACTACGTCGCTGTATCTCTCGATCGCCGAGATCTACGCCAAGTACCAGCCGGACGATCACGTCGAGCAGTATTTGAAGAAGGCGCTCGACGTCGAGCCGCGCAACGCCAAGGCGTCGATGCGCCTCGAGCGGCTGTATCGCGGCGAGTCGCGCTGGGACGAGCTCGGGAAATTGTTCGAGCAGCGCGTCGAGGCGGCGGCGACCAAAGAGGAGCGCGTGGCGGCGTACCTCTCGCTCGCCGACGTGCAGGCGAAGAAGCGCGGCCAGCGCGCCGAGGCCGCCGAGTCGTACAAGAAGGCGCTCGGCATCGATCCGGCGAACGGGCGCGCGCTCAAGGCGCTGGTCGAGTTCTACACCGCCGAGGAGAACTGGCAGGCGCTGATCCGCGTCTACGAGAACGCGCTCAGGGCGCGGCCGCGCGGCGAGCCCGAGATCGGCATGTACCTGCAGATCGGCATGCTGTGGTGGAAGAAGCTCGGCAACCTCGAATCCGCCGACGAATATTGGAAGCGCATTCGCAAGGCCGAGCCGGCGCACCCGGCGATGCTCGAGTTCTACCGCCAGCTCAACGCCAAGGAGCCGGCCAAGCTGCTGCAGGTGCTCGGCCAGGCGCAGAAGGTCGAGGCCGACGCGCGGCGGCGGCTCGACCTCGGCGTCGAGATGGCGCAGCTCGCCGAGAAGTCGTCGGGCGCCGTCGAGAAGGCGATCGATCTGTGGAAGGCGGTGATCAAGCTCGATCCGCAGAACGCGCAGGCGGGCGACTCGCTCAAGCGGCTCTACCAGCAGACCGAGAAATGGAACGCGCTGCTCGAGCTGCTCAAGGAGCGCGTCGACTCGCTGCCGAAGGACGCCGTCGACGAGCGGGTGGCGCGGCTCGGCGAGGTGGTGGCGATCTACCGCGACAAGCTGAACCTCGACGTCATGGTCATCAACACGTACAACTCGATCCTCGCGCTCAAGCCGGATCATCCGGCGGCGCTCGAGGCGCTGGCGCAGAAGTACGAGACCATGGGGCGCTGGAACGACCTCATCGGGATCCTGCAGCGCACCGCCGACGGCAGCACCAACAACGACGACAAGGCGAAGCTGCTGCGGCGAATTGCCGCACTGTGGATCGAGAAGTTCGGCAACTTCAACCAGGCGGTCAAGCCGCTCGAGGAGCTGTACGCCATCGCGCCGGTCGATCCGGAGACGGTGGCGCGGCTGCGCGACATCTACACGCGGCGCCGCGCGTGGCGCGCGCTGATCGATCTCGAGCGCAAGGAGCTGGACCGGCTGACGCAGGCGCCCGAGCGGCGCTCGAAGCTGATCGAGATCGCCAAGCTGGCCGCCGAGCGGCTCGGCGATCAGCGCGAGGCGATCGCGCTGTGGAACAAGGTGCTCGAGCTCGACGAGGGCGACGCCGAGGCGCTGGCCTCGCTGGCGGCGCTGTACGAGCGCGAGAAGCGCTGGCTGCCGCTCATCGAGGTGCTGTCGCGGCAGAAGGCGCGTTTGACCGACGCCAAGGCGCAGGTGGTGCTGCTGGAGAAGATCGGCAGCCTGTACGCCGAGCGGCTGAACGCGACCGAGCAGGCGATCGCCGCGTACCAGGAGATCGTCAAGCGCATGCCGACGCACCAGAAGGCGATGCGCACGCTGCGCGAGCTGTTCGCGCAGGGGCAGCGCTTCGGCGAGCTGGAGAAGCTGTACGGCGAGAACAACCAGTGGGACGAGCTGTGCGAGGTGCTGACCTCGGTGGCCGAGAAGCTCTCGGAGGAGCCGGAGCGCATCAAGCTCTACGCGCGCGTCGCCGAGCTGGCGCTGTCGAAGCTGGGCAATCCCGATCGCGCGGCGAAAGCGTACGAGCGCATCCTCGCGCTCGACGGGCAGAACCGCGCCGCCGCCGATGCATTGGTACCCATATATCGGGCCGCCGAGAAGTGGGCGCGCCTGCTGGCGACGTACGAGATCTTGCTCGGCCACGCGGCCGACGACGAGGCGCGGCTGGCGCTGCACCGCGAGATCCGCGCGCTGTGCGAGGACAAGCTCGGCTCGAAGGGGCTGGCGTTCTCCTGGTGCGCGCGCGCGTACGCGCTCAAGCCGGAGGATCCGTCGCTGCAGAAGGAGCTCGAGCGGCTGGCGCACGAGGCCGAGGCGTGGGAGGAGCTGGTCGAGATCTACGCGTCGCAGGTCGCCGGCGAAAAAGACGAGGGCCGGCAGGCCGAGCGCTATCGCCGCCTCGGCCAGCTCGCGCTCACGCGGCTGCACAAGCCCGACGAGGCGCGAAAATATTTCGAGGAGCTGCTCAAGCGGCGGCCCGACGACGAAGAGGCGCTGTCGACGCTGGAGCAGATCTTCACGCAGTCGTCGGCGTATCGCGAGCTGCTCGACATCTACCGCCGCCGCGAGGGGCGCGCCAAGGACGCGCAGCGGCGGCTGGAGATGCTGTTCAAGATCGCCTGGATCGAAGAGGAGCAGGTCGGCGACGAGGCGGCGGCGATCGGGACCTACCAGAAGATCCGCGAGATCGATCCGACGCCGCCGACGCAGATGCGCGCGCTGCGGGCGCTCGAGAAGCTGTACACCGGGCGCGCGGCGTGGGGCGAGCTGGCGAAGGTCTTGGAGCTGCAGCGCGGGTTCGCGAAGGAGGACGTCGACGCGCAGGTGGCGCTGTGCCTCAAGCTCGGCGAATTGTACGAGACGCGGCTCGATCAGCGCGGCGAGGCGCTCGAGCGCTACAAGGCGGCGTACGCGCTGTCGCCGTCGCACAAGGCGGTGCAGGCGGCGCTCGAACGCTGGCTCGAGCCGGACGCGGAGGTCGACGCCAAGGCGCGCACCGAGGTGGCGCGGCTGCTCGGGCCGGTCTATCACCAGCGGCTCGGCGCGCGCGAGAACGCGGGCGAGTCGCGCGAGGCGGCGCGGCGGCTGGCGGGCTCGCTGGAAATTTTGTTGCGTTCGACGGAGGAGCGGGCGGCGCAGCTCGATCTGTTGCGGCGCCTGATGATCATCGCCGAGCAGGAGCTGGACGATCCCAAGCGCGCGTACGACTTCGCGACGCGCATCTTCGAGCTCGATCCCACCGACGGGCCGACGCGCAACGTGATGGCCGATCTGTCGCAGCGGCTCGAGTGCCCGGACGATCTGGCGGTGCGGCTCGGCAAGGCGGAGGAGGCGGCGGCCAAGCGCGGCGAAAAAGATCTGGCGCGCGACCTGGCGTGGGATCTCGGCCAGCTCTTCGAGACGCGGCTCGGCATGCCCGACGAGGCGGAGGCGGCGTACAAGCGCGTGCTCGGGCTCGATCCGGAGAACGCGGGCGCGTACGTCGCGCTGGTGCAGCTCTACTCGGCGGGCGAGCGCTGGAGCGATCTGCGCGCGCTGCTCGAGGAGCGCAAGGCGCGCTCGCTCGACGCCGAGGGGCGGCTCAGCCTGCTGTTCCAGATCTCGGATCTCGACGAGGGCGTGCTCGGCTCGCAGGAAGCGGCGATCAAGGACTACGTCGAGATCTTGGAGCTGGAGCCGGGATCGCAGCGGGCGTTTCGCGCGCTCGATCGGCTCTACACGTCGCAGGAGAGCTGGGCGGCGCTCGACGCGCTGCTCGACAAGCGCGTGCCGTTCGCCGGGCCGGAGTCGACCGGCACGCCGGAGTCGCGCGCGCATTTGAAAGTTCGCCGCGCCGAGCTGGCGATGAACCGGCTCGACGCGCACGCGCGCGCGGCCGATCTGCTCGAGGAGGCGCTGCACGAGGAGCCGAAGCACGAGGGCGCGCGCAAGGCGCTCGAGACATTAATGAAGCGGCCGGAGTTGCGGCAGCGCATCGCGCGCGCGCTCGAGCCGCTCTACATCGCCGACGAGGCGTGGCCCAAGCTGGCGCTGGTGCTCGGCGCGCAGCGCGAGGCGGCGACCGGGCGCGAGGCGGCGGCGCTGCTGCAGCGCCTCGCCGAGCTGCAGGAGGAGAAGCTGGGCGCGCGGCAATTGGCGCTCACCACGTGGCGCGAGGCGCTGCGCATCGATCCGGCGGACGCGAAGGTGCGCGAGAACGTCGAGCGGCTGGCGGTGATGCTCGGGCGGCTCGGCGACCTGGCGGCGGCGTGGGAGGAGGCGCTGGTCGCGGCCGAGCCGAAAGACATCGAGCTGCGCGGCGAGCTGCTGGAAAAAGTCGCCGAGCTGTACGAGCACGATCTGCGCGACATCGAGAAGGGGCGCGCGGCGTGGCGGCGGCTGCTCGATCTCGATCCGACGCACCAGAAGACCGCGCGTCCGGCGGCGGCGGCGCTCGCGCGCCTCTACGAGGCGGCCGAGTCGTGGCCCGAGCTGATCGACGTCTTGCACCGCCAGGCCGAGTGGGCGCCGCGTCCCGAGGATCGCAAGGAGCTGCTCTTCCGCGTCGGGCGCATCCAGGAGGAGCTGACGGTCGATCCGCGCGCGGCCATCCGCACGTACCGCGAAATTCTCGAGGCCGACGCCGAGGAGCAGGGCGCGCTCGACGCGCTCGAACGGCTGCACACCGCGCAGCGCGAGTGGCCGGAGCTGGTGGACGTGCTGCGCCGACGGCTCGATCTCGAGGAGATGCCGAACGCGCGCCGCGATCTCATGTGGCGCGTCGCGCAGCTCACTGAGCGCGAGCTGAAAGACGCGAGCGAGGCGATCGCCGGCTATCACGCGATCCTCGACGAGAAGCCGAACGATCAGCCGGCG
>DASREC010000404.1:0-5980 GCA_035652295.1 Polyangia bacterium
CGGCGGGCGGCTTCATCCTCAAAGGCGGCGGCTGGTACAAGGACCTGTACTCGAAGAAGCCCGGCTCGGGCGACAAGGAGTAGCGATGGCGCTGGTTCTCGACGGGAAAGCGGTCGCCGCCAAGGTCCGCGCCGAGGTCGCGGCCGAGGCCGCCGAGCTGAAGTCGCGCGGCGTGACCCCCGGCCTCGCGGTGGTGCTCGTCGGCGAGGATCCCGCGTCGCAGGTCTACGTGCGCAACAAGACCAAGGCGGCGCTCGAGGCCGGGCTCGAGGTGATCGATCACAAGCTGCCGGCGTCGACGTCGCAGGCGGAATTGCTGGCGCTCGTCGAGCGGCTCAACCGCGATCCGCGCGTCGACGGCATTTTGGTGCAGTTCCCGGTGCCGAAGGGGATCGACGCGCTGGCGGTGCAGGTGGCGATCGCGCCGGAGAAGGACGTCGACGGGCTGCATCCGGAGAACGCCGGCCGCTTGTGGGGCGGCCATGCGCGCTTCGCCCCGTGCACGCCGCTCGGCGTGATGCGGCTGCTCGCCGAGGGCGGCGTCAAGCTCGACGGCGCCGACGCGGTGGTGATCGGCCGCTCGAACCTGGTCGGCAAGCCGATGGCCGCGCTCTTGCTCAACGCCAACGCGACCGTCACCACGTGCCACTCGCGCACGCGCGAGCTCGCCGGCGTGGTGCGCCGCGCCGACGTGGTGGTGGCCGCCATCGGCCGCGCCGCGTTCGTCAAGGGCGACTGGATCAAACCCGGCGCCGCGGTCATAGACGTCGGCATGAACCGCGGCCCCGACGGCAAACTGTGCGGCGACGTCGACTACGCGCCCGCCGCCGAGCGCGCCGCGGTGATCACGCCCGTCCCCGGCGGCGTCGGCCCGATGACGATCGCCTTCCTGCTCTCGAACACCGCCCGCTCCGCGCGCCGCCGGCTTTGACTCGATGACTCCAGGTGCCTAGGATTCCTCCCCTGATGCCCGATCGTCCGCTACAGCTCCTGCTCGCGATCCACAACCATCAGCCCGACGGCAACTTCGGTCACGTCTTCCAGCAGGCCTACGACGACTGCTACGGCCCGCTGGTCGACGCGCTCTACGAGGCGCCGCACATGCGCGTGGCGCTGCACCACACCGGCGCGCTGTTCGAGTGGATCGAGCGCGAGCGGCCGCAGTACTTCGACAAGCTGCGCGCGCTCGTCGGGCGCAAGCAGGTGGAGCTGCTCGGCGGCGGCTTCTACGAGCCGATGCTGGCCGTGCTGCCGGAGCGCGACGCGCGCGGGCAGATCGAGCTGATGAACGACTACATTCAAACCCACTTCGGCGCGCGCCCCGAGGGCATGTGGCTGGCCGAGCGCGTGTGGGAGCCGGCGCTCGCCAAGCTGATCGCCGACGCGGGCATGAAGTTCACGCTCGTCGACGACGGCCACTTCCGCGCCGCCGGCCTCGACGGCCTCCTGCGCGGCTACTACGTCACCGAAAAAGCCGGCACGCCGCTCGCCATCTTCCCGATCGACAAGTCGCTGCGCGACGCGATCCCGTTCTTGAAGGCGTGGGAGACGCTCGACGTGCTCGAGCGGCTCAGGGCCGAGACGCCCGCCGAGCTCGACGCCACGGTCACCTACGGCGACGACGGCGAAAAATTCGGCGTGTGGCCCAAGACCAAAGAGTGGGTGTGGGGCCAGGGCTGGCTGCGCGAATTCCACCGCCTGCTCGGCGAGCGGCGCGACAAAGTGAACACCGTTCACTTCGGCGAGTACCTGGCGACGCACCCGCCGACCGGCCGCGTGTACCTGCCGACGGCGTCGTACGAGGAGATGGGCGAGTGGGCGCTGCCGGCGCAGGCGCAGCACACGTACCTCTCGGTGCGCCAGGCGCTCGCCGATCGCGACGAGCTGGATCGCGCGCGCCCGTTCGTGCGCGGCGGAATCTGGCAGGGCTTCCTGGCGAAATATCCCGAAGCCAACTTCATGCACAAGAAGATGGTGCTGGTCTCCGACAAGCTCGAGCGCGCGCAGCTCAAGCTCGGCGCCGGCGCGAACGCGCTCGACCACGCGCGGCGCGAGCTGTACCGCGCGCAGTGCAACTGCTGCTACTGGCACGGGCTGTTCGGCGGCCTCTACCTCAACTATCTGCGCGACACCGTCTACCACCACTTGATCGACGCCGAGCTGGCGGCCGATCGCGTGCTCGGCGAGCCGGAGCGCGGCGTGGTGGTGCGCGATCTCGACGCCGATCTGCGCCCCGAGATCGCCGCGTGGACGCCCGAGCTGCAGGTGTACGTCAAGCCCGATCGCGGCGGCAGCGTGTTCGAGCTCGACTACCGCCCGAAGCGCTTCAACCTGCTCAACGTCCTCGGGCGGCGCGAAGAGGGCTATCACGGCAAGCTGCTTGCTGCGACGCAACATAAATCGGGCTCCGACGACGGGCCGGTGTCGATCCACGATCTGGTGGCGGTGAAATCGGCCGGCCTGGAAGATCTGCTGGTCTACGATCGCTTCCCGCGCGGCGCGTTCATCGATCATTTCCTGACGGACAAGGTCACGCTCGCCGAGATGCAGTCGGGGCGGCACGAAGAGGTCGGCGACTTCGCGGCGGGCGCCTACGAGCTGGTCTCGGCGCAGCCGAAGAAGATCGTGCTCGCGCGCCGCGGCAGCGTGTGGGGCCACGACGTCACCATCGAGAAGACGCTGACGCTCGAAGGCGCCGAGCTGGCCGCGCGCTACAAGCTGTCGACGCGCGGCGGCTCGCTCGACCTGGTGTTCGCGCCCGAGGTCGATCTGACGCTGCTCGCCGGCGACGCGCCCGATCGCTACTACCGGGTGCCCGGCCAGGAGCTCGCCGATCGCCGATTGGCGTCATGCGGCGAATTGCCGCAGGGCGCGCCGCTCGAGCTGGTCAACGAGTGGGATCGCTTCTACGTGCGCGTGACCGCGTCGCCCGAGGTGGCGCTGTGGCGCTACCCGCTCGAGACCGCGTCGCAGTCCGAGGGCGGCTTCGAGCGCACCTACCAATCATCGGTGATCCTGCCGCGCTTCCGCGCCTCGCTGGCCGAAGGGCGGGATTTTGAAGCGGTGGTGACGATCGCGGTAAAACCGCTGTAATGCCCGAATTACGCAAAGACCCGATCGTCGGCCGCTGGGTGATCATCGCCGCCGATCGCGCGCGCCGCCCCAACGAGCTGCCCGTCGAGCGCGACGCCCCGCGCGTCGGCCTGTGCCCATTCTGTCCCGGCCAGGAGGACAAGACGCCGCGCGAGCTGCTCGCCTACCGCCCCGCCGACGGTCCGGCCGCGCGCCGCGACGCCCCCGGCTGGAGCCTGCGCGCCTTCCCCAACAAATTTCCCGCGCTCATGATCGAGGGCGAGCTCGGTCGCTCGGGCGACGGCGTCTACGACCGCATGAACGGCATCGGCGCGCACGAGGTGATCGTCGAGACGCCGCAGCACGGCAAGAGCTTCGCGCAGCTCTCGCAGGCCGAGATCGAGAGCGTGCTCACCGCCTATCGTGACCGCCTGACCGATCTCAAGCGCGACCTGCGTTTCAAGTACGTCATGATCTTCAAGAACCACGGCTCGGCGGCGGGCGCGACGCTCGAGCACTCGCACTCGCAGCTGATCGCGCTGCCGATCGTCCCCAAGACCGTCGTCGAGGAGATGCAGGGCGCGCGCGAGTACTACACGTTCAAGGAGCGCTGCGTGTTCTGCGACATCGTGCGGCAGGAGCAGGCCGAGCGCGAGCGCCTCGTCTACCAGAACGCCGACTTCGTGGTGATCGAGCCGTACGCGCCCAAGTTTCCCTTCGAGACGTGGGTGCTGCCGCGGCGCCACCGCTCGGCGTTCGAGGACGCGACGCGCGCCGAGTACGCCGGGCTCGCCGACGCCATGCGCGTGGCGCTGCGCAAGCTCGACCGCGCGCTCGACGATCCGCCGTACAACTTCATCCTGCACACCTCGCCGCTCGATCGGCAGGACAACCCGCACTACCACTGGCACGTCGAGATCATGCCGACGCTCGGCAAGGTGGCGGGCTTCGAGTGGGGCTCCGGGTTCTACATCAACCCGACCCCGCCCGAGGAGGCGGCAAGATTTTTGCGAGAGCTGGAGGTTTGATGAAAATCCTCCACGTCGCCTCGGAAGTCGCGCCATTCTCCAAGACCGGTGGGCTCGCGGACGTGCTGGGCGCTCTGCCCGGCGCGCTCGCGAAGCTCGGCCTCGACGTGACGGTGGTGACGCCGCGCTACGGATCGATCGATCCCGATCGCTTCGCGCTGGCGCGCTGGCTGAGCCCGCTGCCGGTGGCGCTGGGCGCGGACACCGTCGAGGTCGGCGTCTACGAGGGGCGGCCGCCCGGCGGCGCGAAGGTGCGCCTCCTCTTGATCGATCACGCGCCGTCGTTCGCGCGCCGCGGGCTCTACGGCGATCCGCAGACCGGCGATTATCCCGACAACGCGCGCCGCTTCGCGCTGCTCGGCCGCGCCGCGCTCGGCCTGTGCGCGCAGCTCGGCTGGAAACCGGACGTCGTGCACGGCCACGACTGGCAATGCGGGACGTTATTACTGGACGCGACTTCATCGTCGCTGGCGCCGCGCAAGGTGTTCACCGTTCATAACCTCGCTTATCAGGGCCTCTTCCCGCAAAGCGTGATCGACGAATTGGCGCTGCCGCGCGACGGCTTTCATCCCGAAGGCTACGAGTTCTACGGCCAGGTGAGCCTGCTCAAGGCCGGCCTGGCGTCGGCCGATCGCATCACCACCGTGAGCCCGCGCTACGCCGAGGAGATCCAGACGCCCGAGCAGGGCTTCGGCCTCGACGGCTTCTTGCGCGCGCGCGCCGATCGATTGACCGGGATATTAAATGGCGTCGATTACGACGTCTGGAATCCGGAGCGCGATCCGCATCTGCCCGCGCGCTACTCGGCCGAGCGCCTCGACGGGAAACGCGCGTGCAAGGCGGCGCTGCAGCGCGAATTCGGTTTGCCGGTGAAACCCGAAACGCCGTTATTCGGATCCATTTCGCGTTTGACCGATCAAAAAGGTTTCGACCTGGTGGCGGCCGCGCTGCCGCAGCTGCTCGAGCTCGATCTGCAGTTCGTGGCGCTCGGCACCGGCGACGCGGCGATCCAGGCGGCGCTGCTCGACCTGCAAAAGCGCCATCCAAAAAAAGTGGCGGTGAAGATCGCCTACGACGAGCGGCTGGCGCATCGCATCGAGGCGGGCGCGGACGTGTTCGTGATGCCGTCCAAGTTCGAGCCGTGCGGGCTCAACCAGCTCTACTCGCTGCGCTACGGCACGCCGCCGATCGTGCGCGCCACCGGCGGGCTCGACGACAGCATCGTCGACTACGAGCCGCGCTCGCAGACCGGCACCGGCTTCAAGTTCGTGCCGTACACCGCGCAGGCGCTGCTCGACGCCTGGCGCCGCGCGCTCCTGGCGTACCGCGAGGCGCCGCGCGACTTCGCGCGCCTGCAGCACCGCGCGATGGCGCAGGACTTCTCCTGGGACGCGAGCGCGCGCCGCTACGCCGAGTTGTACGCGCGCCTCGGCTGAGTTTGCGGACGCGCGGGAGTCACGCGCGGGCTTGCGACTCGCATTCTTTTTTTTCGGCAGTCCTCAGGCGCTATATGGCTGACTTCCGACTCCTTGCCGCTCTGGCGAGAACGGCTTACCCGAAGCCATAGGACTGTTTGTGCTCGTTTGAACTGCGCGCCTTCCGGGCTGGCGAAAAAAAAGAATGCGAGTCCGCCCGCGCTAGATATCCCACTGGTTGAAGTCTTTAAAGCCTCAATACGCTTAAAGTGAATCAAATCGGCAGATGGAGGCATTCTGGAGACTTCGTAGAATGGCCGCGGTAGCGCGGCGGAGCCCATGTTTGCTTCGGTCGCCGGAACGGAGGGCGCGCAGTTAAAAGGACCACAAACAGTCCTATGGCTTCGGGTAAGCCGCTGTCGCCAGAGCGGCAAGGAGTCGGAAGTCAGCCATATAGCGCCTGAG
>DASREC010000405.1:0-15582 GCA_035652295.1 Polyangia bacterium
CCTCGATCAGCCGCTTGGCGCGCGCGAGGATCGCGGCGGCGCCCTGGAAGTTGCGGCGGTCGGCGAGCGCGCGCGCCTCGGTGCGCAGATCGTCGGCGCGCGCCACCGCCACCGCCACCTGCGCCGTCGCGTCGGCGGGGAACGGCCCCGACGGCGACACGCGGATCGCCGCGTCGCCCGCGCAGGCGATCGGCGCGCGCTCGCCGATGCGCTTGCCGTCGAGCTTGACGCCGAGCGCGCGCCACGCGCCCGACTCGCGCGGCGCCGCAATCTTCAGCTCGACGACGATGTTCAGCTCGTCGCCGGCGATGGCGTCGGCGAGCGTGACCTTGAGCCCGCCCGCGCCGAAGCGCGTCGGCGGATCGCCGAGCACGCGCGCGATCTCCACGCCCGCGCCCGGCGTGAGCGTCAGCTCCAGCTCCTCGGCCACCACGTCGCGCTGCGCCCCGAGCGCGCGCGCGAAGCTCGACGACGCCAGCTTGGGATCGTCGACGAACGCGTAGCGCCCGCCGCCGGCGTCGGCGATCGCGATCAGCACGTCCTCGTTGTGCGCCGCGCCGAAGCCGAGGCTCGAGACGGCAATTTGCCGCGCCTTGACCAGCCGCACCTCGGCCGCCAACGCGTCGGGCGTATCGGCGCCGACGTTGGGCTGCCCGTCGGAGAGCAGGAGCGCGAGGTGCCGCTCGCCGCCCGTGCGGGCGGGAAACAGCAGCGCCGCGTGCGCCAGTCCGCCCGAGATGTTGGTCGAGTCGGCCGAGGCGAGCGCGGCCACCTCCGCGTGCACCTCGCGCCGCGCGGCGCCGTCGAGCTTGCGGATCGGCGACACCGTGCGCGCGCCCGACGCGAACGCCACCACGCCGAGCGAATCGTCGTCGCCGAGGATCTCCGCCAGCCGCTGCGTCGACGCGATCACCTGGTCGAGCGGCTCGCCGCGCATCGAGCCCGAGACGTCGAGCACCAGCACCGCGGTCAGGCGCGGCCGCGGCCCGCTCGCCACCTTCTCGGCGCGCACGCGCACCAGCACGAACTCGGTGCCCGCCTCGCCCGGCGCGATCGCCGGGTGCAGCGGAAAGACCTCCATCGAGAGCGGCGAAGGGGCCATGCGACTAGCATGCGCGCGAAACGCCGCCCGTGCCAGCCGTCACCGCGCGGCGAATCGCTCTATTAATGATGCGCGCTCTCTTCGAGCGGCGCATGGAACTGCTTCTGATAGTCGGCGCGCAGGGCGTCGAGCGCGGCGCGTTCGTGCTGTAACCGGTACGCTTGGGCCAAAAGGCGCCACGCCGGCTCGACGTCGGGCGCGAGCGCGATCACGCGCCGGAGATGCGCGACCGCCGCCTTCGACGGAACCCGCGCCGGCAGCTGCGCGAGATAGTAGTGCGCCGCCACCGCGTCCTCCTGCGCCGCCAGCGCGCGCGTGCACGCGGCCTCCATCGCGTGCGCGTGCTTGCGCGCGAGCTCGAGCTGGCAGCGCAACACCTGCGCGCCCGGCACCGCCGCGAAGTCGCGCTCGACGTTCTCGACGAGCATCGCCGCCGCGTCGAGCTGCCCGCCCTCGATGGCCGCGCCCGCCAGCTCGAACGCGCGCACGAACACCCGCTCGCGATCGGCCGGCAGCGCGCCGGCCGGCAGCCCGTCGCGGCGCCGCAGCCCGAGCGCCCACTCCTCGACGACCCGCCGGGTCTCGGGATCGCCGTGCGACGCCGCCTCGACGGCATCCGCCGGCGAGACCGCGCGCACGTACGCCTCCGCCAGCAGCCGCCACTCGCCCGGCGTCGCGCCGCTCTTGTAGTCGAGCCGCTGGTGCGCCTGCGCGATCGCGGTGGCCGCCTTGTCGTCGAGGTGCGCGTCGAGATAGACGCCGGCCAGGATCAGCGGCGGCTGCGGATCGTCCGGCGACAGCGCCGCCGCCGCCCGGCACGTCCACTCGACCGCTCGCGCGCGCTCCTTGCCCGCCGGCCGCGCCGCCGCGCAGACGCACGCCACGTTCTGCACGTCCGCATTGCGCGGATATTTGCCGACGAGCAGCTCGAGCGTCTTCCACGCATTGTCGTAATCTTTGACTTTGTAATATTCGACGGCTTTGCCGAGCAGCGCGCGATCGGGCTCCGCGAGCTTCGCGCCCTCGCCGCCCGCCGCCGCCGCTGCCGTCGGTGGCGCCGCCGCCGCGGCCGGCGCGCGCCCGAGATAGAACGCCAGCTTCTGATCGCGGTCTTTGACGTCCCAATCTTCGAATCGCGCCGATTGAATGTAATCGGCCATCTCTTTGCGCATCGCCTGCTCGTCGCCGTCCCCCAATCGATGGCGCAGCGCGATCTCGATCAGCCGCGCGTTGGGCGCGCAGAACCGGCTCTGCTGCGCGTCGGCCTCGGGGTTCATGATCAGGTCGGAGTGGATGGCGTGAATCGCGCCGAGCGTGTGCGCCCACTCGTGCAGGAACACCACCTGCTCCTTCTGCGCCTTGCGCTCGGCCAGCAGCCGGTCGCGCGCGTCGTCGGGCAGCTCGTCGTAGTTACGGCGCAGCGCCTCCAGCTCGGCGAGATCGTGCAGCGAGCGCAGCACGAAGTGGCGCCCCGGCGAGCGCGCCATCCCGAGGTTGTGGATCTGCGTCGGCAGGATCGGCACCGCCGCGATCAGGCCGATCACGAGCTCGACGTCGCGCCCCGGATCGAGCCGCTCCAGCTCGTCGAGCAGCGCCGCCATCGGCTGCGTGGCCGAGTCGCGCTCCCAATTCTTGACCTCGACGAGCTCGAAGCGCACCGCCGGCCAGCGCTGCGTGGTTTTATTGATGCGATCGATCAGCCGCCGGAGCTTCGAAGCCCAATTGAACGTCTGATTGCGATAATCGCGCGCGGCATAGACGCGCACCTTGAACGCGCGCGGCTCGCCGCCCTCGACGGGAATCGCCACGCTCGGCGGCTGCAAGCGAAGCTCCGCCGGCCGCAGCTTCTCCGCCGCGTCCGACTGCCGCTCCCGCCGCGACCTGGCAAATCCAGGAATGCTCGGAAGCTGCGCCGCCGCCACCTGCGCAAAGCACAGCACGGCTGCGACGATCGCGCTCCGCATCGCGCGATCTTATCCGAATGTCAGCCGCGGCGGCGGGACGAGCGCCGCGCCGCCTCCCGCTCCGCGAGCAGACTGAGCACCAGCTGATTCAACGAGACGCGCTCGCGGCGCGCCATCTGCTGCAGTCGGCGGTGCAGCGACACCGGCAGGCGCACGTTGAACTTGCCGCTCGCGTGCTGCTCCGTCGACGGGCGAGGAATCACCCGGCCTTCGGCGCGCGCGACCTCGAGCCACAGCACGATCGCCTCGTGCGCGGCCGCGATGGCTGACTCCTCGGTGCGGCCATCCGCCATGCAGCCGGGAAGATCGTAGACCTCCGCCAGGTACGCCTGGTCCTCCTCCGACCACCAAACCTCGATCGGATAGCGCAACGCTTCCAACCTGGCCTTCGTCTTCGCTCTGGCCATGACTCTTCCTCTCATTCGATTTCAATCCCGTGCTCGTCGATGATCACCAACACCTGACGCACCTGATACGTCTTGGCCCGTCTGCCTGCCGGTTGCACGTTGATGATCTCCGCGACGCCGGGCTTCGTATACCCGTGGTGCGATCCGCTGGTGCGAGCGAGTCGAAATCCTGCCGCTTCGATCAGTCGCTGCAATTCGAAGAACGTCAATCCCGCGGGGTTTCGTCGGGCTGCTTCGAAGATCTTGCCGGCGCGTCCCACTCATAGTGAAAGTAGTACCATATATAGTACCAGTCAAGCCGCTCGCCTGCGGCGCGATTCGCGGCTATTGTCGCGCGCATGATCATTTCAATCGTAGGGCTGGCGGCGCTCGCGGCGGTGGACGTTCCCGACCTCAAGCACGAGTGGACGCCGGCGGAGCTGGCGCAGGCGTGCGAGGCCGCGGAGAAGACGTGCGACGCCGCGCTCGAGCAGATCGCCAAGGTGCCGGCGGGCAAGCACACGTTCAAGAATTCGTTCGAAGCCTACGAGCAGGCGATCACCGACTACGGCGACGCCACCGGGCGGCTCGGCTTCATGAAGGAGGTGCACCCCGACGCCGAGGTGCGCAAGGCCGCCGCCGCGTGCGAGGCGCGCGCCGGAAAATATTTCGTGCAGGTGAGCGCGCGCAAAGATCTGTACCAGGCGATGAAGGACGCCGACGTGCGCAAGCTGGACGCGGTCGATCGGCGGCTGGTCGAGATCACGCTGCGCGACTTCCGCCGCAACGGCCTCGAGCTGCCCGACGAGGATCGGCAGAAGCTGATCGAGATCCGCTCGCGCCTCGCCGAGCTGGGCACGCAGTTCTCCTCCAACCTCGACGAGAACACCGACACCATCGAGGCCACCGCCGCGGAGCTGAAGGGGCTGCCCGAGGAGTTCATCGCGCGTTTGAAGAAGGCGCCGAGCGGCAAATACATCGTCACCACGAAATATCCCGACTACTACCCGATGATGGACAACGCCGCCGACGAGGGCGTGCGCAAGCGGCTCTACCTCGCGTTCAACGGCCGCGAGGCGAAACGCAATCTGCCCATATTGAAGGAGGCGATCGCGCTGCGCGATCGCGCGGCGCGGCTGCTCGGCTTCGCGTCGCACGCCGACTTCGTCACCGACAACCGCATGGCCAAGAGCGCGCAGGCGGTCGGCGACTTTCTCGCGCGCCTGCGCGGCGAGCTGGTGCCGCGCCTCGAGGACGAGAACCAGAAGATGCTGGCGCTCAAGGTCACCGCCACGCGCGATCCGCGCGCGGTGATGCAGGACTGGGATTGGCGCTATTGGCAGAACCAGATCAAGAAACGCGACTACGCCATCGACGACGAAGAGGTCCGTAGATACTTTCCCGCCGACAAAGTATTGGCGGGGATGTTTCAGGTCTATTCGACGCTCTTCAATGTGACGTTCAAAGAATTGCCGCAATCGAAAGCCTGGGCCGACGGCGTCAAGCTCTACGAGATCCGCGAGGCGCCGCGCGGGCGACTGCTCGCCAAGTTCTATATCGATCTATTTCCGCGCGACGGGAAATACGGGCACGCGGCCAGCTTCACGTTCGGCGCCGCGCGCCAGTTGCCGCGCGGCTACCAGGTGCCGCTCTCGGCGCTGGTGGTGAACTTCAATCCGCCGGCGAACGGCAAAGCGGCGCACCTGTCGCTCAATGAGGTCGAGACGCTGTTTCACGAGTTCGGACACATCATGCACGGCTCGCTCACCACCGCGCGCTACAACTCGCTCGCCGGCACCAACGTGGCCGTCGATTTCCTCGAGGCGCCGTCGCAGATGCTGGAGAACTGGGTCTTCCGCCCGGAGATCTTGAAGCTCATCTCGGAAGATCCGAACGACGCCAAACAGCCGATGCCCGAGGAGCTGGCCAGGCGGCTGGTGGCGGCGCGCACCTACGACGCCGGCGTGAAGTTCACGCGGCAGGTCTTTCTGGCGTCGCTCGACCAGTGGCTGCACACGCACGGCGCCGACGTCGATCCCGACGCGGTCGAGCACCGGCTGCGCGGCGAGATCGTGCGTTACCCGGTCGATCCCGGCGAGCACTTCGTCGCCACGTTCGGCCATTTGATGGGCGGCTACGACGCCGGGTACTACGGCTATCTTTGGAGCGAGGTGTTCTCCGCCGACATGTTCAGCCGCTTCGAGAAAGAGGGCGTGCTCAATCCCAAGACCGGCCGCGCGTACCGCGACATCATCCTCGCCAAGGGGCGCGTCGAGGAGCCGGGCGCGCTGCTCAAACAGTTCCTCGGCCGCGAGCCCAACGACGAAGCGTTCCTGCGCCTGACCGGCATCAAGCGGTAGCGCGGCTCGCGATCGGCGCAAGTGGGGTGCGACAACATGTCGCATGGTCAGCGGGTGGCGTGCGCGCGACAATCAGGCCATGCGCAAAGTGCTGGTCGTCGAAGATGACGAGGAGCTGCAGCGCGCGCTTCGCTCTACGCTCGAGGACGAAGGCTATCTCGTCGAGTGCGCCACCGACGGCGCGCAGGCGCTCGAGCTGCTGCGCGCCAGCCCGGACGCGTACCTGATCCTGCTCGACCTGATCCTGCCGCGCGTGAACGGCTGGGAGTTTCGCGCGCGCCAGGCCGAGGACGCGCGGCTGGCGCAATATCCGGTGGTGGTGATGACCGCGACCTCGAACCTCGAGGACGCGGCCATCGACGCCGCCGACGTGCTGCAGAAGCCGATCGTGATCCCGCAGCTGCTCGAGACCGTCGCGCGCCACTTTCCCGTCGACGAATTCGACGACGCGCCCAAGACCGAGCCGCGCGCGGCCGCGGCCGACGACGGCGAGGCGGTGCCGCTCGAGATCCCCACCGATGATACGCTGCGCAATTAACGATTCAATCGCGCGATAATCGATTCAACCGGATATCGAAACCGGTGCATTCAAAAGCGGACGGCGACCGAGCCGACCACGCCGTCGGGTGTGGGCGCGCCGCCGAACGACACGCGCGGATCGGCGACGGCGCGGCGATGTTGCGCGCCGCCGATGGCCAGCACCATCGCGCCCACCGCCTGCGCCCACACCGCGAAGATGAGCGCGCCCACCGCCGCGGTGTTGTCGCGCGCGTCGAGGTTGGTGGCGATCGCCAGCGGGCCGGCCAGCGGAATGAAGCCGAGGAAGCGGTTGGTCACCGACGATCCCGTCACGCCGTAGGCGACCGAGACCGCCCAGCCGACGGCGATGAACGTGCCGCCGGTGATCATCGCGGCGCGCGCCGACGAGTCCTCTTCGAGCTGCTCCGGAAGCGGATCGCAACAACATGGATCGAGGATGGGCGCGGGGCGATCCTGCGCGCGCGTGCTCGCGGAGACGGCGATGAGCGAAGCGATGACGGCGAACATGACGGCGAGGCGGGGCTTGAGGTCCATCGAGTTTCTCCACGGAGCTTTGCGCCAGCTCTCGCGAAGGCGTTTCGGCATTCGCCATGGACGGTCAATCCAGCGCTCGTCGTATTCGCGGGCGACGGTGAATCCGGGGTGAATCGACGGTGAATCAGGATTTCAAAACCAAACGCGATATCCGAGCGCGAGCGAGATCGAGCTGGCGTTGAATTCGCCGGTCGAACGCTCGACGGCGCGCACGAAGCAGAGCGGCAACTCGACGAACGCCTGGCCGACGCCGGCGGCGACGGCGAAGCCGGGCACCACGCCGGCGCCGACGTGCGCCGAGCTCTGCCGCGTGGGCGGAAACGGCTGCGCGCCGGCCGCGCCTTGCACGGTGCCGTCGAGGACGATGATGCGCGGGCCGACGCCGAGGTACGGCGTGAAGCGGCCGATCGGGTGGCGGTAATAGAGCGACAGGCCGAACGCCAGCTCGCGCAACTGCACGCGCCAGGTGTAGGCGCCGTTCACCGACGGGGACGCGCTCTGGCCGGCGGCGTCGGGGGCGCTCACGCCGGCGTCGGCGGCGATCACGAAGCGGTGCTTCCACAGCGGCGGCGCCCAGCCGAGCTCGACGCCGGCGAGGAAGCTGGCGCCGAGCGGCGAGAACGGCTCGGGGAAGAACGCACCGGCGCGCGCGGCCACCATCCACTCGCCGCGATCGCGCGCGCCGCGAGCCGCGGCCGCGCTCGCGTTCGCGTTTGCGCTCGCGTTTGCGTTTGCGCTCACGTTTGCATTTGCGCTCACGTTTGCGTTTGCATTCGCGCCCGGGGACGCGAACGCGCGCGGCGCGAAGTGCGACGCGGCGACGACCGCCACCAGTGCGGCCGCGGGCGCGCGGCTCACGGGCAGCCTCCGCCGCCGGGCTTGAGCCGCACCGCTTGCGCCAGCGTGAACGCGCAGCCGTCGGGGTTGCGCCAGTCGAAATCGAGCTGCGCGTTCTTCATCAGCATGCCGGCGGCGCCGAACTGCACGGTGGCGCTCGTCGCCGAGTGCACGGTCACCGACATGGCGGCGAGCGACTGGTTGGCGGCGGCGTCGCGCAGGCCGGCGGTCGCGCCCGCGACGAAGCCGGCGCCGCTCACGTCGAGCGCGCCGCCCGGGGCGCAGATCTGCGCGGGCGTGATCGAGTCGACGCGCGGACCGGGCGAGATGGTGAGCGCGATCTGCGCGGTCGAGACGCAGTCGGCGTCGGGCGGGCTCTGCAGGCGCACCTGGTAATCGCCGGGCGCGAGGCTCGACTTCGGCACCACGAACGTGAGCGTCGCGCCCGCGATCGCCGGCGCGGGGGCGAGCTGCGTCGCGCCGTTGCCGTCGACGATGGCGACCGTGGTGCCGGCGCGAAAACCGCGGCCGGTGAGCGTGACGGTTTGATCGGCGGCGGTGTTGCAGAAGCTCGGCGGCGCGACGCTCTCGATCGCCAGCACGCCGCCCGAGAGCAGCGACAGCGCGGACGCGAGCGTGGCGCGCGCGCCGTCGGGATTCTCGACCGACACGTCGTAGGCGCCGAGCGCGAGGCCGTCGAGCGGCAGCGTGACGTCGAGCTCGGCGGCGGAGATCCAGCGCACCGGCGTGCCGTTCGCGTCGTCGGCGAGCTCGAGCGGCGCCGAGGCGGCGGCGGCGCGCGGCTGGAAGATCGCGCGCGGCACGTCGAGCGTCGGCCGATCGGTGAGCACGCTCGACGGCAGCGGCGTGAAGCGCGCGCCGCTCAGCACCAGCGCGATCGCGCCCGAGCCGCACACGCGCGCGGGCGCGACGGCGTAGAGCAAGGGCGGCGCGGCGCTCGGCCCGCACGCGGCCGCCACCGCCGCCCCGACGACCCACCCGACTCGCGCGCGCGCCCACGTCATGACCGCGCCTCGATGATACGGCTTTGCCGCGCCGCTTGCTGAACCGCGCGCCCGGCTCAGCGCGCGAGCCAGTCGATGCCCGACAGCCGCGCGAGCGCGAGCTGAAGCGCGTGCGTGCCCTTCTTGCCCCAGCCGTTCGCCTGCACCGAAAGATAAAGCTGCTCGGCGAGCGCCAGCCCCGGCAGCGACAAACCCATGCGGCGCGATTCGCCGAGCGCGATCGCCATGTCCTTCAAGAAGTGCTCGACGTAGAAGCCGGGCTCGAAGTTGTTGGCCAGCATGCGCGGCGCGTAGTTCGACAGCGACCAACTGCCCGCGGCGCCGCTCGCCACCGACTGGAGCACGCGCTCGGGATCGAGGCCGGCGCGCCAGCCGTAGACGAGCGCCTCGCAGACGCCGATCATGCCGGTGGCGATCAGGATCTGGTTCACCATCTTGGTGTGCTGGCCGGCGCCCGCGTCGCCCTGGCGCACGAAGGTCTTGCCGAGCGTTTGCCAGACGGGCGCGAGCGCGTCGACGATCTCGGGCTCGCCGCCGATCATGATCGAGAGGCGGGCCTCGCGCGCGCCCACGTCTCCGCCGGAGACCGGCGCGTCGACGGCGTGGGCCGAGCGGGCGCGCGCGGCGGCGGCGATCTCGCGCGCGAGCTGCGGCTCGCTGGTCGACATGTCGACGAAGATCTGGCCGGGGCGCGCGGCGGCGAGCGCGCCGTCTTCGCCGAGCAGCGTGGCGCGCACGTCGGCGGGGAAGCCGACCATGGTGAAGACGACGTCGGAGGCGGCGGCGACGGCGCGCGGCGAGTCGGCCCACGCCGCGCCGCGGGCGACGAGCGGCTCGGCCTTCGCGCGCGTGCGGTTGAAGACGGTGGCGGCGAAGCCTTTGGCGATCAGGTGGCCGCACATCGAGGCGCCCATCACGCCGGTGCCGATCCATCCAAGACGCGTGCGGCCGGGTTCGATGATCATGAAGCGCGTTCTATCACAACTGCAGCACGAGCCCGATGGCCGTCGAGAGCAGGTTGGCGGCGGCCGAGACGATCGCGGCGCGCGCGAGCGAGACGCCGAGCAGCGCGCGATAGAGGAGCGCCTCGGCGGCGAAGACCGCCAGCTCGCAGACGAGGAGGCGGGTCGGGTATTCGCCGGGGAGGTGATACCAGGCGGCCCAGAGGGTGCCGTGGGTGAGCAGGTTGGCGGCGGCGAAGACGAGCAGCGTGCGCGAGCGCGGGCGCGCGCGGCGGAAGCCGACGAGCACGATCGGCAGCTCGCTCGCCAGCGTGAGCGCGAGCGCGGTGAGGTACGTGCCGTCGAGCATGGCGGCGAATATGGCACAATCGGCCGATGCGCAGCGCCGCGCCGCCGTCGTTCGCCCGCGCGTTCTCGCTCACTCGCGCATTTTCATTCGTGCGCGCGTTTTCATTCGTGCGCGCGTTTTCATTCGCGCGCGCGTTTTCATTCGTTCGCGCGTTTTCATTCGTTCGCGCGTTTTCATTCGTTCGCGCGTTTTCATTCGTGCGCGCGTTTTCATTCGCGGGCGTTTTGTCGTTCGCGTTTGTTGTCGGCGTGGGCGAGTCGGTGGCGTGGGCGAACGCGCCGGCGCCGTGGGCGATTTGCCGCGGCAAGCGCGAGGGCGAGCGCTGCGATTCGCGTTATTACCCGCGCGGATTGTGCGTGCGCGATCCGGAGGCGCGCTGCGCGGACGACGAGCGCTCGGGCGGCGTCTGCCTCTCGTGCGAAGCGGGCGCCGATCGCAGCTTCGCGCGCGACGTGACGCCGGCCGCGGCCGCGCTCGTCGGCGCCGCGGGAATCGCCCTCGCCGCGCTCGCCCGGCGAAAGCGCGGCGCGCGATCTTAAGGCAGCGTCAGCGACGGAATCCGGCCCATCGCCTTCACGCCGTCGCCGTTGGGAATGAACGCCATCGTTCCCGGCGCGGCGTTGAGCGCGGTGAAGCGCAGCACCAGCGAGTCGCCGGCGCGCGCGGCGGCGGCGATGCCGGGCGCGTCGGCCTCGAACGCGACGGCGTTGAACTGCGCCTGCCCGGTGCCCGCCGGCACGTAGAAGTGGTGCGCGAAGCCGGCGAGCTTCACGTCGCCCGCCCCGCTCCGCCAGATCACGTCGTATTGCGCGTCGGCGCTCTCGAGGACGATCGCGTCGCCGACCAGGTGCCACGAGCCCGCGCGGATCGGAGCCGCGAGCTTGAACGCCGCTTCGAGAGGGTCACCGACCCCCACGGCGGGTCCTCAAAACGGGTCGGGCTCGACGGGGACGAGCTGCACCAGCGTCTCGGCGCCGTTGAGCGCCAGCCACAGCCGCGGCGGATTGGCGCCCGCGTCGCCTGCGCCCGCGCCCGGGCCGCACGCGCCGAGCCATAACGTCAAAGCCAATAAACGCTTCATTTCGCGACCTCTAATATCGATAAAAAATGGCCGGGTAGATCGGTGCGCTCGCGCTCGACGGTAAAACCGGCGCGCGCGGCGGCATTCGATAATGGAGCGCGATAAAGCATTCGATTGCTGATGGCCAATCGGCCGCCGGGTTTCAAAGCGGGCTTCAAACGCGACAGGTAGTCGGCGCGATCGCCGAGCAGGTGATCGACCTCGGCGAGCAGGATCAGATCGTAGGCGGCGGGCTCGAGGCCGGGATCGTCGGCGGCGGCGACGCGCTTCTCGATCGGCTCGCCGGCGCGCACCGTCATCGCGTCGAGCGCGCGCGCGTCGACGTCGGTGGCCACCACGCGGCCGCGCGCACCGACGGCGGCGGCCAGGCGATGCGTCAAGTAACCGCGGCCCGCGCCCACGTCGGCGACGCGATCGCCGGCTTTCAAATCGAGCGCGGCGATCAATAGATCGGGGCGGCGATAGCGATCGTACGCGGCGAGCGCGCGCGCGTCCTCGTCGCCGGCGTGGCGCGCGCAGGCGGCGAGCGTGAGGCAGATCAAAAACGAAATCGGCTTCACGTCGATCAGGTTACGCGACGCGCGCACCGCGCGCACGTGAATGGTGCCGGCCGGCTTCCCGTCGAAGAATCACGAGGAGGTGGATCGTGACCAAGGGCACCTTGTCGATCGTCGTGCTGGGCGCGTTTGCCGCGCTGTCGCTCGCGCCGCGTCCGGCGCGCGCCGAGTTCGTCTATGTGCGGCCGGCGCCGAATCCGTTCGCGCGTCCGCATTTCTATATGGGCGCGGAGGTCGTCGGCGTCGCGGTCGTCGGCGAGACCGGGCCGCGATCGTTTCTCGATCACGGCGGCGGCTTCAACCTGTTCGTCGGCGGGCGCATCAATCGCGTGTTCGCGCTCGAGCTCGGCTGGCAGCCGACGTTTCACAACAACCAGACCGACATCTTCGGCGAGCGCGTGTCGACCGTCGGGCTCGACGCGCTCACCGTCGACGGCAAGTTCTATCCGCTGTACGGGCCGATCCAGCCCTACCTCACCGTCGGCGCCGGGCTCTACCTGCTCGGCGACAACTTCTCGGTGCTCGCCGAGGGGCCCGGTTATCAGATCGGCGCCGGGATCGATTTCTGGATCACGCGCCACGTCTCGCTCGGTTTGAAGGCGCAGTACCGCGGCGTGGCGCTCGTCGATTACGACGTGTTTCGCGACAACACCTACCTGAGCCTGATCACCGGCAGCGGAAATCTCACCGTGCGATTCTGAGCGCGGCTCCTGAATGAAGGCGCGCTCGCGACGTCTAGCGGGTGAACCTTCCAGGAGCCGACCATGAAACTGAAATCCATTTCACTTTCCTCGGCGAAAGTGAAACCCATTTCACTTTTGTTCGCGCTGGCGGTTTCGCTCTCGGCGGCGGGCGCGCGCGCCGACGCGCGGCGCGACGTCGCCATCCACGCGCTGCAGCAGAAGGCGCAGCTCGACCCCGCCACCGCCGAGCGCGTGCAGCAGGTGGTCGATCGCTACCACGCGCAGCTCGCCGAGCTGCGGCGCGCCGACGCGAACGCGCTGCGCGAGCTGCGCCTGCTCCTGCGCGACGAGCACCCCGACGACAAGCGGGTGAAGAAGTTGTCCGAGCAGCTGCTGGCGAGCCGCGCGCGCCTGGCGAAGGTGAAGGGCGATCGGCTGCGCGATCTCGGCAAGGTGATGACGCCGTCGCAGTTCGGGCGATTGCTGGTGTCGTGGCGCTCGGTGAACCACGCCATCCGTCGCGCGCAGGCGATCCAGAGCTGATCGCGATTGCCGCGCGTCATCAGTTTTCTGACGGCGCGGCGCGACGAATCGCCTGGTTGCGGCGGGCACGACGCGTGCACAATGGGCGTCGCGGAGGCCCGCGATGACGAACCGGCTCGCTCTCGTGTTGACGCTCGCCATCGCCGGCGGCTGCTCGAGCCGCGCGGTCACCATCGGCGGCGACGGCGGCATCGACTGCACCTCGCTCGATGAAGCGAGCTGCCGCTCCGACTCGCGCTGCACCGCGTACTCGCCGTGCTGCTGCGGCGGCGCCATTCGCTGCGTCGCCGCCGGCTCGCCCGCGCCGGTCTGCAACATCGCCTGCACCAACCGCTGCACCGATCCCTGCACCGGCAAGGACGAGGCGAGCTGCAAAGTCATGCAGGCGTGCGTCGCCGACTACTGCACCGAGTGCTCGTGCACGCCGACGTACGTCGGCTGCCACCTCGTCGCGTCGCCGCACCTCATGTGTCCCGCGCTCGGCTGCCCGCAGCCGTCGTGCGGCTGCGACGGGCTCGACGAGACGTCGTGCAAAGCGGCGTCGCAGTCGAAGGGCTGCACCGCCAATTATTGTCCCGACTGCCACGGCGGGCAGACGTACGCCGGCTGCACCGGTCCGAACGAAGGCGCGCCGGCATGCCCGCAGGCGTGCGCCAACACCTGCCGCACGCAAAACGACTGCGCGAGCACGGGCCAGGAGTGCATCGCGCCGGGCGAGGCGCTGTGCGGCGGCGCGTGCTTCATGCCGCCGCCCTGCTCGAGCGACTCGGAGTGCGGCGGCGGCTCGATGATCTGCGACCTGCCGACGTGCAGCTGCACCGGCACCAAGACGTGCACGCAGGGCTGCACCACCGTCGCCGACTGCGGGACCGGCCAGGTGTGCGACGGGACGCATCGCTGCGTGCCCGCGCCGTGCGGCTCGTGCCCGGCGAACTTCGCGTGCGTGAGCGGCGGCTGCCAGCGGCTGACGTGCACGAGCGACGCGAATTGCGGCGGCAGCGGCTTCTGCGTCAAGGGCGCGTGCTACGACACGCTCGGCATGTGCAGCTTCCTGCCCGGTTGACGATTACCCGGTAGATTTTGCGATTGGCGCCACTATAAGGAGGGGTGCGGATCGCGCGCGCGCTGGCGATGGTGGTGGCGCTGGCCGGCTGTCATCACCGGACGGCGCGGCCGCGGCCCGAGCTGCGGGTCGACGCGGCGGGGCGCGTGCTCGACGGCGCGGGCGTGGAGGTCGGGTTCACCGACGCGGGCGGGCAGGCGTTCGCCGCGGTGGGGCGCGACGGGCGGCCGATCGCGATCGCGCGCGCGCAATGCGGGACGCTCGATCGCACGCAGCCGCTCCTGCGCTTGAGGCCGCTCACGCGCGGCGCGCACGGGCTGGAATTCGGCGACGCCACCGTCGCGGCGCTCGGCGACGGGCGCGCGATCGTGACGCTGGCCGGCGGGCGCTGGCAGCCGCTCGCGCCGCCGCCGCAAGCCGAGGGCGCGCGCTCGCGCGTCGAGCTCGACGACGGCACGCTGTTCGTCACCTCGCGCTTCGCCACCGACGCCGATCCGATCGAGCGCGCGCGCTGGGTCGAGCCGGCGCACTCGGCGCGCGAGCTCGCCGAGCGGGCGCGCGAGCTCGCCGACGAGGCGGCGCTGCTGCCGCCGAAGCCGCGCGCGGCGGTCGAGCGCTGGCTGCCGGTGATCGCGCTGGTCTCGACGGTGGAGGGGCGCTTCGGCGATCCGGCGAGCAATCCGCGCGACACGGCGGCGAGCGTCGGGATCTTTCAGTGGGCGACGGCGCGCGGGCGAAAGGACGACGCCGGCTCGTCGCTGGCGCGCTTCTTCGCGCGCTTGAAGGCGCGCGCCGCGGCCAAAGATGCGCTGGCGCGCGCGGCGTGGAAGGCGTGCGCCGCCGAGGGGCTCGACGCGCGCGGCGACCGGCTGCTGCTCGACGGAAAACGGGCGAGCGGCGCGGAGCTCGAGCGGCGGCTGTGCGGGCCGATGGGGAGCGGCGCGCTGCGCTCGTATCAGCTGGTGGCGGCGGTCGACTGGATCGAGCAGGTGCGCGCGACGGTGGTGCGGCCCGGGCTATGGGGCAAGCAGCACCTGTGGCCCGACTACGCGGAGTCGGACGGCGGGCGGACGGTCACGCTCGGCGCGCGCGGGCGCACGTTCACGTTGCGCGCGGCGAGGGCGGCGACGGTCGGCGAGCTCCTGCGATCGTTGCCGTCGACGGCGGCGGCGGTGAACCTGGGCGTGAATCGGCCGCGCTTCGTCGAGAGCGCGCTGTGGCAGGCGCTGACGCCGTCGGGCGACGCGGTCGCGCGCGTGGGCGCGCTCGTCGACGCGATGGCCGCGGGCGGCCGCCGCGCGCGCCGCGCCCGCGCCGAGCTGGCGGCGATCATCTGGCCGACGCCGCGCGCGGGCGAGCTCGACGAGACGCAGCTCGTCGACGAATTCAAACGACGCGCGCTCGGGCTGTATCGCCCCGCCGAGCGCGAGCGCCGCGCGCGCCGCCTGGCGACCGACGAAGTGGAGAGATGATCGCGCGCGCTACTGCGGCGTGACGCGCGCCTGCGCCTCGGCGTACAGCGACGCGTCGCGCAGCTCGGCCACGCCGTCGATCGACCAGCACGAGCCGTCGCAGTGCGCGTTCACGGTCGCGATC
>DASREC010000406.1:0-13372 GCA_035652295.1 Polyangia bacterium
GAGGAACGCGCGGCCGCGCGGCGAGCTCTTGAAGCGGCGATAGCCGATGACGAACCCGGGGATGATGATGCCGAGCGTCCACCAATAGGTGCCGGTGATGTGCGAGATCGAGATCAAGAGCTCGGTGTTCCAAGGCAGCGCTTTGCCGGTGTCGGCGAAGATCGCAGTGACTTTGGGAACCACTGAGACCATCAATATGCCCATGATGACCGCGCCGATGATGGTCATCACAATGGGGTAGAAGAGCGCGCTGATGATCTTGCCGCGCAGTCGGTTCTGCGCCTCGAGGAACTCCGCCAGGCGGAACAAGACCGCGTCGAGATTGCCCGACGCCTCGCCGGCGCGGATCATGTTGACGTAGAGGTCTTCGAAGATCTTCGGATGGCGCGCCATCGCGTCGCCGAGCGACGAGCCTTCATTGACCTGGGTCTTGACGTCGGCGATGACGCGCTTGAAGCCGGGCTTCTCGACCTGATCGACCAGCGCGCCCAGGCCCTCGGCGAGCGGCACGCCGGCTTTGAGCAGCACGCCGAGCTGGCGCGTGATGATCGCGACCTGCATGCGGTCGGCGGTCTGCCGCTCGCGCCACATGCGCATCGCCGCCCCGGGGCGCACCATCGCCACCAGGCCGATCGCCGCCACCTCGCCCGCCGCCTTGACGCGCGCCGCCGCCTCGCGCGCCTCGGTGAGCAAGACGCCGTCGCGCTTGAGTACCGTCTTGAGCGCGCGAACGTTGTCCGCGTCTTTGACGCCGGACACCGCCTTGCCTTTGGTATCAAAACCTTTGTAGCTGAATACCGGCATGGCTTATTGCTTGTCCTCGGCGGTCACCATCAACACCTCTTCGATCGTCGTGACGCCCGCGAGCACTTTACCGGCGCCGTCGTCGCGCAGCGTGCGCATGCCGTGATCGATCGCCGCCTGTTTGATGGTATTGGAATCGGTGTTCTTGAGCGCGAGCTGGCGAATGTCGTTGTCCATGAGCAACAGCTCATAGATGCCCATTCGCCCGATGTAACCCGACTTGGAGCAGCGCGGGCAGCCGCCGTCGCGCGCCTGATAGAGCTGGCCGCGCGGCGGCGGAGTGTACTTGGAACGAAGCGGCGGCACGCGCAAGGTGCCGGCAAAGAAACCCTGCGGATCGATATTGAGCTTGCGCAATTCATCGTGCGTCGGCGTGTGTAGTACGCGGCACTCGGGACAAAGCCGCCGCACCAGCCGCTGTGCGAGCAAGCCCACCAGTGACGAGGCGACCAGGAACGGCTCGATCCCCATGTCGACGAGGCGCGTGATCGCGCCGGCGGCGTCATTGGTGTGGACCGTCGAGAACACCAGGTGGCCGGTGAGCGACGCCTGGATCGCCATCGCGGCGGTCTCGCCGTCGCGGATCTCGCCGACCATGATGACGTCGGGATCGTGGCGCAGATAGCTGCGCAAGACGCTGGCGAACGTCAGGTCGATCTTTGGATTGATGGGTACTTGGGTAATACCCTCCAATTGATATTCGACCGGGTCTTCTACAGTGAGGATGTTGAGATCGGGCGTGTTGATCTTGGCGAGACACGCGTACAGCGTGGTGGTCTTGCCGGAGCCCGTCGGGCCGGTCACGAGAATGATTCCGTGCGGGCGGCGAATCAGGTCATTGATGACATCCAAATGATCTTCGCCGAAGCCGATATCGGACAGATCGTGGAGCACGCTCGAACGATCGAGCAGACGAATGGTGATGCGCTCGCCGTTGACGCCGGGCGCGGTGGCGACGCGCATGTCGATGTCCTTGCCGGCGATCTTGCGGCGGATACGCCCGTCTTGCGGCAGCCGCTTCTCGGCGATGTTCAAGCCGGCCATGATCTTGACGCGCGACAAGATTGAGTTGACGTAGTTGCGGTTGGCGCGTTTGTGCTCGTAGAGATTGCCGTCGACGCGATAGCGCACGATCAGATCTTTTTCGCGCGGCTCGATGTGGATGTCCGAGGCGCGCTCTTTGACGGCCTGGAACATCAGCGAGTTCACCCAGCGGATGATCGGCGCCTCGTCGGTGAGATCGAGGATGTCGACCAGCTCCTCGGCCTCGCCGCTCATCTCGTCGTCGTCGCTCTCGCCGAGATCGACGCCGCCCTCCTGGCGCGCGTAGATCTTGTTGATCGCCTCGACGATCTTCTGGCCGGGCGCGACCACGACGATGATCTCGGCGCCGAGCGCGCGCCGCACGTCGTCGAGCGCGTGCACCTCGAGCGGATCGGCGACCGCGACCTCGACCGCGCTGCCGACGCGGCGGATCGGCATCAGGCGATGGTGCTTGGCGAAGTTGATTGGCACTTTGAGCGCCAATTCGGGATCGCACTCTTCGGGTTTGAGCTCTTTGATGAGCGGCAAATCGAGCTGCCACGCCAAAGCCGCGAGCACGTCCTCCTCGGGCACGACGTGATTGCGCACGAGAATCTCGCCAATGCGCCCGCCGCCGTCCTCCTTTTGCATGCGCAGAGCGTCAGCGATGTTGGCTTCACTGACTTTGCCCTGGCGCAAAAGGATTTGTCCGAGACTGCGGTCGTGGGCCGGCAGCTCGGACGTCACGCGAACGGCGGTGACCTCTTCGTCTTCGACTGCCATCACGGCGCTCCAGACGGTCTGGGCTCCGGCACCGTCGACTGACCCGGCACCGGGAGCGGCGGCGGAACCTGCGGCGGCGGCAGGCGCGACTTCGGCGGCGGCGGCACGTAGGGGATCTGGATCTCGCCCTCGATGTCGCGGCCGCGCAGCGACGCCTCCGCCGAGCGGACCTCGTTGGCCTCCTCTTCCGCCTCGAGCGCGGTGCGATTGATCTCCTCGAGCAGGCCGCGCTTGCGGCGATAGTCCACTTCCGCCTCGTAGTCGCGCTCGTCTTGAAACGCGGAGAAGCGCTCCATGAACTCGCGCCGCTCGCGCACCTTACGCTCGAAGATGCGCCGCAGGTCGTTCGGGTCTTTGATGATGTACGGCGTGAGGATGATCAGCAGGTTCTGCTTCAAGATCGACTTAGTGGTGTGTTTGAAGAGATAGCCGAGGATCGGGATGTCACCGAGCAGCGGCACTTTGTCCACTTGCTCCGAGACGCGGTCTTTAATCAATCCACCCAGTACAATCGACTGTTGATCGCGAATGGTCACGACCGACTTCACAGTCCGTTTGGAGGTCGCGGGGCCGAGGCCGTTGAAGTTGGGATTGGCGACGTCGGAGAGCTCGTTGTCGATCTCCAGACGAACGAAGTCCGAGTCATTGACGTGCGGCGTGATCTCCAGCTTGAGCGCGACGTCCTGGCGCTGCACCGACGTACCGAAGCCGAAGCCGGGCGACGCGCCGCCGGTGGCGCCGCCGGCGCCGGGCGCCGCGCCGAAGCCGGGAAAGCCGCCGAGCGATCCGGGGAACGGCAGGTTCTGGCCGACTTGAATGGTCGCCTTTTCATTGTCCGTGGTGAGGATGTGCGGCATGGACACCACATTGACGTCACCGTTGTTCTGCAGGAACTGAACGAACACGCCAAAGCTGGGAATCGACGTGCCGGGCGGCAGACCGAGGATCGTCGCCGCGCCGGGAATCGGCGGGCCGCGCAGACCGGCGGCGAGACCGGACAGTGCGGCGGGAGAGAACAAGAGTGAGTTGACCTGACTGTTGGGCTCAGAGCCGCCAAAGAGCAGTGACTGTGAATCGCCGGAGCCGAGCGTCTGGCCGCCGTGCCACGCGAAGCCCATGTTGCGCGATTTGTCGACGGAGATTTCCAGGATCGTGGCCTCGACGAACACCTGGCGGCGCGGGATGTCGAGCTTCTTGATCAAGTCGCGCACCGTGATGTAGTCGCGGCCGGACGCGACGATCACCAGCGAGTTGGTCGGCTTGTCGGGCGCCACGCGCACGTCGCCTTCGAACAGCGGGCCGCCGTGGCCCTGTTGGCCGGTGGTGCCGGTGGTGCCGGTGGTGGGCGGCGCGCCCGGGCGTCCGCCGGCGGCGGTGGTCGAGCCCGAGCGGCTCACGCCCGCGCCGAGACCGCCGAGCGTGCCGGCCACCGCGTCGGCGTCGGCGTTCTCGAGCGGGACGACGTGCACGCGATCGGTCGACGAGTCGCCCGGCACCAGCGCCTGCTGATCGAGGCGCTTCACCAGCGCGTAGATGCGTTGATAGGCCTTCTCGGTGGCGACGACGATCAGGTTGTTGGTGCGCTCGTCGGGGATGATCTGCGAGACGGCGAGATCGGCGCCGAGCGCGCCGCGCTCCGGAGGACCGGGAGCGCCCGACGGCGCGACGCTGGTGGTGCCGGTCTGCAGATTGAGGCGCGGATTCTTGCCGCCCGCGGGCGCGCCGCCGCCGGCTTTGCCGACGCCGAAGATGGTGCCGAGCATGGTCGCCATGTCCTGCGCCGAGACGGTGTGCAGCTTGATGACGAAGATCTTTTCGCCGCCCATCGGCACGTCGAGCTGCGTGACTACCTCTTCCATGCGGCGGATGTTGGTGGCGAGATCGGTGATCACCAGTGTGTTCGTCGGCGCATAGACGGTAATGTCGCCGTCGCGGCCGCGCAGTCGGTCTAACACCACTTTGACGTCGTCGGGCGTGACGTGCTCGAGACGCAGGAGGCGCGTGACGAACTGATCCTGCGAGGGCGGATTGTTCTCAGTGCCGTAGATGGGGATCGCGCTCTCGCGCGCGCGGTTCGATTCGATCACTTTGAGGACTTTGCCCTCGGGCTGAACCGTCAGGCCCATCGCCTCGAGCGCCGACAGGAACATGCGATACGCCTCGGGCGCAGTCATGGTGTCGGGCGCGAGGATGGTGACTTTGGATTGACGGATGTTGCCGGGGACGATGAACGGGCGGCACAGCATCTCGGTCATCGAGTTGAGCAGCGTCATCAAGTCGACTTCGCCGCGCACCGACCATTTGAACTTTTTATTGGCGGGAAACTTTTTGCACTCTTTGAGCGCCTCGGCCTCGCCCGGGAGCGGCGGTTCATTGGCGGCGGGCGCGGTCGCGGCGGGCGGCGGGCCGGGAGCGGCGGGCGGCGGCGGCGGAAAGGCGGCGGGCGCGCCCGGGCGCGCGGCGGTCGCGGGCGGCGGGCCGACCCTCGCCGGCTGCGCGTGCGCGATCGCCGCGGTGCCGACGAGAAACAGCGCCGCCGTCGAACAGAGTCGGGGTCCCGTCACGTTTGGCCTCATCGAATCGAGTAGTCCAGGGTGAGCGCTTCGCCGCGTCGCTCGAGTGCGACCACGAAATTGTCGGCAGCGCGCAGGCGCGTATAGACCTCGAGCGCTTTGTCGGGAGACGTCAGGTCCATTCCGTTGATGGTTTCAATGCGGTCGCCGTTGCGCAGCAGCAGGCGCGCGAACAGCGACTGCGGGCGGATCGCGTAGAGCTTGAAGCCGAGCGGCCGGCCGTCGACGAGCGACGGCACGATGCGCGCGCAGGTGGCGATCGACGAGAGGTTTTCCATCACGCGATCGAGGAACGCGCGCTCGACGTCACAGTGGTGTCCCCGGCATTGAATCTCGAAGCCGCGCTCGCGCGGACACGCGTCTCTCGGCGCGGCGCTTTGTGGACTGTGACGGTTCACTACAGTCAAGTCCGCGCGCGCGATACTGGACACAAACAACAGCACTGTGAGCGCGCGCGTCATCGGATGCTGTAGTCCAGCGTGGTGTTTTCGCCGCGGCGCTCGACGGCGACCGAGAGATGGCTGGCGGAGCGCAGCTTGGTGTAGATCTCGAGCGCCTTGTCGGGGCTCGACATATCCATGCCGTTGATGGCTTTGATGGTGTCGCCGTTCTGCAGACCGATGCGGCCGAAGATCGAGTTGGGGCGGATGGCGTAGAGCTTGAAGCCGTTCGGTTTGCCGTCCTTGATCGACGGGACGAAGCGCGCGGCGGTGGCGAGCGCGGCGGTATTCGACAGCATCTTCTCGACGAACTGCCGCTCGATGTTGCAGCTGTTGCCGCTGCACGACACCGCCTTGCCCGGATCGATGTCGGCCGGATCGTTCGACGCCATCACCGGCGGCGGCGCGGCGGCGGCCGGCGGAGGCGCGGCGCCGTCGAGCTCGAGGTACTCGAGGCGGCCGGCGTTCTTGATGTAGACGCGCTTGGTGAGGACTTTGTGGACCAGCGCTTCGGTGGTGCCGATCTTCGAGCCGCGGTTGTACATGCCGGGATCTTTTTCTTTGGTCGAAAGATCGCGGATGACCGCCATCGACCACAGCTCGTCGGACGGGCACACCATGGTCGAGACCAGCTCGAGCGGCAGCGTGGTCTTGACGTCCGCCGACTGCGGGCCGTCGCCCGGCTGCGGCGGCTTGACCTCGATGGGCGTGCAGCCGGAGCAGAAGACGTCGCGCTTGATGATGGCGTCGTTGTCCTTGCCGTGGACGCGCGCGGCCGGCGGAGGCAGCGAGCGGCGCGGCGCGGAGAAGCGCGTGGCGTCGTCGCTGCCGGTGAGGTACGCGCCCTCGAGAAAGTGCGCGGCCGCGCGGCCGGCGAAGGTCGCGCAGATGCCGATGACCACCAGGTTGATCACCCAGAAATATTTTTTGAGGACGACGTCCACCATTTACCTCAGAGGCCTTCAGAGACGGCTATCACCTTTCATGCCACGCCCGTCCGACGGTAAATCGCGTGATCTCGGCGAGTTGAAATCTGTTCGGCGCCGGCGCGTTGCCAAATTGGCAGGACGCGGCGGTCAGTCGGGATCTTTTGACGCTTCGGCGGCGAACGCCGCGACGGGAGCCTGGGTGGGCTCCTCTTCTTCCGGCTTGTCGAGCTTGCGATAGATCGTGCGCGTGGCGATGCCGAGCAGCTGCGCGGCGAGACGCTTGTCGCCCTTGGTGTGGCGCAGCGTCTCGTGGATCACGCGCAGCTCGATCTCCTCGAGCGGCGTTCCGATCTCGAAGCTGAGCGCGCGCCCCGACGCGCCCGCCGACGAGCCGGGCGGCGCGCCCCGCACCTCGCGCGGCAGATCGGAGACGTCGATGACCGTGTTCTTGGTGAGCACCACCGCGCGCTCGATCGCGTTCTCCAGCTCGCGCACGTTGCCGGGCCAGTCGTAGGCGGCGAGCGTCTCGAGCGCGGCGCGCGTGCAGCCGGTGACGGCCTTGGAATTCTTTTCGCGGAAGCGCGAGAGAAAGTGGTCGACGAGCAGCGGCACGTCGTCGGCGCGATCGCGCAGCGGCGGGACGTTCACCGCGATCACGTTCAAGCGATAGTAGAGGTCCTCGCGGAAGCGGCCTTCGGAGACGGCGCGGCGCAGATCTTTGTTGGTCGCGGCGACGAGACGGATGTCGATCTTCTGCGATTTTCCGCCGAGCCGCTCGATCTCGCCCTCTTGCAGGACGCGCAGGAGCTTGACCTGCACCGACAGCGGGATCTCGCCGATCTCGTCGAGGAACAGCGTGCCGCCGTCGGCGTGCGCGAACCGGCCGTCGCGCCGCGCCACAGCGCCGGTGAACGCGCCCTTCTCGTAGCCGAACAGTTCGCCTTCGAGGATGCCCTCGGGGATCGCGGCGCAGTTGACCGGGACGAACGCGCGGCCGGCGCGCGGCGACGACTCGTGGATCTGGCGCGCCAGCAATTCCTTGCCGGTGCCCGATTCGCCGAGGAGCAGCACGGTCGCCGCCGACGGCGCGGCCTGCTGCACGACCTCGATGGTGCGGCGCATCGCCAGCGACTGGCCGACGATCGGGCGGCGGCGCGCCGCCTCGAGCTGCGCGCGCAAGGTGCGGTTCTCGACGAGCAGCGACTGTTTCTCCAGCGCCTTCTCGACGACGCGCACCACGTGGGCGCGCTTGAGCGGCTTGGTGATGAAGTCGTAGGCGCCTTCGCGCATCGCCTCGACCGCGGTCTCGACGGTGCCGTAGGCGGTCATCAGCACGACCTCGGTCTCGGGCGAGACCTGGCGCGCGGCCTTGAGCAGATCGACGCCGGAGACGTTGGGCATCATGAGATCGGTGAGCAGCACGTCGACGCGACGCTTGCGCAGCACCTCGAGGCCTTCGCGTCCGTCGGGGGCGGTCAGCACCTGCAAGCCCTCGCGCGCGAAGATGCGCTCGAGCGACTCGAGGTTGGAGGGCTCGTCGTCGACCACCAGCAGGGTCGGGGAGGATGCGCGCAAATTCATGGCGCGGCTCATTGCGGCAACCGGGCCACGCACACCGATCGAGTTATTCCGCGCAGATACGGCTGTGACATCTTGTCTAAGGCTAGTCGAGGCGTGTCAGTTTGGCAAATCGCCATATGGCGCTCTGCCAAACTGGCGCTAACGGCGGGCGTTGAGAAAGCGCGGCTCTTCGGGGAAGACCGGGTCGAAGACGTCGCGCTGCGGATCCGTGTCCTGCTCGATCGGCTGCGTGGCGCTGAACCAGCCGAGGTTCATGTGCGTCGCGAGCTGCGGCGAGCGCACGAAGCGGGTGGCGGCGGCGAGCTCGCGATCGTTCGCGCGCACCGTCCAGCGCACCACGAACGCGGGCAGGTGCGACGATTTTTTCAGACGCGGCGGCAGCGGATAGTCGAGATCGATCGCGCGCTCGGTGCGCGGCGCGATCTCGACGATCGGCGACGGCACCGCGGCGGGCGCGACCGACGTCGCGCCGGTGCGCGCGTCGCTGTACAGATCGGCCACCTGGTCGCGCACGTCGATCGTCCACGGCTGATCGCCGGCGTTCACGATCGCCAGCCGCACGCGCAGCGCGCGCGCGCCGTCGGGCATCGTCACCGCGCCGAGCGCCGCCACGCGCACGCTCCCCTCGGGCGACGCCACGTCGTAGCGCGCCGCGATCCGCCCGTCGATCTTCGCCGCCGCACGATTCCGCGGCACGTAGTTGAACCGCGGCGCGCACGCGCCGAATCCGAGCACCATCGCCAGCGCCACGCACCTGCGCATCGAGCACCTCCGGTATTCGGAGATGCACGCCGCGTGTCAGCGAGTCGGCTGAAGAGGGAGCGGGCGCTCTAGAAGGTGAGCTTGAGACCGAGCGATCCGGAGGCGAGCGACGAAGACGACGACGAGCGCGCGATCGACGGCGCGCCGCCGATGATCGGCTCGATGGTGAGGCCGTGGTGATCGTAGAGCGCCACGCCCTGCCGATCGCGCCAGCGGCGGAACCGCGCGTAGCGCGCCGCGCCGACGGGGATCAGGATCAGCCCGGCGATGATGAACGGGACGCCGATGACGTCGAGGATCGCGGCGCCGACCGCGTTGTTGTAATCGTCCGGATGGCCGAGCGGATCGTTGGCGCAGAAGCTCCCGGCGCCGCACGCGCTGTTCCACAGCGGGATCGAGACGGCGACGAAGATGATGCCGAGCGGCAGCAGGATCGCGCCGGTGACCAGCGCGCCCAGCCCGCTCGACGGCGCGCGCGGGCGAATGACGTAGACCGGCGGCGGCGGCGGCGGCGCGGCGTAGTACTGCGGCGGAGGCGGCGGCTGTCCGTAGGGCTGTCCGTACTGCGGCGGCGGCTGCCCGTAGCCCTGCTGGCAGAACGGCGCGCACTGTTGATCGTAGCAGTCGACGTAGCCGTTCCCGTCGTTGTCGACGCCGTCGTGGCACGCCTGCGGATTGTTCTCCGGCATCGGCTGCGCCTCGGCCACCGCCGGCCCGAGCGCGAGCACCAGCATGCACATGCCGCCCAAGAACGCCTGTAGTCGGCCCATCATCCCTCCCGAGGGTGCGAGATTCTCTTGTGACAGTAACCCAACCCTAGGCTTGTGCGCTATGCGCGGGATCACTCGCCGACGGTAGCGTGATGGTGAACGTGGTGCCCTTGCCGACTTCGCTCGCCACCGAGATGGTGCCGCCGTGGCGCTCGACGATGCCGTGCACGATCGAGAGGCCGAGGCCCGAGCCCTGCCCGACGTCTTTGGTCGTGAAGAACGGATCGAAGATGCGCGGCAGGACCTCGGGCGGAATCCCCGGCCCGTCGTCGGCGACGGTGATGACCACTTTTCCGTCGGCGCGCGCGGTCTTGATCTTGATGGTGCCGCCCGCGCCCTTGTCGCCGAGCGCCTGCGCGGCGTTGGTGAGCAGGTTCATGAACACCTGGTTGAGCGCGGTCCGCCCGCGCACGCGCCCGACGTCGCCGTAGTCGCGCTCGACGGTGATTCCGTTCTTCAGGTGGTGGCGCAGCAGATCGAGCGACTCGTCGATCGATCGCTGCAGGTCGACCTCGACCAGACGATCGTCGTCGCCGCGCGAATAGTTGTGGAGCGCCTGCACGATCTCCTTGGTGCGCCGCGCGCCGCGCTGGATCACGCGGATCATCTCTTTGACGTCGGCGACGTCGGCGGTGGCGACGCCCTGCCGGCTCAGCTCGTCGAGCTTGCCCTCGAGCGGCCCGGCGGTGTTGACCACCGCGTTCACCGGGTTGTTGATCTCGTGCGCGATGCCGGCGACCAGGCGGCCCATCGACGCCATCTTCTCCGAGCGCACCAGCTCGTCCTGCGCGCGCTGCAATTGCTCGAGCGCCTCCGCGAGCTCGCGGTTGCGCCGCTCCAACTCCGCCGTGCGGCGCGTGACCTCCTGCTCGAGCGAGAGGTTGATCTCCGTCGAGGATCGCAGCTTGTCGTTGAGCGCGCGCCGCATCTCCTCGAACGCGAAGGTGAGCCGCCCGACCTCGTCCGCCTCGCCCGCCGCCGTCACCACCGGGCGCGTGAGATCGCCGCGCGCCATCGCGTCGGCGCGCCACTCCAGCTCGCGGATCGGCCCGGCGAGATCGGTCGAGATCAGCACCACCACGCCGAGCGACGCCAGCATCAGCACGGCGAAGAACGAGATCAGCACGCGGATCTGCGGCACCGTCGACGGGCCGCGGCCGCGATAACCGGGGAGCAGGAGCGCGATCGATCCGAAGTCGCGCCCGTGCGGACAGAGCCGCGCGTACGATCCGGTGAGCGTCAGCGCCGACAGCTCCATGTGGCCGTTCTCGAGCCGCCGCATGAGCTGCTCGCCGAACCACGGGAGCGGCGGCGGCCCCTTGATGCCGCCGCCGACGGGAATCGGCCGCGCGCCCGCGCCCGTCGGCAGATAGTAGAGCACCGCGTGATCGTGCACGCTGCCCGGCGGCGCGAACTGGTTGGCGCTGGCGTCGAGCGCGGCGAGGATGCGCGGCTGATCGAGCGCGTTGTCGGCGCGGCACAATTCGCCGACGATGGCGTTGAGCCGCAGCTCGCTCTCGCGCTGGATGAACACCGTCGCCAGCGTCTTGTACTGCATGAACGACCAGAACAGCGACAGCATCGACGCGAACATCATCAGCGCGCCGAACCCCGCCAGCATCTTGGCGCGCAGCGAGAGCGGCGTGCGCACTTTCTCCGGCGACGGGCGGTGGCGCGCGGCCACGTGCGTGAGCAGCGGCCGCATGGTCGCGCGGTGCCACAGCCCCTCGTAGAGCGCCACGCCGATGGTCACCGCCACCGCCTGCCCGCCCATCATCATCGCGTTCTCGGGATCGACCGAGAACCACACCACGCACTGCAAAACCAACAGCGCCTCGGCCACCACCCACACCACGAACTTCGACACCGCCAGCTTGTACGGCATCACCTGCGCGGCGCGATACGCGTCGAGCGCGCGGGCGTCCTCGCGCGCCGGCTGCTCCGCCGCCACCGTCGAGAGCGCCGCCTGAAGATAGCGCTCGATCGGCGCCGGCAGGCGGCGCATCCACAAGTACCAGAGCGCGCTGAGCGCGATGATGGTGATCGGGAAATAGGTCTCGAGCTTGAGGTAGTGCTCGAGGTTGATGGGAATGAAGAACCACGTGAACGTGCCGATCGCCGCCACGCCGAGCGTGCCGGACGCGAGCGCGGCGAGGATGATGCGCTGGCGGTAGCCGTCGGCAAAACGCCGCAGCAGATCGAGATCGGGCAAGAGCGCGGCGCGCACGCGCTCGAGGATCCGTTCGTACCAGAGCGCGCGGAAGATCGAGACGCCGAGCGCGTGCGACGTGGCCATGGCGGTCACCGTCACCACGTTCTCGACGGGAAATCCGGCGCGCAGCCGCATCGCCAGCGCCACCGCGGCGGCCGACGCGCTCCACAACCCGACGCGCAGCCCGAGCGCGCGGCGCGGCAGCCGCAGGATCACGCGGTACGCGTCGGCGCGCTCCTCGGCGTCGAGCATCTTGCCTGCGATGCGGCGTTTTGCCGCAGCCGCCAGGTGCGCGCGCCAGCCGCGCATCGCCAGCGTCCACACCACCATCGCGAGCGCGGCCACCACCGGCGCGACGCCGTAGAGCACGCGCCGCTCGGCGTCGTCGAGCGTGAAGCAGTCGTAGAGCGGCCAGCCGATGACCGTCGCCTCGGCGGCGAGCAGCAGCGCGTCGGGCACGATGAAGCGACGCACGAAGCGAAGTCCCTCGACGGCCATCGGCGACAGCTTACTGCGCGTTCGTACACTTTACGAGCGACGCAGAAACGGAGAACCGCCATGACGCCGGCAGACGCCAGGAAAAGGCCGCCATCAGAAAATATTATTTTCTGATTTTTTGGCGTCTGATCTTTTTGGCGTCTGTTGGCGTCATGGCGGTTCAATTCTCCGTCGCAGCGACGCGGCTATTTTCGCAGGTGCGCGAGTAGATCGTCGTGCGGGCGGGCGATGAGCTCGCGCGCGAGCAAGAGACCCGCGGGGATCGCGATCTCGGCGGCGTAGAGCCCGGCCTCGACGTCGGCCTGCTCGCCGCCGATCACGAAGTACGCCTTGCCGCCGAGCCCGTCGGCGAGCCGCAGCTCCGCGAGCGTCACCTGCGCCGCTTTGGTCGCCGCGTCGGCCGCCAGCAGCGTCGACGCCACGCTGAACGTCTCGACGATCCCGACCGCCGACTTCGGCTCGATGCCCTCGCGCCGCAGCGCCGCCAAGAGCTCCACCGACGGCTGCGGCAGCTCCAGGCGATCGACCAGCGTGTGCGCCGCGACGTCCACGCCCGCGCGCATCGCCTCCTCGACGTCGGCCACCTCGCCGCTCACCAGCGTCAGGTGCTTGCCCGGCGAGACCGTCCGCTGAAGCACCAGCTCGACGGGCGCCTTCTTCACCATCGCGTCCGCGATCACGAACCCGCGCGCGATGCTGTTCGACTCGACGAGCCCGAGCGCCGGCCCGCGAACCCGCGCGCCCTCGCCGTCGCGCCGTATGAAAGGCCCCTGCACTATCCTTCGATCTTGAACAGCCGCAGCTTGTCGGCGCCGATCTCGACGAGGTCCTGCTCGACGGCGGCCGGCCGATTTTCGCGCCCCGCCGCTTCGTAGGTGTCGGCCGCGACCAGGTTCGAGACGTTGCGCCGCGCCGCCAGCGAGGTGAGACGGAACGCCTGGTTCACCGGCTGCCCGAGCACGTCGTAGAAGCGCAGCTTCTCCGTGCCGAGCTCGCC
>DASREC010000407.1:0-6416 GCA_035652295.1 Polyangia bacterium
GCAGCGCGCCGAGCGGAAGCAGCGCGCCCGCGCCCGAGGCGGAGACGCTGCCGCCCGGCCGCGTGCGCCTCTACTTGAACCTCGGCCGCCGCGACGGCGTGCGCGAGCCCGAGGTGCAGGCGCTGCTCACCGAGCGCGGCCTCACCGCCGAGGCGGTGCTGGTGCGCAACTCGCACACGTACCTGATCGTCCCCGAGGAGGCCGAGGCCGCCGTGTGCGCCGCGCTCACCGGCCACAAGCACAACGAGCGCGATCTCGTCTGCGAGCGCGCGCGAAAATAGTCGTTCGACTTTTTCGCGCCGCTCAGCCGATCGCTTCCGCCGCTTCCGCTCCCGCCAACATCCCGCAGCCCGCGTAGACGTCCTTGCCGCCCGAGTAGCGCCGCACGATCGGCTGCCCGAGCGCCTGCAGCGCGTCGCGAAACGCCTTCAGCTCCATCTCCGACGGCGGCGAGAACTCGCCCGACGCGTCGTTGACCTCGATGAGGTTGAAGCGCACCGGGATGCCGCGCAAGAGCTCGACCAGCGCCGCCGCGTCGTCGGCGCCGCAGTTCACGCCCGCGATCGCCACGTACTCCAGCATCACGCGGTCGCGCGTCGCCTGCGCGTGCTCGCGCACCGCCGCGATCAGCTCCTCGATCGGCCACGTGTTCTCCACCGGCATCAGCGTGCGCCGCTTCTGCGACGTGCCCGCGGTCAGCGACACCGCCAGGCGGAACGGCAGCCGTTCGGCGGTGAAGCGCCGGATCGCCGGCACCACGCCCGCCGTCGAGATGGTGATCTTGCGCCCGTCGATCGCCAGGCCCGACGGATCCGAGATGATGCGCGCCGCGCGCACGACGTTGTCGTAGTTGAGCAGCGGCTCGCCCATGCCCATGAACACCACGCCGCGCACCGGCCGGTCGGCCTCCTCGCGCACCACCCGCAGCTGCTCGACGATCTCCCACGTGGCGAGGTTGCGCTTGAAGCCCATGCGCCCGGTGGCGCAGAAGGCGCACGCCAGCGCGCAGCCGGCCTGCGACGAGATGCACACCGTGTACTTGTCGTCGAACAGCGGGATGCGCACCGCCTCGATCGAGAGGCCGTCGTGCAGGCGAAAGAGGTATTTGGTGAAGCCGTCGGTCGGCGAGCGGCGGCGCTCGGTCACCTCCAGCGACGGGAGCTGCAAAAGTTTGAACAGCCGTTCAATTTTTTTGCGCGCCAGGTCGCGCACGTCGAAGCCGCGGCGGCCGTGCTGCACGTTGTGCGCGTAGAGGCGCCGCGCCTCGCCGGCGGTGAAGCCGTGCGGCGCGAGGTGATCGGCCAGCTCCGACGGCGTGAAGTCGGTCAGGACGCTTTTGAACGCCGGTTCAAAGTTTTCCGTCATTCGAAGCGCGCAAAGTACCGCAAGAAGTTCTCGCCGAGAAGCTTGGCGAGCCGCGCCTCGCCCCAGCCGCGCCGCCACAGCACCTGCGTGATGCGCGGCAGATCGGCCACGTCGCGCATGCCGCGCGGCAGCGGCACGAAGCCGTCGAAGTCGCTGCCGAGCGCCACCGCGTCGTCGCCCGCCACCTCGGCGACGTGCTCCAGGTGATCGCAGATGGTCTCGACCGTCGACTGGAACAGCCCGGCGAGGAAGTTGGCGGCGAAGATCACGCCCACCACTCCGCCCTGCTTGCCGACGGCGCGCAGCTGATCGTCGTCGAGGTTGCGCGGGTGCGCCTTGAGCGCCTCGCAGCCGGAGTGCGACGAGAACACCGGCGTCTTCGACGCCTCGACGAGATCCCAGAAGGTGCGCTTGGAGGCGTGGCTCACGTCGACCATGATGCCGAGGCGGTTGCAGTCGGCCACCAGCGCGCGGCCGAGCTCGGACAGGCCCGCCGGGTTCTTCTTGTCGAACGACGACACGCCCGCCTTGTTGGTCTTGTTCCAGCAGATGCCGAAGAAGCGCACGCCCGCCGCGCGCAGCCGCTCGAGCGCGGCCGGCTCGTCCTCGACGGCGAGCGCGCCCTCGATGCCGAGGTAGAGCGCGATCTTGCCCGCGGCCTTGGCCTCGCGGATGGCGCGCGCGCTCGCCGCCGGCTGGAGCGCGTCGGGAAAAAGTTTGAACAGCCGTTCAAATTCTTCCAGCTGCCGCCAGAAGCGCTTGCGCGCCATCATCCCCATGCCGGCGAACAGCAGGCAGCCGAGCGCGTCGACGCCGCCCTCGCGCAGCTTGGGCACGTCGATGTCGAACGCCAGCGGGTTGTACAGCGCCTGCGCGCCGTGCCGCTTCGACAGGTCTCCGCCGCGCAGCACCAGCTTGGTCAGCAGATCGTTGTGCAGATCGACCACCAGCGCGCGGCGGTGAAACGCCAGCACCTCGTCCTCGACGGCAATCGGCGCGCCGAGCATTACGAGGGACGCGAAGCGGACCCGAGTATCCGCATCCTCAGATCAGTTGGCGAACGGGTCTTTGAGATCGCGCAGCTTGCCGGCCGGCTTGGCCTCCGGCTTCACTTCCGGCTTGGCCTCCGGCTTCACTTCCGGTTTGGCCTCCGGCTTGGTCTGCGGCCGCACGATCACCGGCGCCGAGCCCGCGTGGTGCGCCGACTGCAGCGGCAGCACGAAGTCGTGGTTGCGATCGGGCGCGAAGCGCAGCTTCTGATCCTTGTAGCCCTTCTTCTTCACCACCAGCTCGAGCTCTTTCGTCGACGACGCGAAGTCGTGCGTGAGCGGCGTCGCGCCCAGGCGCTCCATGCCCTGGAACACGTCCGCGCCCGACGGCTCGGAGCGCACCGAGATCTGGTACGACGACGGCGCCACCGGCCTCGGCGGCTCCACCTTCGGCTCGATCTTCGGCTCGACTTTTTGCTCGATCTTCGGGACGTCGACGATCGGCTTGGGCGGCGGCTTGCGCGTCGCCATCACCACGCCGACGACCGCCAGCGGCACCAGCCCGCCGATGACCGCGTAGATCACGCCGCGCCGCTTCGGCGGCCCCTGGCGGAGCGTGTCGGCGAGCCCCGTCAGCGGCGTCACCGATTTCCCCTGCGCCGCCACTTGCGCCTGCCCGCGCGTGTGCAGCTTGATGTTCACCTGCGACGAGTCCGAGCGCCCCGACATCGGGATCACGCCCGAGCCCTCGTTGCCCCACGCCGCGCCGAGATCGCCGCCCGCGCACTGCTCGAGCGCGAGCGCCATCTCCTTCATCGTCTGGTAGCGCTGGTCGCGATCCTTGGCCAGCGCCTTCATCACCACCGCTTCGACGTCGGGCGAGATCCCCGCTTGCGGCGCGCGCACCGACGGCGGCTCGGGGTTCTCGAACATGTGCTTGGTGAGCACGCCCATGAAGGTCTCGGCGTGGAACGGCACGTCGCCGGTCAACATCTCGTAGAGGATGCAGCCGGCGGCGTAGATGTCGACGCGGTGATCGGGGCGATCGCCTTTGGCCTGCTCGGGCGACATGTACTCGGGCGTTCCGAAGATCATGCCGGTGCGCGTGAGCCGCGAGCCGCCCTCGTCGAACGACGAGATCTTGGCGATGCCGAAGTCGAGCACCTTGACGAAGTCGGGCTTTCCCTCGCGCTCGATGAGGTAGATGTTCTCCGGCTTGAGATCGCGGTGGATGATGCCCTTCGAGTGCGCGGCGCCGAGCGCGCGGCAGATCTGGTTCATGATGTGGCGGGTGCGATCGAAGTCCATCGGGCCGTGCTCGCGGATGTGGTGCGCGAGATCGTGGCCGTCGAGGAACTCCATGGCGAAGAACACCGAGCCCGACGCGGTCTCGCCAAAGTCGGTGATGTCGATGATGTTCTCGTGGCCGATCTTCGACGCCGCTTTCGCCTCTTGCATGAAGCGCGCGACCAGGTCGGCCTTGCGGGCGAAGTCTTCCGACAGGACTTTGAGCGCGACCTTCTTCTCGATGAAGACGTGCTCGGCGAGGTACACCACGCCCATGCCGCCTTCGCCGAGCTTGCGGATCACGCGGTAGCGATCGGCCACCACCGTGTCGAGGTACGCGTCGCCGTCGCCGACGGCGGGACGCGGCGCGGTTTTTTTCGGCGCGGGCGGCGGCTGCGTGATCGGCTGCGGCTCATCGGCGGGGGCGGGAGCGGCGGCCGGCGCGACCGCGGCCTGCGCGCCCGACGGCGACGGCGAGCGGCGCGCGCCGTTGTCGGGCGCCATCAACGTGTCGCTCACCGGCTGGCGCTGTCCCGTCGGTGAGCGCGGCGGAGCGGGCGGCGCGGCGGCGGGCGGCGCACCCGGCACCGCCGAGCGCGAGCTGGTCGGCGGCCGCGCTTGCGGGCTCGAGCCGAAACCTTGCGTGCGCGACACGGCTTGCGGCGGCGCGAGCGGCGTCGGCGCCATGGCTCGCGCGGGCGGCTGCGGCGAGAGCACCGTGGGCTCCTCGGCGAGCGGCGCCAGGGGTTCGTTGTCGTCCTCGTCCCGCTTGTCGTTCGCCACTCGCTCGGACCCCAGCCTGGTCCCCCCACAGGGAGGAGCACGTTCATGTTAGCACAAGCATGCGCGCAAGGCCCGCGAAACCGAACGCACCTCACCCCACAGTTTCGGCCGGCTTGGGACGCGCGATTACTCGAACGGGTTGCGCAGATCCGACGTCTTCTTGGGCGGCGGCGGCGCGGGCGTGGGGTGTCCGGGCGCGGGCTGCGCGACCACGGCCTTGGACGCCGACGAGCCGTGCTTGCGCGAATCGGCCACGCGATCGTGCTTGGGCGCGAGCAGCACCTCGACGTCGCGATCGCGATCGGGCACCACCTCGCGGTGGATGTCCTGGTACCCCGCGCGGCGCAGGCTGAACGTGAGCGCCTGGCTCGAGCGCGCGCGGCGGATGGTCACCGGCGAGACCCCGAGCCGCTCGACGCCCTCGAACACCTCGGCGCCCGGCGGATCCGATCGCAGCACGATCTCGACGTCCTTGCGCGCCGCCTCTTCGCTCGCCGGCGACGGCATCGCCGCCGGCTGCACCAGCGGCGCGGCGCTCGGCGGTGCCGCCGGCTGCGGCAGCTGCTCCACCACCACCGGCTTCTTCTTTCCGCCGACGGCGAGCGCCATGCCGACCACCGCCAGCAGCAGCACCGCCGCCGCCGCGACGATCAGCCCGAGCCGCCCCGACGAGCGCGGCACCTCGTCGTCGATGATCGGGTTCGGCTCCGTCGCCGGCGCCTGCGTGATGGTCGGCGCGCGCGCCGGCTTCGGCTTGGACGGCCCGCGCAGCTCCGCGTCGACGCGATCCAGCTCCGCCATCATCGCGCGCAAGTCGGCGAAGCGATCGGCCGGCTTCTTCTGCAGCGTGCGCATGACGACCGCCTCGAGCGACGCCGCGATCGGCAGATCCGGCCGCCGCTGCGACGGCGGCTGCGGCGCGTCGAACACGTGCATGGTGAGCGTCTTGGTCGGCGTCTCGCCCTTGTATGGCACGTCGCCGGTCAGCATCTCGTAGAGGATGCAGCCGAGCGCGTACATATCGACGCGGTGATCGGTCGGCTGCCCGGTCGCCTGCTCGGGCGACATGTACTCGGGCGTGCCGAGCACCATGCCGGCGAGCGTGAGCCGCTTCTTGGTGGTCACGTCGCGCGCGATGCCGAAGTCGACGATCTTGACCACGTCCTTCTGCCCGTCGCGCTCGAGCACGAAAATATTTTCCGGCTTGAGATCGCGGTGGATGATCCCCTTGTCGTGCGCCGCCTGCAGCCCGCGCGCGACCTGCACGGTGATGGCGATCGCCTGCAGCGGCTCGATGAAGCCGCGCTCGTGCACCAGCTTGCCGAGCGTCGGCCCGTCGAGAAACTCCATCACGAAGTAGGCGTGCCCGTCGGGCAGCACGCCGAAGTCGGTGATGTCGACGATGTTCTGGTGCCCGATCTTCGACGCCGCCTTCGCCTCGACGAGGAAGCGCTCGACGGCGGCGGCGTCCTTGCCGTGCTCCTTCTTGAGCACCTTGATCGCCACGCGCTTGTCGATGATGGCGTGGCGCGCGGCGTAGACGAAGCCCATGCCGCCCTGCCCGATCACCTGCTCGATGATGTAGCGACCGTCGATGGTGGAGCCGATCAGCGGGTCGTACATCGCCTGCGTCTCGTGCGGATTCGGCGGCAGGCGGTTGCCGTCGTGCGGGCAGAACTCAACTACGTCGGGGTAGTTGATGTTGCACGCGCTGCAGGTCTTCACGGCCCCATATAATATCACATCACAAGGCGTCGGCCGCGCGCAGCATCGCCGAGCAGGAGTGCTGCACGAAGTCGATGCGGATGTAACGCTTGACGTCGCTCATCAGGATCCCGCCGCGCGCCGCTTCGGGGTTCGGCATCAGCCACGCGGCGTCGTCGTCGAGCTGGTGGGCGAGCAGGAAGCGCATGCCGGCGAGGATCTGCGCGCGCGTGTCTTGGGCGTCGAGGCCGAGGCGGCGATCGATCGCGTAGGCCGAGAGCATCGCCT
>DASREC010000408.1:0-31451 GCA_035652295.1 Polyangia bacterium
GGTGGCGAAGCACGGCCCGAAGCCGAGGTAGTCCGCGCCGGCGTCGAGCGCGGCGCGCGCCTGCGCCGGCGAGTGCGTCGAGACGCCGAGGAGAAACGGCGCCGGCGCGAGCGCGCGCGCGGCGGCGAGCGGCAGATCGTCCTGCCCGAGGTGCGCGCCGTCGGCGCCGCCGGCCAGCGCCACGTCGAGCCGATCGTTGACGATCAACGTCGCCTCGCGCCGCCGGCACAGCGGCCGCAGCTCGTCGACCACCGCCAGCATCGACGCCGCCGACGCGCCCTTCATGCGCAGCTGCAGCACCCGCGCGCCGCCGTCGAGCAGCGCGCGCGCCAGCCGCCCCGCCGGCGGACCGCCGCCCGCCGCCGGCAGATCGACCATCCCGTAAAGCCCGCGCAGCCGTTCGAGGTGCGCCGCCCGCGACGTGAGCTCCATCGCGCGACGGTATCGCATTTGCGCCCGCCGTCGTAGAATCGACGTTTTGGAGGGGCGAATTATTTTGCAACGCAACATCGCGCTCGCGGCGCTGGCGGTCTGTTCGCTCGGCGGCGCGTCCTGCTCCAACCGCTCGCAGCTCGGCCTCCACTACCGCCTCGACATGATCGATCCGAGCGCGGTGGTGCGCGTCGAGACGGTGATCGCGGTCGACCCGTCCGATCCGCGGCAGTTCTTCGCCGACCAGCCGTACCGCTCGGTGGCCACCGGCGTCGGCTACGAGGTGCGCGCGCTGGACGCCTCGATGCAGCGCAAGATGCTGCTCACCTTCGACTCGACCATCGGCTACAAGTTCGCCGCGACCTTCGACTTCACGCTGCTGCCGCCCGACGGCGAGGCCGCGCCGCCGCTGATCGTCACCGCCACCGCCAAGGGCGCCACCAACACCGACGTCATCGGCGTCATCCAGCCGATCAAGACCAAATTTCCCGGCTCGGTCGTCCTCGATCTCAAGGACGCGCGCTGCCACGGCCAGGCGTGCAGCGGCTCGACGCAGGCGTGCTGCTCCGGCGTGTGCGCCGAGACCGCCGGCGACGTCGCCAACTGCGGCGCGTGCGGCGCCTCGTGCGCCGGCCTCGGCGACGCGTGCACCGGCACCCACTGCCGCTGCGCCGGCGCCGCCGGCTGCGCGAACGGCGCCAGCTGCTGCCCCGGCCTCGGCTGCATCAACCTCATGACCGACGCCTTCAACTGCGGCACGTGCGGCCACGCTTGTCACCCCGGCGAGGTCTGCACCGCCGGCGCGTGCACGTGCAACGGCGCCGCCGCGTGTCCCAACGCGCCCGCCGAAGTCTGCTGCGCCGGCGGCTGCTCGACGAGCGGCTGCGCCTGCGGCGGCGGCACCTGCGACGCGCCGAGCACCTGCTGCGGCGGCAGCAACTGCGTCGATCTCGCGCGCGATCAAATGAACTGCGGCGCGTGCGGCCGCGCGTGCGCCATGCCGCTCGTGTGCTCGAACGGCGAGTGCACGTGCAACGGCACCGTCTGCTCGAACAGCGACACGTGCTGCCCGACCGGCTGCCACGCGCTCATGGACGATCCGCAAAATTGCGGCGCGTGCGGCCACGCCTGCTCGGCGGGCGAGCTGTGCGTCGCGGGCCAGTGCCAGTGCGGCATGCAGACGTGCGCCGCCGATCAAGCGTGCTGCAACGGCCAGTGCACGCCGACCCAGGGCGACACGCAGAACTGCGGCGCGTGCGGCCGCGCGTGCCAGCCGGGCGAGCAGTGCTCGAACGGCACGTGCTTCTGCTCGACGCTGCCCGGCGGCGCGACGCAGGCGTGCCTCGCCAACCAGACGTGCTGCTCGGGGAACTGCTTCGATCTGTCGAGCGACGCCGGCCACTGCGGCACCTGCACCATGGGCTGCGCCTCGGGCTACGCGTGCACGATGGGCATGTGCACGCAGACCACGTGCGTGCCGGCGTGCGCGCAGAAGAACATGTGCGTCGGCACGATGTGCTCGTGCGACGGCGGGCCGGCGTGCAGCGCGCCCAAGCTGTGCTGCGCGAGCGGCTGCGCCGATCTGTCGAGCGACTTCGGCAACTGCGGCGCGTGCGGCCACGGGTGCGCCGCGGGCGAGACCTGCGTCGGCGGCAACTGCCTGCGCCCCGACGGCGCGACCTGCACCGCGTCGGCGCAGTGCCTGAACGGCCACTGCGTCGACGGCTACTGCTGCGAGAGCGCGTGCAGCAGCGCGTGCATGGCGTGCAACGTCGGCGGCCACCTCGGCGAGTGCCGCCCCGCGCCCAAGGACTCGCTCGATCCGCGCATGAAGTGCATGACCACGCCCACCACGTCGTGCGGCCAGAACGGCCGCTGCGACGGCAACGGCGCCTGCGAGCAGTGGAGCGGCACCGCCTGCAACAGCACGTGCGATCCCAGCACCAACCTGCAGACGCCGTCGTTCTGCAACGGCGCGGGCCAGTGCAAGCCGGGCGCCGCCATCCCGTGCGCGCCCTACGTCTGCGACACGAACGCGGGCGCGTGCTTCACCACGTGCACCACCGGCGCGCAGTGCATCCCTTCGACGTGCTCGGGCCCGTCGAAGCTGGCGCAGTCGAAGTGCATCACCGGCGGCCCGTCGACCGTCGGCCGCTGCACCGTCGCCTCGGTCGACTGCGGGGCGTACATCTGTCAGCCCGGCACGAGCATGACCAACGCCACGTGCGCCTCCGGCCAGTGCAACAGCGGCTGCAACGACAACAACGTCTGCGCCGCCGGCTGCGGCTGTCACATCAACCTGCTCAACTGTCTGCTCGGCCAGGTCTGCACCTGCCCGTAGGTGCTAAACTCCGCCGACGATGGATCGTCCGTTCAAGATCGTCTCCTCGTACGAGCCGCGCGGTGATCAGCCGAAGGCGATCAAAGAATTGGTCGCCGGCCTCGAGCGCGGCGACAAGCACCAGACGCTGCTCGGCATCACCGGCTCGGGCAAGACGTACACCGCCGCGTGCGTGATCGAAAAAGTCCAGCGCCCGGCGCTGATCATCGCGCACAACAAGACGCTGGCGGCGCAGCTCTACGGCGAGTTCCGCGATCTGTTCCCCGAGAACGCCGTCGAGTACTTCGTCTCCTACTACGACTACTACCAGCCCGAAGCGTACGTAGTCGCCTCCGACACGTTCATCGAGAAGGACTCGATGATCAACGAGGCGATCGATCGCATGCGCCACTCCGCCACGCGCGCGGTGCTGTCGCGGCGCGACACCATCATCGTCGCGTCGGTGTCGTGCATCTACGGCATCGGCGATCCCGGCTACTACCGCGACCTGGTGATCGATCTCGAGCCGGGCCAGGAGCTGCGCCGCGACGCGCTCCTGCGCCGGCTCGTCGATCTTCAGTACGAGCGCAACGACACCGACTTCCACCGCGGCACCTTCCGCGTGCGCGGCGACGTGGTCGAGATCTTCCAGTCGCACGAGGAGGAGACCGCGCTGCGCATCGAGTTCTTCGGCGACGAGATCGAGACCATCGCCGAGATCGATCCGCTGCGCGGCAAGACCAGGCGCAAGCTCGACCAGGCGCACATCTTCCCCGGCTCGCACTACGTCACGCCGGCGAGCCAGCTGGTGAAAGCGATCGACGCCATCAAGATCGAATTGCGCGGGCGGTTGCAGGAGCTGTCGGCGAACATGAAGCTGGTCGAGAAGCAGCGGCTCGAGCAGCGCACCATGTTCGACATCGAGATGCTCGAGCAGATGGGCCACTGCTCCGGCATCGAGAACTACTCGCGCCACCTCTCGGGCCGCGCCGCCGGCGAGCCGCCGCCGACGCTGATCGACTATTTTCCGAAAGACTATTTGTTGTTCGTCGACGAGTCGCACCAGACGGTGCCGCAGGTGCAGGCGATGTACCGCGGCGATCGCTCGCGCAAGGAGACGCTGGTCGACTACGGCTTCCGCCTGCCGTCGGCGCTCGACAACCGCCCGCTCAAGTTCGAGGAGTGGGAGCAGCGCGTGAACCAGGTCATCTACGTCTCGGCCACGCCCGGCGACTACGAGGTGAAGAAGAGCGAGGGCGTGGTGGTCGAGCAGGTGATCCGCCCGACGGGGCTGCTCGATCCCGAGATCGAAGTCCGCCCGGTGAAGGATCAGGTCGACGATCTGCTCGGCGAGATCCGCGACCGCGTGAAGCGCAAGGAGCGCGTGCTGGTCACCACGCTCACCAAGCGCATGGCCGAGGACCTCACCGAGTACTACGCCGATCTCGGCGTGCGCGTGCGCTACCTGCACTCGGACGTCGACACGCTCGAGCGCATCGAGATCATCCGCGATCTGCGGCGCGGCGAGTTCGACGTGCTGGTCGGCATCAACCTGTTGCGCGAGGGGCTCGATCTGCCGGAGGTGTCGCTGGTGGCGATCCTCGACGCGGACAAAGAGGGCTTCCTGCGCAGCGACCGCTCGCTCATCCAGACGTGCGGCCGCGCGGCGCGCAACCTGCGCGGGCGCGTGATCATGTACGGCGACAAGATGACCGCGGCGATGAAGCACGCCATCAGCGAGACCGAGCGGCGGCGCACCATCCAGGCGGCGCACAACAAGAAGCACAAGATCACGCCCAAGAGCGTCGAGCGCGCGATCCTCGACATGCGCGGCAGCCCGTACGACGCCGACTACGTCGATCTGACCGTCGTGCCCGCCGCCGCCGAGAAGAAGCAGAAGTGGGTGGCCGACATCGCCGTCGAGGACATCCCGAAGACGGTGGCCGACTTGCGCAAGAAGATGCACGCGGCGGCGGAGGATCTCGACTTCGAGAAGGCGGCGGAGTTTCGCGACCGCATCAAGGCGCTCGAGGCGGTCGAGCTGGCGCTGCGCTGATCGTGCCGCGCCCGAACGACGGCAGCGGCTACATCCACGGCTACTCCGACGCCGAGGCCGAGCGGCTGCTCGAGCAGGCGGAGTTCCTGGCGCGCTGGGTGATGCCGGGCGTGGACCTCGACGGCGTCGAGCGGCTGCTCGAGCCGGGCGTGGGCGTGGGCGCCGAGACGCGGCTGCTCTTGCGGCGCTGGCCGTCGCTGCGCATCGTCGGCGTCGACGTGTCCGAGGATTCGCTGGCGCGCGCGCGCCGCGTGCTCGACGGCGACGTGGCGCGCGGCGCGGTGTCGCTGGTGCGCGCGTCGGCGGCCGCGCTGCCGCTCGACGACGCGGCGTTCGACGGCGCGTTCGTGTGCTGGCTGCTCGAGCACGTGCCCGACGCCGCGCGCGTGGTCGCCGAGTGCGCGCGCTGCCTGCGCCCGGGCGGCCGGCTGAGCGCGACCGAGGTCTACAACACCAGCCTGTACGTCGAGCCGCGGCGGCCGATCATCGATCGCTACTTCGCGGCCGTCGGCGAAGCGCAGCGCGCGTCGGGCGGGCATCCGGAGATCGGCGCGCGCCTCGGCGAGCTGGCCGCGCGCGCCGGGCTGCGCGTCGAGCGGTTGCGCTTCGTGCCGGTGCTCGGCGACGGGCGCGATCCCGACGGGCGCGCCGCGCTCATCCGCTACTTCCGCGAGCTGCTGCGCTCGGCCGCGCCGCAGGTGCGCGCCGCCGGCACGTTCCCCGACGCCGACCTCCCCGAGCTGTGGGCCGCCTTCGCCGACGTCGAGCGCGCCCCCGACGCACTCCTCTGCTACACCTTCGCCCAGCTCGACGCCCGAAAGCCTTGATCTGCGGAGCAGAGGATTGAACCGCCAAGGCGCCGCAGACGCCAAAAGGATCAGGAAAATAAAATTCTGATCTTTCTTTTTGGCGTCTGCGGCGCCTTGGCGGTTCATCACTCTGAATCTCTGCGCTGTGATCGCGCGCGCACGCGAATTCGGGGGATTGCGGTAGGCTCGCGGCATGAGGGGAGCGTGGCTCGGATTGATCGCGTGCGCGGCGCTCGCGGGATGCCGGACGCGGCTGCTCGACGGCGGCGACGGCGGGAGCACCGTGATGCAGGCCGCTGCGCTCAGCGCCGGCGTCGGGCACACCTGCGCGCTGCTCGACGGCGGCGCGGTCGCGTGCTGGGGCGACAACTCGCTCGGCCAGCTCGGTGACGGCAGCAAGGTTTTTTTCCGCAGCGCGCCCGGCCCGGTGCCGTCGCTGAGCGGCGTGGTCGAGCTGGCCGCCGGCGACAACTACACCTGCGCGCGCCGCGGCGACGGCTCGGTGATCTGCTGGGGCGATCGCGCCGCGACCGGCGCCGCCGACGCCGGCCCGTCGCCGCTGCCGCTGCGCGGACCCGCCGTGCAGCTCGCGCTCTCCGAGACGCAGGCGTGCGCCCGCCTCGCCGACGGCACCACCAACTGCAGCAGCGACACGCGGCTCGCGCTGCTCGCCGCCGGCGAGCACCACTTCTGCGGCGCGTTCACCGACGGCCACGTGCGCTGCTGGGGCCCGAGCGCGTGCGGCGAGACCGGCGCGCCGCCGGCCACCAGCGACCCGACGACCATCCCCGGCGTGATCGCGCCGCGCGCGCTCGCGCTCGGCTCGGAGCACAGCTGCGCGCTCGGCGCCGAGGTGCGCTGCTGGGGCTGCAACGCCAACGGCCAGCTCGGCGACGGCTCGGAGAAGGACAGCCTCACGCCGGTGACGGTGACCGGCCTCGCCGACGTGGCCGCGATCGCCGCGCGCTGGGAGCGCAGCTGCGCCATCGGCACCGACGGCATCGTGCGCTGCTGGGGCAAGCTCGACCCGGTCGATCCGTCGAACGACACGCAGCACCCGACGCCGGTGCTGGTGCCGAACCTCGGCCCGATCACGTCGCTGGCGCTCGGCCGCGAGCACGCGTGCGCCACCACCGCGAGCGGCATCGTCTGCTGGGGCCACAACGATCACGGCCAGCTCGGCGACGGCACCACGACTTCGCGCGAGCAGCCCGCGCCGGTGAAGTTCCCCGCGCCGTAGCGCGCAGCCGCGCGCGCGTCAGGCGATCAGCGCCGCGATCGGCTGGCCCTTGTCGGTGAGCGTGACCGGGCGGCCGCGCGGCGTGACCACCTCCTTCGACGGATCGAGCCCGAGCAGCGTCGCCGCGGTGGCGAACAGATCGGGCACCTGCGTCGGCGCCGCCACCACCTTGTCGCCGTCGCCGTCGGTCGAGCCGAGCACCTGCCCGCCGCGCACGCCGCCGCCCGCGAGCACCGCGCTCCACGCCCCCGGGTGATGATCGCGCCCTTCGTTCTCGTTGATCTTCGGCGTGCGCCCGAAGTCGCCCATCCACATCACCAGCGTCGAGTCGAGCAGCTTGCGCTCGTCGAGATCTTTGAGCAGCGCCGCCATCGCCGGATCGAGCGCGCCCATCAGCTTCTCGGTCTTGCCGAAGTTGTCCTTGTGCGTGTCCCAGCCGTCGAGCACCACCTCGACGAACTTCACGCCCGCCTCGACCAGCCGCCGCGCCATCAAGCAGCCGCGCCCGAAGTCGCTGGCGCCGTACGCCGCGCGCACCGCGTCCGGCTCGTCGTCGAGCTCGAACGCCTTCAGCCGCGACGAGTACATCAGCCGCACCGATTTCGCGTACACCGTCTCGCGCTGCTTGATCTTGGGATCGCCGGTCTCGGCGGCGAACTGCTCCTCGAGCGACGCCAGCGCGCCGCGCCGCCGCACGAAGCGCGCGAAGTCGACGTTGCGCGCGTAGTTGGTGTTGGCCGGCGGCTGCTTGGGATCGGGCACCACGAACGGCCCGTACTGCACGCCGAGAAATCCGGCGCCGAACGACGGCCCGCTGATCGACACGAACCCCGGCAGGTCCGTCGACGGATCGCCCAGCTCCTCCGCCGCCCAGCCGCCGAGCGACGGGTAGCTCACCGTCGGATTGGGCGCGTAGCCGGTGTGCAGGAGGTGCTGCGCGCGATCGTGGTTGCCCTCTTTGCTCGTCATGCCGCGCAGGATCGCCAGCTTGCCCGCGTGCTCGGCGACGAGCGGCAGGTGCTCGCAGATCTGCACGCCGTCGACCGCGGTCTTGATCGCCTTGAACTTGCCCGCGCCCGGCGATCCCGGCTTGGGATCCCACGTGTCGACGTGGCTCGGCCCGCCGTTCATCCACAAGACGATGCACGCCTTCGCCTTCGCCGCCGGATTGCGCCGCTCTTCGGCGCGGACGCGGCGCGGGCGCGCGAGCTGCGCCGCCCACAGCGACAGCAGCGACGAGGCGCCGACTTTGAGAAACGCGCGACGATCCATGCTCACCTCGTGACGCTAGTGGCGAAAGAAAAATTCGCTCGAGTTGAGCAGCGCCCACTCGAGATCTTCGTACGCCTGCTGCTTGGCGGTCATGCCCGCGATCTTGATGCGCGGCCCGATGCGTCGCAGCGGATCCGGTGGCTCGCCGCGTTTGCCGCCCATGCCGTTCCCCTTCTGATTCGGATCGCGCGGCGGCGGGCGCTTGGGCTTGCCGGTGTCGACCACGTCGTGCTCGGCGTTGACGAACGCGGTCCAGCGCTCGAGCTCCTTCGCCGTCGGCGGACGCGACAGCGTGCGCAGGTACAGCGCCTCGATCTTGGCCGCGTCGCCGACCGGCATCGCCAGCACGTCGGTGAGCGCCGTGCCCGGCAGCGCGCTCGACGCCGAGTTGAGGAGCTGCCCGTTGATCAGCATCAGCGACTGCGGGATCGTGCCCTCGTACTCCGACGCGTCGATCTCCTCGTCGACGTCGAACAGGAACGTCACCAGCTGCCGCACCTGCGTCTTCACTTTATCGATGTTCGCGCCGGCGAAGCGCGACAGCAGCCGCTCCACGTCGGTGGCCACCGCGATCGAGTCGAGCAGCGACTCCGGCCCCATCGGCCGCAGGCGATAGTGTCCCCACAGTTTGTCCTCGGCGTCGCCCGGCCCTTTCGCCGGCGCCGCCGCGAGCTGGTACGCGCGCGTCGCCGTGATCATCGCGATCAGCCGCCGCAGGCTGTAGCCGTGCGTGACGAAGTCCGCGCTCAGCCGATCGAGGATCTCCGGCGCGGTCACCGGGTTCGAGCGGCGAAAATCGTCGACGGGATCGAAGAAGCCGCGCCCGAGAAAGTAGGCCCAGAAGCGGTTGACGATCGCGCGCGCGAAGTACGGATTGGCCGGCGCGACGATCCACGCCGCCAGCGCCTTGCGGCGGCTCGGCGCCGTCGAGAAGTCGCTGCCGTCGAGCGCGGTCGGCTTGGCGTCGGCGATCTCGCGCAGCTCCGACTTCTTCGGCCCGCCGAACGACGGCACCAGCGTGTCGTGCAGCTCCACGCGCCGGATGCCCGGCTGCTTGCCGTCGTCGAGCGGCGTCATGCCGGTGCGCGCGAAGCACGCCGCCAGCCGCCGGAAGTCGTCCTGCTTCCACTTCTCCGACGGGTGGTCGTGGCACTGCGCGCACTGGATCTGCACGCCGAGGAACACGCGCGAGACCTTCCCCGTCAGGTCGGTCGGGTTGCCGTTGTACTTGAGCAGCCAGTTGACCGCGCCGTTCGGCTTGGCGTCGGCCTGCGGCATTTTGCCGTCTGCTTGCGGCATTTTGCCGCCCTTTGGATCAGGGGTGGTGTTCTGCCCGCTGGCGGTGAGCAGCTTCTCGACCACCACGCTCCACGGCTCGTCGCGATCCAGCTCGTCGTGCAGCCACGCGCGGAACGCCGGCCGATCGACCAGGTTGCCGAACACGAAGCGCCCGAGCAGCACCTTGTCCCAATAGTCGGTGAAGTGATCGGCGTAGCTCGGCCCGTCGAGGAGCTGGTTCACCGCGCGCACGCGCTTGTCGGCGGACTTGTCGGCGAGGAACGCGGCGACCACGTTGGCCGGCGGGATCGCGCCGGTGAGATCGATGTACACGCGCCGCAGGAAGCGCGCGTCGTCGACGGGGATCGCCGGCTGCACCCTGGCCTTGCGCCACTCGGCGGCGATCATTTTGTCGAGCTCGGCGGGCGTCAGCTCTTTCGGCGCCGCCGGTTTCGCCGGCGCTTTGCCCGCGGCCGCGCCCGCGCTCGCGGCGAGCGCTGCGACGACCGCGATCACGCTCATTGCCATGCGACGAATTGGACGCATCCAGCCGGCCTCCAGGTAAAACGCGAGCCGCTAGAGTTTATTCGGCGATGGCGGAAAGCGCGAGCAGGACCGCGTCGAGCCCCTGGTGCAGCCGCTCGCCGTCCCACAGCGCCGGCAGCGTCGTGCCGCCGCGCGCCGCGAAGTCGGCCTTCACCTCGTCGTAGAAGACGTTGCGAAAGCGGATTTTCTCGACGAGCGCGCGGTCGACGACCCGCTTGCGCGCGGCCGCCGAGTCGGCGTCGTTGGTGGCGTGGAACAACTCGATCACGCGCGCGCCTTGCGCACGATCGCCGCGCGGAGCTCCTGCGTGACGAGCAGCACCAGCGCCACCGCGCCGTCGAACACGAGCAGCTTGTTGAACGGCTGCAGATCGGCGAGCGGTAGCGCGATCGCCAGCTTCGACAGGATCGGCCCGATCACGCCAGCCGCCAGCGCCGCGAACATCGCCCACACCAGCGCGCGCGGCGGCCGCGGCATCCACGCCGCGATCAGCGCCACCATCGCCAGCCCGAGCCGCGCGCCCGCCTCGCGCTGGCTGTAGAGGATCGCTGCGTTCGCCACCGCGCGTCCCGTCACGAGATGCGCGACCCAGTTCGGCAGCAGCACCGTGAGCAGCGACAGCGCGCCCGCGATCGCGCCGTAGATCGCCAGCGTCACGCGCTGCACGCGCTGAAGCGTCTCCAGCGACTTCATCGATGACCTCCGCGTCCGGGCACCACGTTCCACAGGCTCGCCATCAGGATCGCGCCGATGATGGCGAACGGGATCGGCGCCAGCGGCCACATGTGGAACTCGACGCCGGGCAGCGCCGCGTTCTTGAAATGATCGAGCAGCCGGCCCATGCCGTAGCCGACCAGCGTGGCGGCGAGGTACTGCGCGCCGTCGAAGAAGCCCGCCGCGGTGGCCACCGCCTTCCTGCCGCCGAAGTCCATCGACGCCGCGCCGCCGACCAGCGAGTGCGCGCTCTGGATGAAGAACGCCATCATTAATAGGAGCACCGCGCCCGACCACGGCGATTGATAGAGCTGCGAGAGCAGCGCCAGCGTCGCCGCCTGCCCGACGAACGCGAAAAAGATCACCGGCGCGCGCCGGGCGCCGAACACGCGATCCGAGACGTTCCCCGCGACCAGCCCGCCCGCGACCGCCGCGATCGGCGTGAACCAGCTCACGACGTTGTAGGGCGCGAAGCCCGAGAGCTGCTTCGCCTGCAGGTGGAACACCGCGCCGATGTAGCCGGTCCACCAATGATCGATCGAGTTGCGCACCATGCCGATGCACATCGACGAGAACGCGATCAGCCACGCCGCGCGCGACGCAAAAACTTTTCGCAGCACGAACTCGAGCGACGGCTTCTGCGCCGCCTCCTCTTTGGTCTCGTCGGCGGTCTGGAACTCGTAGCCGGCGTCGGCGGGCGAGTTGGCGACGAAGCGCCGGTTGAGGAAGAACATCACGCCGAGGATCGCCGCCGGGATCCAGAAGCAGAAGCGCCACGGCAGAAAGCGCAAGATGAACGGCGAGAAGAAGAACGCGAACAGCCGGCCGCTCTGGATCATGATGCCGAAGATGCCGGCGAACGAGCCGCGCTCGCGCACGTGGAACCACGCGGCGTTGATTTTGACGATCGATAACGCGCCGAATGATTGAAAATAATGGTTGCACGCCCAGAGCGCGGCGAAGGTGGCAATCACCGTCGAGGCGGACATGCCGTGGGCGATGACGGCTTTTTGCAAGATAACGCCGTCTTTCATTACCGCTGGGCGATCCAAAAACAGGTAGCAGAGGCCGAACAGGAAGTTGAACACCGCGGCGCCGATCGAGCCGATCAGGATCGCGCGCTTGCCGCCGATCTTGTCGGCGAGCGGGCCGTTCAAGAACACCGAGCAGCCGTAGACGAAGACGCCGGCGGAGATGATGGTGCCGTACTCGCTGTTGGACCAGCCGAACTGCTCCTTCATCGCGTTCTGGATCGCGCTGAGGTTGTAGCGCGACATGTAGAAGAAGCCGTACATCAGGCCGAGGAACACCCAGTTCTGCGTGCGCCGCGGGCGGAAGCCGGGCGGGTGCTCGACGGGAACGGCGGCGGGATCCATGCGCGCGACGTTTGATAACACGGCGCCGTCGTGGTGTCATGCGAGGCCATGTCCGAAATGGGCGACGAAGCGGTCAAGCACCTCGCCGCGCTGATCCGCATCGACACCACCAACCCGCCGGGCAACGAAACGCCGGCCGCGGAGTACCTGGCTGAATTGCTGAACGGCGCCGGTCTGCCGCCGGTGCTCGTCGGCGCGACGCCGGATCGCAAGAACGTGGTGGCGCGCGTGCGCGGCGACGGCTCGAAGGCGCCGCTCCTGCTCGGCGCGCACCTCGACGTCGTGCCGGCGGAGCGAGAGCAGTGGCGCCACTCGCCGTTCGGCGGCGAGATCCACGACGGCTATCTGTGGGGACGCGGCGCGATCGACATGAAGCACATGGCGGTGATGTCGGCGCTGGTGCTGATGCGGCTTCAGCGCGAGAAGGTGAAGCTGACGCGCGACGTGATCTTCGCCGGCGTCGCCGACGAGGAGGCGGGCTGCGACTTCGGCTCGAAGTTCCTGGTCGATCATCATCCGGACCTCGTCAAGGCGGAGTTCGCGCTCGGCGAGGCGGGCGCGTTCACCGTGCACATCGGCGGCAAGGCGATCTATCCGATCCAGGTCGCCGAGAAGGGCACGGTGTGGATGAAGCTGCGCGCCGTCGGCAAGCCGGGCCACGGCTCGCTGCCGAAGGAGAACAACGCGGTCACGCGGCTGGCGGAGGCGATCGCGAAGTTGGGACGCGCGCGCCTGCCGCACCATCGCACCGCGATCGTCGACGGATACCTGCGCGCGATCGCGGCGACGCAAAAGTTTCCGCAGTCGCTGCTGCTGCGCAACCTGCACCGGCGCAAGATCGCCGACCTGGTGCTCAAGAAGCTGCCCGATCGCGGCGTGGCGGCGGCGCTGTCGGCGGTGCTGTCGAACACCGCGGTACCGACGGTGCTGCGCGCGGGCGGCAAGGTCAACGTGGTGCCGGGCTCGGCGGAGGCGGAGGTCGACGGGCGCTCGCTGCCGGGGCAGACCGCGGCCGATCTGATCGCCGAGGTGAAGCGCGTGATCGGCGAGGACGTGGAGATCGAGGTGCTGCGCGACATGCCGCCCGTCGAGCACCAGCCGGCGTCGGCGCTGTGGGACGTGATGCAGGCGGCGCTCGAGCGCGGCCATCCGGGCGCGGCGGTGGTGCCGTATCTCGCGCCCGGGTTCACCGACGCCAAGAACTGGTCGCGGCTCGGCTGCCGCTCGTACGGCTTCATGCCGCTGCAGTTTCCCGACGACGGCGTCAAGTTCGCCGACCTGTTCCACGGCCACGACGAGCGGATTCCCGTCGAGGGATTGAAGTGGGGCGTGGAGCTGCTCTACGGCGTCGTGCGCGACTTCGCGTCGGGCTGAATCGGCGGCGCGAGCCGATGCTTGCGCAGGATCGTCAGGCCCGGCGAGATGGTCATGTCGTGGATGGCGTAGCGCGGATCGGGGAGCAGATCCTCGGGGCGGCCGTCGTAGAGGTGATCGATCAGCTCCTTGACGAGACCGACCATGCCGGCGGTGTGACCGCCCGGCGGCCGCGGCGGGGGCGCGAGCGGCGCGCCGTCGAACCACTCGGGCATGTAGCCGGTGCCCCAGTCTTCGATCGCGTACAGCCCGCCCGGCTTGAGGCCCTTGCGGAACAGGAGGTCGAAGCTCTCGCGCGCGTACTCGGCGACGTGCGAGCAGTCGTCGATGATGATGTCGAAGCCGTCGGGCGCGCACTCGGCGATGATCTGCCGCAGGAGCCGCCGCTGCTGCTGCGGGCCCTGGTAGACGCGAATGCGGCCCGACGGATCGTCGAGCGCCACCGGGTTCTCGTCGAGACCGACGATCAGCCCGCGCGGAAACCAGTCGCGCCACAGCGCCAGCGAGCCGCCGCGCAGGACGCCGAGCTCGAGCAGCCGCACCTCGGCGCCGCGCAGCGGGGCGAACAGCTCCTCGTACCGCGGAAGGTAGCCGTGCTTGTCGGTGTCGTAGCCGCCGCTCATTTCGCGGCGCGCGAGCCGAGCGCGCGCTTGAGCACGGCGCGCGCCATGCGGCGCTTGTTGAGCTGCCCCTTGCGCAGCACCCAGACGCGCACCGCGCGGCCGGCCAGCCAATATATCGTCAAAAATGCCAATATACTGGCGAGCGCCGCGCCGGCCAGCCCGAGCGCCAGCCATGCGCCGGGCAAGAGCACCGCGCGGCGCGCCAGCACGCCGAACACCACCGGCACGGTGAGGAACGCCATCACGCGCACCAGCATGCCGCGGCGCGCGCCGTACTGGAGTCGGATGTACTTCCAGATTCCCTTGGGAAGCGCCTCGGCGGCGTCCTTGGCGTAGGGATCGTGGAGGATACCACCACAGTCCTCGCAGGCGCGGCCGCCGGCCCACGTCGAGCCGCAGTCGGGACAGACCTTGATCAACTCAGTAGCCTCGTTCGACCAGCCAGTTGGCGAGCTGCCGATAAAATAGAACGTGGTCGAACGGATTGCCAGGGTCGGGCGCCTGGCCGCCGATCTGGCCGATCTCGGAGAGGTGGTCGGCCGGCAGGCAGCCGAGGAACGTGCCCCACTTGGCGGACGCGACGGTGACCAGGCCGTCGTTGGTCGGCGCCGGCGAGAACGAGCCGTTGATGATGCCGGCGGGCGCGGCCAGCAGCGGGTTGAGCGTCGAGACGTACGAGTCGTAGCGCGAGATGAACGGCACCGGCGTGGCGGTGCCGCAGTCTTGATCGCCGCGCGCGCCGTTCGAGCGCCCGGCCACCGAGTAGTAGGCGACGCGCGGATCGTCCGGGTGCGCGACGGTGAACGCGTCCGCGCCCGCCGACGAGAGCGCCTGGATCGCCGCCTTGGCGTCCTGGTTGTCGGCGCCGCCGTCGATGAAGCCGCCGAACAGCGAGAGCAGCGCGCCCACCGCGTCCTGCGCCGGGCCGGGCAGCGCCTGCGTCGCCACGTCGGCCACCACGTCGCCGCGGTTCGGCCCCGCGATCGCCACCACCGCGCCGACGTGCGGGCCGAGGTTCGACGCCACGTAGCGGCAGTCGAGCGAGCCTTGCGAGTGGCAGATCAGGTTGACCTTCTCGGCGCCGGTCTGCTGCAGCACCGACTGCACGAACGTCTGGAGCTGGGCGCCGCGCACCTCCGACGAGTTGTACGCGTCCACCTGCGCGACGAACACGTCGTGGCCGTCCTGCGTGAGCGCCTCGGGGACGCCGTAGTAGTATTCGAGGGGACCGATGTTCTTGAAACCGTCGAGGCCGTGGGCGAGCACGATCGGGAACGGCTTGCGCGTGCCCGCGTCCTCGGAGCCTTTGGGAAAGCTCGTCGGTGGGCGATCGCCCTTGCCGGGATCGCCGCCGTCGGGTGACGCGATCGCGGCGGCGCCGGAACAGCCGCCCGCGAGCAACAGGATGAGCGCGGCGTATTGCCTCATTCCTGGAAACCTCCCCGCAACATCTGAGGGCGGCGCCCCGTGACTGTCAAGAGTGATGTCGCCGATTGGGCGGCCGTGGAGCGGGTGCTGAGCGGGGCGGTGGGGACGGTTTTCCCGTCGGCGGCGCTGGTCGTGATCGACGCCTTGCAAAAAGTGAAACAAGTTTCAGTCGGCGCGGCAAACGGCGGCACGATCTTCGACCTCGCGTCGCTCACCAAGCCGCTGGCGACGGTGAGCTTGACGATGGCGGCGCTCGACGCGGGCGCGCTGTCGCTCGCCGATGAGCCGCGGCCAGGCGTGACCGTGCAGCACCTGCTCGCGCACGCGTCGGGACTGCCGGCGTGGAAGCTGCTCGCGCCCGCGCCCGGCTTCTCCGACGCGCGCGCGGGGATCGTCGAGGCGGTGCGCCGCGAGCCGCTCGAGTCGGCGCCCGGCGCGGCGGCGCGCTACAGCGATCTCGGCTTCATCCTGCTCGGCGACTGGCTGGAGCGGCGGCTCGGATCGCGCCTGGATGCGCTCTTCACCGAGCGGATCGCCGATCCGCTGGGGCTGGCGATCGGCTACGGCCCGCGCGCGGCCGAGGCGTGCGCGCCGACCGAGGGCGAGCTGCGCGGCGTGGTGCACGACGAGAACGCGCGCGCGATGGGCGGCGTGGCCGGGCACGCGGGGCTGTTCGCCACCGCCGGCGACGTGGCCGCGCTCGCCGCCGTGCTGCTGGCGACGTGGGCGGGTAAAAGTGAAATCGGTTTCACTTTTTCGCGCAAAGGTGAAACCCATTTCACTTTTCCCGTTCTCCCGTCGACGTTGCGGCGATTCTGGTCGCCTTCGGGAGTGCCGGGCTCGACCTGGTGCCTCGGCTGGGATCGCCCGTCGGCGGCCGGCTCGTCGGCGGGCGCCCGCTGGCCGCGCGACGGCGTCGGCCACCTCGGCTTCACCGGCTGCTCGCTGTGGCTCGATCCGCCGCGCGGCCGCGCCGTCGTGCTGCTCTCGAACCGCGTCCACCCGACGCGCGCCAACGATCGCATCAAGGCCTTCCGCCCGCTGCTCCACGACGCGATCGTCGCCGCCCTCGACGGCGCTTGATCCGCTGATCGCCTGCTCGAACGACACCACGATGTAGCGCGCGCCGCGTCTTGATCTCACGGCAGCGACGGTCTAACGTGCGCGGCCATCATGTCGCTGCGCGCGCCGTTGCGGGTTCCCGTCGAGCTGCGCGCGCGCACGCGGTGGTTTCGCCTGGCGCACGCGGTCGGGCTCGACGGGCTCTCGCTCGGCTCGGCGGCGCCCGACGAGGCGGAGGGCGCGCTCGACCTGGCGTTCCACCTGCCGGGCGACGCGCGGCCGATCCGCTGCCGCGCGCGCGTGCACGAGGTGGTCGTCGATCGCGGCGAGCGCGAGACCGAGCGCGCCGAAAAACGCGACGTGCGCTTCCTCGATCTCGACGAGGACGGCCGCGCGCGCATCGAACGGTACGTCGAAGAGAGGCTGGGCCTGAATCCATGAGCACGTCTCCGCAAGATCCGTTGAAGCGCCTCGAAGAGATGGAAGCGCGCGCCCTCGAGGGCGGCGGCAAGGAGCGCATCGAGCGCCAGCACGCCGCCGGCAAGCTGACCGCGCGCGAGCGCATCGAGCTGCTGCTCGATCCCGGCTCGTTCGTCGAGCTCGACAAGTTCGTCACCCACCGCTGCGCCGACTTCGGCATGGAGCAGCAGAAAATTCTCGGCGACGGCGTGGTCACCGGCTACGGCACCGTCGGCGCGCGCCAGGTGTTCGTGTTCGCGCAGGACTTCACCGTGTTCGGCGGCTCGCTGTCGGGCGCGTACGCGACCAAGATCTGCAAGGTGATGGACCTGGCGATGAAGGTCGGCGCGCCGGTGGTCGGGCTCAACGACTCGGGCGGCGCGCGCATTCAGGAAGGCGTGCAGTCGCTCGCCGGCTACGCCGACATCTTCACGCGCAACGTGCTGTCGTCGGGCGTGGTGCCGCAGATCTCGGCCATCATGGGCCCGTGCGCCGGCGGCGCGGTGTACTCGCCGGCGATGACCGACTTCATCTTCATGGTCGATCAGACGAGCTACATGTTCATCACCGGCCCCGACGTCATCAAGACGGTGACGCACGAGGAGGTGACCAAAGAGGAGCTCGGCGGCGCGCACACGCACGCGTCGCGCTCGGGCGTGGCGCACACCGCGTTCCCCGACGAGCGCGCGTGCATCGACGGCATCCGCGAGCTGCTCTCGTTCCTGCCGCAGAACAACACCGAGAATCCGCCGGCGCTCGCCGCGTCGACCGATCGGCCCGATCGCGAGGTGCCGGAGCTCGACGGGCTGGTGCCGCCCGACTCGTCGAAGCCGTACGACATGAAGCGCGTGATCACCAGCGTCGTCGACGACGGGCGCTTCTTCGAGATCCACGCCGAGTACGCGCAGAACATCGTCGTCGGGTTCGCGCGCATCGACGGGCGGCCGGTCGGCATCGTCGCCAATCAGCCGGCGCACCTCGCCGGCTGCCTCGACATCAACGCGTCGGTGAAGGGCGCGCGCTTCGTGCGCTTCTGCGACTGCTTCAACCTCCCGCTGGTCACGTTCGTCGACGTGCCGGGGTTCCTGCCGGGCACCGCGCAGGAGTACGGCGGCATCATCAAGCACGGCGCGAAATTGCTCTACGCGTTCGTCGAAGCGACGGTCCCCAAGGTCACGGTGATCACGCGCAAGGCGTACGGCGGCGCGTACGACGTGATGGCGTCCAAGCACGTGCGCGCCGACGTCAACTACGCGTACCCGACGGCGGAGATCGCGGTCATGGGCCCCGACGGCGCGGTCAACATCGTCTATCGCGACGAGCTGGCCAAGGCGCCCGACGCCGCCGCCGCGCGCGCCGCGTACTCGGCCGAGTACCGCGAGAAATTCGCCAACCCGTACTCGGCCGCCGCGCTCGGCTACATCGACGAGGTCATCCGCCCGCGCGAGACGCGCGCCAAGCTCGCCGCCGCGCTGCGCATGCTGCGCAACAAGCGCCAATCGAACCCGCCCAAGAAGCACGGCAACCCGCCCTTGTAACGAACGTCGGCGACGGACGGCTCGCCCGCTCGACGCTTTGCCGCTCCGTCGGGCAAGTGATATCCTGAGACGTTACATGACCGTTTCACGTTCGACCGCTCTCTTGGTGCTGGCGCTCGCCGGCGGCTGCATCGGGCGGCTGCCCGAGCCGCGCTCGGCGACCATGGTGCGCAGCTTTCACGGCACGCTGGTGCCCGGCTACTACGTGAGCCCGGCGGCCTATCAACATTATATCCAGGCGCAGCTGCTCTCGAACGACGGGCGCGCCGAGGAGGCGGCCGAGGAGCTGCGCCACGCGCTCGCCTCCGACGGGGCGTCGCCGTATCTGCGCACGCGGCTCGCCGAGGAGCTGCTCACGCTCGGCCGGCTCGACGAGGCGCGCGAAGAGGTGGAAGCGGCGCTGCACCTCGACGCGCAGTTCCCCGAGGCGTACGTCGATCTCGCGCGCGTCAAGCAGCGCGTCGGCGATTCGGCCGGCGCGGAGGCGGCGCTGCGCAAGGCGCTCGACATCGATCACGGCTGCGAGGACGCGTACACCGCGCTGGTGTCGGTCTATCACGATCGCGGCGACGCGCAGCGCGCCGAGGCGACGTGGCGCGAGATGGTGCGCTGGCTGCCCGGCTCGGCGCTGGCGCACGACGCGCTCGGGCGCGCGGCGATCTCGCGCGGCGACGCGCCGGTGGCGGAGGCGGAGCTCAAGCGCGCGCTCGAGCTCGACGGCGCGTTGCACGACGCGCGCGTGGCGCTCGCGGAGCTTTTGCAGGGCGAGGGGCGCTTCGACGACGCGTCGGCGCAGCTCGACCAGGCGTGGCAGCGCTCGGGCGAGCTCAAGGACGTCGAGCGGCTGGTGCGCGTCGACGTGGCGGCGGGGCGCGAGGAGTCGGCGCGCGCGCGGCTCGATTCGCTCGACGACGAGGGCGGCGCGGGCGAGCGGCGGGTGCAGGTCGGCTGGATGCGGCTCGCCGTCGGGCAGCCGGATCGCGCGCGCGCGAACGCCGAGGAGGTCTTGCGCGCGGGCGAGTCGGCCGGCGCGCGGCTCTTGTGGGGCGCGGCGCTCGAAGACGAGGGGCGCGTCGACGCGGCGCTGGCGCAGTTGCGCAAGGTGCCGCCGCAGTCGGCGCAGTTCGCGGCGGCGCAGGAGCGCATCGGGCGCCTGCTGCGCGACAACGGCCGCTACCGCGAGGCGATCGATCTGCTGGGCAAGGCGATCGCGTCCATCGCCGGCGACTCGGCCACCGTGGACGCGGCGGACGCGCTGCACGATCTTCTGGCGCGCGTGCACGAGCGCGCGGGCGATCGCGCGCAGGCGCTCAAGGTGCTGGAGACCGCGATGGCGCGCCGCCCGCAGTCGGAGGCGCTGGCGCTGGCGCTCGGCGCGGCATACGAGCGCTCGGGGCAGTGGGAGCGCGCCGTCGAGCTGATCCGCCAGGTGCTCAAGCGCGATCCCGACAGCGTGCTGGCGCTCAACTTCGTCGGCTACGCGCTGGCCAACCACAACGCGCAGCTCGACGAGGCGCAGCAGCTCCTCGGGCGCGCGCTCGAATTGCGCCCCACCGACGGGAACGTGATCGATTCGCTCGGGTGGCTGGCGGTCAAGCGCGGCAAGCTCGACGAGGCCGAGCGGCTGCTGGTGCGCGCCGATCGGCTGGCGCCGGGCGAGCCGGAGATCCTCGAGCACCTCGGCGAGCTGTACGTGAAGAAGGCCGATCGCGGCCGCGCGCTCGAGGCGTACAAGCGCGCGCTCGCGCACAAGCCCGAGGAGTCGGTGCGGCGCACGGTCGAGGAGCAGATCTTGTTGCTGGAGACGGGGCGCTTAGGTTCGCGGTAAGTTCCGCGGATGCGAAAGCTCGCCGTCGCCGCTCTGCTGCTGCTCGCCGCCTGCCCGCCGCCGAAGCCGGTCGCGCGGCCGTATCCGGCGCCGTCGGCGGACGAGCTGCTTCAGGCGATGCGCAAGCGCTCGTCGGCGATCCGCTCGCTGCGCGCCGACACCAAGGTCGATCACCTCGGGCAGGGCGGCCAGCGCGTGAAGGTCGCCGTGGCGCTGCTGCTCGCGCGCGGCGGCAAGCTGCGCATGGAGGCGGAGAGCCCGATGGGCGGCGCGCTGGCGACGCTCACCTCCGACGGCACCAGCTTCGCGCTGCTCGACGTGCGCAACAACCGCTTTCTCGCCGGGCCGGCCAAGGCGTGCAACGTGGCGCGGCTGATCCAGATCGCGCTCGAGCCGGACGACATCGTCGAGGCGCTGACCGGCGGCGCGCCGATCGCGGAGGGGAGCGCGCCGGCGGGCGTCTCGTGGGATCCGGCGGGGCGCGAGGTGCTGGAGCTGCGCACGCCCGACGGCGGGCGCGAGGTGATCAAGCTCGACGCGCGCGACCGCAGCTGGGACGTGGTCGCCGCCGAGCGCACCGACGGCGCGGGCAAGGTCTTGTGGCGCCTCTCGCACGAAAAATTCTCCGACCACGGCGGCGTCCGCCTGCCCGAGCGCACCAACCTCGAGCAACCCCCGACCGGCTCCGACGCCCGCATCAAGTTCCGCGACGTCGAGCCCAACATCACCCCGCCCGCCAACATCTTCACCCTCGCCCCGCCGAGCGGCATCGCGGTCCAGCAAGCCGACTGTCCGTAGCGTAGCGCTCGATCGAACGCGCTGCGTTCCGCGCGACGGCCGTCAGGCGCGGCTCCGCGAAATCGCCCGTTACCGATTTCGCTCCGCCGCGCCTGACGACCGTCACGCTACACTCCGCTCCGCGCCGGTTCGGGAGGTTTGTTAAAAGCCTCAGAATCGGCGAATTGAAGCGGTTTACCCGACCGCGTGCGGAGTGCAGCGGTCGATCGAGCACCGCCGCTTACAGCAAAGCGTCGTCGGGGAGCTGGCCTTCGAGGTAGTCGGATTCGAGCTTGTCGACGAAGGCGAGGATCTTGGCGCGCTCGGTGGAGGTGTCGAAGTCGAAGCGCACGCCGAAGCCGCGATCGCCGGGGGCGTCTTGCTGGCGCATGACGGTGGCTTTGATCTGGATCGGTTTGTACGGGCCGGGCGGCGAGATCAGCAGCACGGTGTGGGCGCCGACCTCGAGCAGCTCGTGCGCGCGCACGAACGCGCCCTCTTCATTGATGTCGCGCGTGAAGTTGATGCGCCGCCCGCGCGCGCCCGAGTAGGCGACGCGCAGGCGCACCGGGAGCCGGCGCTTCTCGCGTGCGTCGAGCAGCCCGCCGCGCACGTAGCCGAAGACGTAGTCGAGCTTGGTCTGCTCGCCCGGCTCGATCTGCACGCCCGAGCCGGCGCGCGTGCGCGCGTCGCCGGAGATGCGCCGCCACGCCACCACGCCCGAGAGCAGCACGCGCGGCCCGCCCTGGAACACCACCTCCACCGAGACCTTGTCGCCCGGCTGCGCGGCGATGGTGCCGGGGACGAACAGGCCGGTGCCGTCGGCCGTCGGGTCGAGGAACTTCAAGAAGTCGGTGCGCTCGACGACGTGCAGCTTGAGGCGCGGCACCGACGGGCTCCTTCAGCGCCGCGGCCGCGCGGCGACCGGCACCGGCACGGGGACCGGCAGCGGCGCCACCAGCGCCTTCAACTTCTCGACGGCGCGATCGATCAACTCGCGAATCCGGGCGCCCATCAGTAACCTCCGCCGTAGCCTGAGCCTTGGCCTTGCCGCGAACTGTAGCACTCGCGGCAGTAAACCGGGCGGCCCGACGCCGGGCGGAACGGCACCCGCGCCGGCGCGCCGCACGAGGCGCACACCGCGTCGAACATCTCGCGATCGCGATCGCGCGGCCGCGCGCCGTTGCGATCATTTTGTTGCGGCGCAGCATTATTGCGCTCGCCGCGCTCGCCGCGCTCGCCGTTGCGCTCGCCGCCGTCGGAGCGCCGCGCCTTGCGCGCCTCGCGGCACGGTTTGCAGCGCTTGGGAATTTCGCGGAAGCCCTTCTTCTCGTAGAACTCCTGCTCCCCGGCGGTGAACACGAACTCGTTCTTGCAGTCGATGCATTGCAGCGGGCGATCTTGAAAGTCCATCAGGCTCCTCGAAGCAAAAAACCCCCGCGCCAACCGACGCGAGGGTTCACCAGCCAGGCACGCGAGCGAAGCGCAAACGAGTCTCCATCGTCACTATACCATTTTTTCGCGGGCGAGGCGTCAAGGAGCGGGTGGGGCGACGCTCAGGAGCTCTACGGGCAGAGGTCGTTCAGGATGGCGAGGAGCTGCGACGGAACCAGCGGCTTCGGCATGACCACGTTTGCGCCTCTCACCGGGGCGTGGCCTCTCGCCGAGATCACGACGACCGGAATTCGTGAGAGGTTCCGGTCGGCCCGCATGGCGGCGATCAGATCCCATCCGTCCAGGTTGGGCATCATCAAATCGACGATCGCGACGGCACGTCCGCTGATGCCGCGCATCCTCGTGAGTGCTTCTGCTCCATCTCGGGACGTCAAGACCAGATAGCCGGTATCTTCGAGGAACTCTTCGAGAGTGGTTCGGATGTCGTCGTCATCATCGACAACGACGACGATCCCTCGATGGAGCCCAGCCCTCGCCGAAGCGTCCGTGTGAGCCGAACGGCCGATCATCCCTCCTCCCTTGGTCCTCAACCTATGCACAAATTCACAAAAGTGTAGAGGGTCGTGGCATGGGATCAACGGTGCGCGCAGCGGTTGCGCCGGACAATTTGCTGCCCAGATCGTCGGAAAGAACACCGGGCACAACCATGTCTGAACAGCAAGACGACGATCTCTCGTGGCTCGACGAAGGGCTCAGGCAAAGCGCCCTGGAGATGCTCGAGGTACTCTTCGCTTCCAGTCACGTGTCGCTCATCACCTTTGACGCCGACGGGACAATCGTCGGCGTCAACCCGCACATGCTGGCGTTCGAAGGACGCGCCGAGTCCCGCTACCAGGGCGTCAACCTCCTCACCAACCTGATCGTGCGCCGACTCGGTTGGTCCGACGCCATCCGGCGAGTCCTCTCGGGCGAGACGGTGGAGATGACCGATACCCGTTGGGTCACTATCTTCAGTAGAGAGGAGCGCTACGTGGACGTGATCGCCGGGCCCGTCATGACGAACGGCAAAACGATCGGCGGCATCGCCTATCTGATCGACTCGACCGACAAGCATCGCGCGGAGAAGGCCGAATCGGCGCACCGGCGCCGAGCGCGCGAGCTCGAGGCGTTTCTGGCGCGAGATGTGGCCAACCTCATCGGTGTACTGGAGGGCTGGTCGCGCAGTCAGGCGCCGAGCACCAAGGACATGGCGCGAGCGATATCGGCCATCGAAGAGCTTTCGACGGTGCTCGACGACCTGTTGCACTTCGTTCAACTCGGGACGTATCGCCCGAACGTCGAACGCATCCTGCTCGCCGACGCGGTGCGAGGCCTCACCTCACCCGCGGGGTCCGTCTTGGAGACCGGCGGGATCGCCGTGATGGCCGACCGGCGGTTGTTGCGTCGGGTGCTGCGCAACCTGATTCAGTTCGGCGCGAGACACCCAGCCGGGCCGTGGTCGCTGACGACGAACGACGGTCGGGTGATCATCGAAATTCCCGTCGAAGGCTCGTCCCCTTGGCTGAAACAACTGTTGGTCGCGAATCCCAAGTCGGCGGCGGAGGCTGAATCGGCCGACGAGAGCCTCGCGGCGGCGCGCTGGATCGCGGAGGCGTTGAACGGCGACTTGACCGCGAGCGACCGCCGGCAATCGCTGCTGCTCAACCTGCCGGCGGCGGACGCTCAGCTCGCATGATGCGGCCGGCTCAGGTTCGCTTCTTCTTAACGTCGGCGCGCTCGTTCGCCAGTCTCTCCACGTCGGCGCGTCGGAAGAGACGGCGGCCGGACACCGTGCGCAGCGTCGCGAGGCGGCCGGAATCGGACAGCGCGCGTACCGAATCGGGTGACAGCCCAAGAATGCGCGCGGCGTCAGAGGGAGTCATCAGCTCGTCCGGATCGCGCTTTGTCATGTCATTTTTTCTTCCCCCAACATCTAGGATGTGGGAGGATAGTGGCAGTGGTACATTTGTATTTTTGTACATTGCACGAAATGGCGGCGACCACAAGAACAGAATGACGACGGCATGATGGCCAATCGGGCACGAAAGACGCGGTCAAGGGGGCCCAAGGAGCCCACGGAAGAGCGAGGCGGCGAAGCGCGGCTGGCCGTGAACATTCCGGCGCAGCTGCATCGGCAGCTCAAGGCGCGCGCAGCCGAGCAGGGCACCAGCATCCGCGACTTCATCCTGGAGCTCCTGCGGAAAAACGGCATCACCTGAGGCAGCGTTCTCCGTCAGGCCCGCGGCGACAGGCTGTAATGCACAAATAAACAAAAGTGTAATTGCGCAGCAACCGCCCACGAGACTGCCAGGCGTCGACTTCCGGTTGAACCCACCTTGTGTCTTCGAGTTGGCGGATGTACATTTGTGCATGCAGCCATTTTCTTGGACCGACATGGTCGCCAAGGTGCATGGCATCGTCGACGAGATGCTCGCGAGCGGAGTATCCGAACCGCGGGCCGATCTGATCGCGACGCGCGTGATCGATGAGCTGCGCTCATCGGTGGCCGGCGTCGCCGCGTACCGGCGGAAAATCGAGGAGGAGGCCTGGCACTACATCGCCCATCGCCGGCTTCACTGGCCTGCTGGACGGCTTTGACCAGCAGCAAGAGCGTGCAGCCGGCGAGCGCGAGCGCCGCGAGCACCTAGAGCAGTTTCTGCATGGCTTCCCCCCTTTTGTTGCGTGGTAGCATCCGTCGCGATGAAGCGGGCGGTGGCGATCTTGACACTCCTCAGCGCGTCGACGGCGCGCGCGGTGACGTGGGACGCCGGCACGTTCGACGACGCGGTGGCGCGCGCGCGCGCGTCGGAGCGGCTGGTGCTGGTCGACGTGTTCGCGACGTGGTGCGGGCCGTGCCACGAGATGGACGAGCAGGTCTATCCGCGCGACGAGGTGACGCGCGCGCTTCAGGCGAGCTTCGTGGCGCTGCGGCGCGACGGCGAAGCGGGCGAGGGCGTGGAGCTGGCGCGGCGCTATCACGTGGTGGGATTTCCGACGCTGCTGGTGATCGATCCGAAGAGCGGCGCCGAGATCGATCGGCTGATGGGCTTCGTGGCGCCGCGCGAGCTCGTCGACACGCTGGCGCGGTTTCGCGAAGGCAAGGGCACGCTCGCCGAGCTGGAGAAGAAACTGGCGGCGGCGCCGAACGACGACGCGCTTCGGCTCGACGTCGGCACGCGCCACGCCATGCGCGGCGACGAGCGCGCGCCCGCCGAGCTGGGCGCGGTGATCGCGCGCGATCCCGACAACCGCAACAAGCGCGCGGCGACGGCGCTGCTCACGCTCGGCAAATATTATTGGCTGCGCGGCCGCAAGGACTACGCGCGCGCCGAGAGCACGCTGCGCGACCTCGAGCGAAAATTTCCCGCCAGCGAAGAGGCCGACTCGGTGCCGTACAACCTGGCGATCGCGCTGCACGCCACCGGACGCGACGCCGAGGCGCGCGCGGTGCTCGACCGCTGGCTCGCCGCCGCGCCGCGCGACGGCTCGCGCTACAACGCGTACTGCTGGCTCGCGTACAAGGAGAACTTCGAGCGCGCGCACGCCGTCGAGGTGGCCAAGCAGGGGCTCGAGGTCGATCCGAAGAACCACGGCTTGTGGGACACGCTGGCCGAGCTGTACGCCGCGCTCGGGCAGAAGGTCGAGGCGCGCGACGCCGAGCAGCGCGCGCTCGCCATCAAGCCGAAGGACAGCTACTACGAGGCGCAGTGGCGCCGATTCGGGGGGAAGCCGTGAGAGCGAGCCTGTGGTGCCTGGTTCCACTGTTGATGGCGTGCCGCGAAGAGCCGACCATCGTGATCAAGTTCGAGCCGGCCGATATGAGCGGCGCTCAGGCGGCGAAGGCGCCCGATCTCGGCGCGGCGAAGGCGCCCGATCTCGGCGCGGCCAGGACGCCCGACGGCGGCGCGGCGAAAAAGATCGCCGAGTGCAAGACGGCGGCGGACTGCGCCGTCGAGCCGGACGGGTGCTGCGACTGCGCGAACGGCGGCAAGCAGCGCGCGATCGCCAAGGCGCGCGCGGCGGCGTCGAAGCAGGAGCGCGCCAAACACTGCGCCGACACCATGTGCACGATGATGCTGTCGACCGATCCGACGTGCGGCATGCGCGCCGACTGCGTGAGCGGCGCGTGCGTGATGATCAAGAAGCCCGGCTCGAAATGACGTAGCGGAGCGTGACCGGGCGCCCGCCGCGCAGGATGTCGACGGAGAACTTGTCGGTGATCTTGAGCCACGCGTAGGCGGCGGAGGCGTCTTCGGCGGCGTTGATGGGGCGGCCGTCGACGCGCAGGACGACGTCGCCGGGGCGCAGGCCGATGCGCTCGAAGAAGCAGCCGGCGCGCAGCGCGCTGAGCTGAAATCCGCCGCGCGGGTTCTTCGCCAGCGTGACGTCGTCGGCGAGCGCGGCGAAGTCGGAGAGCTCGCGATCGAAGTCGGCGCGCGGGATGATCATCGCGGGACCTTCGGCGACCGGCGCGGGTGCGGGCGGAGCGGCGGCGGGCGGCGGCGCGGGCGACGCGAGGACGTTCGCGGGCGACGCGAGGACGCTCGACGGCGGCGCGGGCGCGGGCGCCGCAGCGACGGGCGGCGGCGCGGCGGCGACGGACGCGGGCGCCGCAGCGACGGGCGCGGGCGCGCTCTCATTCGCTTCGTCGTTCGCGTTCACGTTCGCGTTCGCGTTCGGCGCGTTCACGTTCGCGTTCGGCTTTGCGGCTGGTCTCGCGGCGGGATCGGCGGCGCCGATGATCAGCGCCGGCATGCGCCGCGGCTTGCGCGCGGCGACCTTGGTGACCGGCGGCGCGCTCAGCTCCAGCACCTCGCGCGCGCCGTCGCGGTCGAGCACCAGGTGCTCGCCGTCGATCACCGACACGCGCGCGCCGTCGAGCTCCTCGCCCACGCGCTTGAGCACGTACTCGTTGTGCTCCTCGTCCCAGATCAGCGCCTGCGCGCTCGACAGCGAGACGCCGACGAAGCGCGCGCGCGGCGGCGCCTCCTCGGCGCGCGCCAGCGGCGACGCGCACAATGGCGACAGCGAGAGCGAGTACAGCACCACCGAGGTCAGCAGGTATTTCATGCGAGTCGGCAAAGCACCCGCCATGCCACGCGCCGCCGCGCGATCGCCGCGCGGCGCGCCACCGACGGTGCGTGACTCCGATCGCTCGTGAACGCGCTTTCACGAATCGCGTGAACGCGGCGCCGCGTCAGTCGTGACAGTAGCGTTCGGGCGCGGGAAGAAAGCTGCTGCGGTCGCACGCCGGATGGGTCTTGTCACACGGCAAGCTCATCAAGTTGGAGAGCACGTCGTGCACGCAAGCCGCGCAGCTCCCTTTGGCGCGGCCGTCGCGGTCGACGAGCTCGCCGCTCGCGCTGAAGACGCACGCCGCGGGCTGCATCATCTTGGTGTCGGAGAACGCCACGCCGAGGCAGTATTCGCGCACAGTCTCGCCGACTCCCGCCAGGCTCGACGATCCGGGCGTCACGTTCTCGAACGACTGACAGCCTTCGAAGCACGGCTGCGCGGTTTCGGGATTGGTCGTCAGCGCGCACCGCTGCATGCAGTCGAGCAGCAGCGTGCAGTCGGGCGCGCGCGCGAGATCGTCGCTCGCGGTCGATCCATCGTTGCTGAAAAATGGCTCGTCGCCGAACGGAGGCGTGCGGCAGGCGCCGAGCACAGCGACGAGCGCTATCGCCGCGCCGAGCCGCACCGGATCACTCGTCGTCGCGCGACGTGCCCTTGGACGCGAGCTGCGCCTTGGGGGCCGCCTTGTCTTCGCCTTCGCCCGACGACTTCGGCAGCGCCTTGGTGCCGCCGCCCGTCGCCGGCCCGAGCCCCATCTTGGCCTTCAGCTCCTGCAGCGCCATGTCCGCGCCGCCGGTCGCCTCGAGCTGCTTGAACTTCGACTGCAGCGTGTCGCCGGTCATCTCGCCCGCCAGCTCGACGCCCGCCTCCGCCTCCGCCTCGAGCTGATCGACCTTCTCCGCCATGCGATCGAACGTATCGAACGCCGACGTATCCGACAGCCCCTGCATCGTCGACTGGATGGTGCGCTGCGCCTCGGCCCGCTTGGCGCGCGCCACCAGGATGTTCTTCTTGCGCTTCGCCTCCTCGATCTTGTTGTTGAGGTTGCGCAGCTGATCTTTCAATTTGTCGACGGCGTCTTTTTGCAGGTGCCACTGCTGCTCGAACTGGTTCTTCAGCTCCTCGTGCTCCTGCTGCCGCACCAGCGCCTCTTTGGCCAGCGCGTCGTCGCCGGCGTGCACCGCCATCATGGCCTTGCGCTCCCACTCCTTGGCCATAGCCTGCTGCTCGTCCCACTGCTTCTTGAGGCGCTTCTCGTCGCCGATGGCCACCGCCACCTGCTTCTTGGCCTCGACGAGCTGGTTCTTCATCTCGACGAGGACCTGGGAGAGCATCTTCTCCGGATCCTCGGCCTTGCTGATCAGATCGTTGATGTTCGATTTGATCAGGGTCCCCAGCCGCTGAAAGATGCCCATCAGGCCGCCTCCCGAAATTTGGCCAACCGCCCGTGGTGCGACGCGACCGCGAGCGTGATGTCGTCGACGGTGGCGGCGAACTCGTTGTAGTCGAGGTTCTCGAGCTGCAGCGCGTCCATGATCACGACCGCGTCACCCTCGACACCATAAGCGCCGTGCATCATCTCGGTCGCGTTGAGCTCCAGCAGCGTGCGGAAGAGATCTTCGCGGTGGTGCCGCGGGATCTCCATCAGCTTGACGCGAAACACCACCACCGGCCCCGCGAGCGTGATGACCATGTTGTCGACGCCCTCGAGACCGCCCACCACCCACGTGCCCTCGCGCGGCTCGTCGTGGGGCAGCTCCATCTTGAGCAGGTACGACTGGATGTCCGCTGCCGTCTTCATGATGCCTCCGAGACCCCCGAGCGTAGGCGAGGACCCATTCCCTTTCAACCATGTTACGGCATGCAATGTTCCCCAGTTCCCGCCGTGACGACGCAATCGGCGGTGAGGGTGCCGCACGCCAGCACGCACGCCACCTTGCCGTTCGCTCCCTTCGAGCACGGCTGGGTGGCGCAGCCGCTGGCGGTGCCGCCGTCGGTGACGGGGGTGAAGCCGGCGTCGGGGTTGAGATCGCACTGGCCGACCTTGCCGTTCGGCTGCTGGCACACCGACGAGCCGGGGCAGGTGGCCGAGCCGCAGCAGTAGACGGCGACGTTGGCGGCCTTGCACGTGCCCTGCTCGCAGCGCTCGCCCGGGTTGCAGTCGCACGCGGTGGCGCACGACGACGGGCCGCCGTCGGCGTTGAAGTTGCCGTCGCCGCCGGCGAGATCGACGCCGCCCGGCAGATCGGGCACGCCCGCGTCGGTGGGCGCCGGCGGCGCCAGCCCGTCGTAGCAGCTCGCCGCGATCACCGCCGCGACGGCAAAGCCGAGCAATAGTCTCCGCATCCAACTATGAAATCGCGGCGCCAAGGCCGCGTCAAGCCGGCCGGATCAGTTGGCCTTGCGCGCGAGCTGGTGAACGACGTGCCACAGCGACGTCAGGCCGCGCACGCGCTCGCCCGCGCCGTCGTACTTCACGCGGCCCGCGGCCAGCGCCTCGGTCATCTCGCCGAGCGGCCCGGCGAGAAACTCCGGCACGCCGCCCTTCACCATCGCGCCCGCCGCCTGCGACGCCGGCATCGCCGCCAGCTTGACCGGCTTGCCCAGCGCCTTGCCGAGCGTGTCGGCGATCTCCGACGGCGAATACTCTTTCGGGCCGACCAGCTCGTAGATCTTCTTCCCCTTCGGCGGATTCATCAGCGCTTGCGCCGCCAGCCGCCCGATGTCGTGCGTGGCGACCATCCCGATCGGCGTTTTCTCGTCGAGAAACCAGGGCAGGATCCCCTGCGCCGCGGCCAGCCCGACGTTGCCCGCCAGGTTCTCCATGAAGCTGGTGGCGCGGATGAACGTCACGTTCGCGCCGGTCTTCGCCAGCGCCTGCTCGGCGTGATAGAGGCCCTGGATCACGCCCGTCCCCGACGGCAAATGCGCGCCCACCGACGAGAGCAGCACCACGTGCGGCACCTGGCTGTCGCGCACCGCCTGCGCCATCGCCTGCGCGAGCTGCTTCTGCCGCTCGTAGACCTCGCCGCGAAAATCGGGCGGCAGGAGCAGGAACGCGCCCTCGACGCCGGTGAGCGCGCGCGTGACGAACGCGGCGTCGTCGAGGCTGCCGACGAACACCTCGGCGCCGCGCTCGCGCCACTTCGCGCCCTTCTCGTCGCTGCGGACGATCACGCGCACCACGCGCTCGGCCGCGAGCAGGGTCTCCGCCGCCGCCGATCCGACTTTTCCCGACGCTCCCGCGATCGTGAACATGCGCTCTCCTTGCCGCGATTTCAGTTGGGACGAACTTCGTACAGCACGTCTTCTTCCAGGCGCGACAGCAGGTCGCGCGTCAGCTCGGCGAGCGGCACCGGCTGGCGCCGCGCGAGCGCGATCGGCTCGTCGTCGGTGGCGCCGCGGTAGTCGTGCAAGAGAATCCCGAAGCGGGTGGCCGCGCCCGAGGCGAGCACCGCCGCGAGGCACGCGATCCACCGCCCGGTCTCGTCGCCGCGATCCTGCGAGCGCGCGCGCCGGCGCACGCGCCTGAGCGCGCGTCCCAGCTCGGTGCCGCAGTCGCAGCCGCCCGCCGCCGCCGTCAAGAGCAGCCGCTCGCCCGGCCGAAGCTGCGCCGCGAGCAGCCGATTCTCGACGGGCCGCGCCGCCAGTTGATGCTCGCCCATCAGCGCCGAGAGCCGCGCGAGATCGCTCTTCACCGGCACCACCGCGGTCACGAAGTGGCACATCAGGGGATCTGCATCCCGCCCGAGACGTTGATGGTCTGCCCGGTGATGAAGTCGGCGAGCGGCGACGAGAAGAACAGCACC
>DASREC010000409.1:0-20723 GCA_035652295.1 Polyangia bacterium
CGGGGCAGCGCGATCTTCAGCAGGCGGAACGCGCGCTCGAGCGACTGCGCGAGCTTCTCGTCGAGCAGGCCGCCGAGCACCCGCCTGATCGCCGCCGGCCGGCGCGCCTCGACGCCGCCTTCACCTTTTGGCGCGCGCGGCGCGTCGAGCGCGATCCGCAGGCCGAGGATGCGCAGGTGCTCGACGAGGTTCGCCTGCGCGAGGCGCTCGATGCGCGCGCGCGGCACGCGCACCTTGCGGTCGCGGGCGACGAGCTGCCCGAGGCCGCGCAGCGCCTTGTAGCGCACAAGCCCGTCGGGCTCCGTCTCCATGATCTCGAGCAGCCGGCCGGCCGCGCGCTGCGTCCCGAAGCGCGCGAGCGTGCGCGGCAGGTGGATGCGCACGCGCCGATCGACGCGCCGATCGCCGAGCGCCGTCCACACCGCGTCGAAGGCCGGATCGCCGAGCGCGACCAGCGCGGCGCGGACGGCCTCGCGGCCCGCGCCGGCGCGCAGCCGCGCGATCAGCGCCGGGACCAGCCGCGGATCGCGCTGCGCGATGGCGGCGCGCGCCAGCAGCTCGACCGCCTCGGGCGAGCTCAAGCGCTCGTCGCCGGCGAGCGCGAGCAGCAGCTCCGCGAGCGGCGCCGTCTGCGGCAGGTCGGCGATCGCGGCGAGCACGCCGAGCCGGCCGTCGTCGCGCGCCGGGCCGTCCGCGAACGCCGCCGCCGCGACGCCGGGATGATCGCCGAGGACGGCGAGCCCCGCGCGCGACGCCAGGTGAACCGCCGCGTAGCCGCGCACGCGCGCGCTCGCGTCCTCCGCGGCGCGTTCGAGCACGTCGAGCTTGCCGCCGAGCGCGAGCGCCCGCAGCGCCGCGTTGCGCACCGCCTGACTTCCGTGCGCGAGCAGCGGCTCGGCGAGCCGGAGAAAATCGGTGCGGCCCGACTCGCTCAAGATGGCCAGCGCGCGCACCAGCACGCGCTCGTCGGTGTGATAGAGCACCAGCGCCGGGATCAGCCGATCGCGCTTGCGCCACACCAGCACGTTCATGGCGGCGATCACCTCGAACGGATCGCGGCTGGCGAGGTGCTCGACCAGCACCGCCGCGCTCGTCAGGTCGAGCTCGACGGGGCTGGCGCTGCCGTCGAGCGATCCGGCCGACAGCGCGCGGCGGAACAGCGCGAGGTAGGGCGCGCGCAGCGTGGCCGCGCTCACCAGCCACGCGACCGCCAGCCCGACGACGATCGCCGCCAGCACCAGCCGCGACAGGTGTCCCGTCTCGCCGAGCGCCAGCAGCGCGCCGGCGGTGAGCCCCTGCGCCGCGCGCGCCAGCGTGCCGTCGATGAACGGCTTGGCGCGCTCGCGCGCCCGCGCCGGCACCGGCAGGTAGACGAGCTCGGTGGTGATTCGCTGGATCGAGTGGCGCAGGCTGCCGTCGAGGCCCTTCACCAGCAGCACCGCGAGCACCGCGCCGCCCGCGGCCAGCGCGCCCACGCCGCCGAAGAGCAGCAGCACCGGCGTCACCGAGACCGCCGCCGTCACGCCGAGCCGCCGCACCAGCGCGCCGCCGACGAACAGCTGCACCACCAGCGACGCCACGTTGAGCGCGGCGTAGTAGCGCGCGAAGAAGCGCCCGAGCTCCGGCGCCGGCACGTGGTGCGCGACCGTCCACTTGAAGAGATAGTCGACGGTGAGCACGGTCGCCGTCGAGAGGACGACCAGGATCGCGATGCGCCGGAGGAACGGCTCGTCCGAGAACGCGCCGAAGCGACCGGGCGCGCTCGCCGGCTGCGGCGCGGGCGGGCCGCTCGCTTGATCGGACGGCGACGGCGCGGCGACCAGCGCGCCGGCGATCACGAAGATCGCGGCGGCGACGACCAGCAGCAGCTTGACCGGCAGCGCCATCAGCACCAACGCCGCCGCGCCCGAGCCGATCACGCCGCCGAGCACGCCCGCCGACGACACCAGTCCCAGGAGCCGGCGCCCCTCGGCGATGGTGAACATCCGCGCGGCGAGCCCCCAGAACTGCGGGACCAGCACCGCGCCGAAGAGCCCGGTCACCACATAGAGCGCGAACGCGCGCGCCACGCCGGCCGGCACGGCATAGAGCAGCACGCACACGGCGGCGGCGAACCCGAGCGTGGCCCCGAGCGCCCGCTTCGGTCCGAGCCGCACGCCGAGCGCGAACGACAGCGCGCCCGCGGGAAACGACAGCACCGCGACCGAGACGTAGACCAGCCCGAGCGCGCGCGGCGAGAGCGCGGCGAGCAGGAGCGCGTCGCGCGCGGTCTCGAGCATGGTGTGCGCCGAGATGATCAGCAGCAAGAGCACGAACGCTTGCGCCGCCAGCCGGCCCTCGCCGGGACGAACGTCGAAGAACCGGGCGAGCGCGCGCACGCTAGCCGACGCGCGCGGGCGGCGCGGGAGCGGTGCGCTGGAGCGCGGCCTCGCGGACGCGGTGCTCCCGGCCGATCGCCACCACGAGCGCGAGCCAGCCGGCGATCGCCGCCATCACCATCACCACGAACTGCCGCGTCGAGAGGTGCAGCCGAATCCCGCCCCAGACGAGCCCGGCGGTGATCACGTCGCCCGCGCGCTGGAGAAACGAGTCGATCACCGTCTTGGCTTTGTACTTGGCCTCGCGCGAGGTGACGAGATACAGCGCCTGCTTGGTGGTGTTCTGAATGGAGTAGTTGACGCTGTTCTCGGCGACCTTGGCCAGCGCGACCACGGCCACCAGCGGCACCAGCACCATGGACGAGTACGTGGTGATGGCGAGCAGCGGCAAAATGTACAGCGCGCCGCGCACGCCGAGATACTTGAGCACGCGCGAAGCCACGAACAGCTGCATGAGCAGCGCCGCGAGATTCACCCAAAAGAAATATTCGGCTTTGAAGGCGCCGATGAACTGCTGCACGGTCTTGAAATCGACGGCGTGCGCCGCCGTCTCGGGAGCGGTGATCTCGAGCAGCGTGCGATCGAGCAGGTATTCGCCGGTGGTGTTGACCCAATTGAGCAGCAGCGTCAGTCCGCCGATGAGCAGCAAATAGCGATCGTGCAGCACGAGCGAGAATCCGCCGCGCTCGCCGATCGGCTGACTGGCCTCCACGATCGGCTGCTCCGCCGGATGCGCGCCGCTGCGCAGCTCGCGCCGGTGCACCACGTACATCACGAACAGATAGACGAGCACGATCGCCGCGGCGACCAGCATCATCAGGCTCGGTCCGAGCGGCACCAGCAAGCGCTGCGCGACGTCCGCGCCGACGACGCCGCCGAGCGATCCGCCGATGCCGACGATGGCGAACAGCCGCTTGCCTTGATCGGCCGTGTAGACGTCGGCGGCGAAACCCCAGAACTGCGCGATCAGCGTGACGCTGAACATTCCGACCCATAGATAAAACGGAATGCCGATCGGCACGCTCAGCAGGGACAGCACACAGAACAGGACCAGGCAGCCGGCGGAGAACAGCGTGAACATCGCCACCAGCCCCATGCGCGGGAAACGCTTGGCCAGCCCGTCATTGGCCTTGACCACCAGGATCAGCAGCAGCGCCTGCGCGCCGGTCGCGTAGCTCTTGATCTCCGCGCCGCCGCCGCCGACGAGGATCAGCGGCTCGCGCACCACCTTGAGCACGTAATAGGCGGTGAGCAGCAAGAACCCGTTGAGCGAGAGCAAGAGAACGCTCGCGACCTCGCCCACGCGCACATCGCCGAACAGTCGAACGAGGCGGCCGAGCGCTGTCGGTTTCTCCGTCGAGATCGCCACTGAGTGGGGAATGCTAACACGTCGATAAAGTCGGACTTTAAAATGTTCGATTCCCATATCGCCCAAACGTCTATATTGCGCAGATGTCTCTGCGCGGGCGTTTGATGGTGGCGCTGTTGACGCTCGCGCTCGTCGGCGGCGTCGCGCGCGCCGACGACGCGGACGTGCAGGCGCGGCTGACGTTTCTCGAGACGCGGCTGCGCGTCGAGAGCAAATGGTCCGAGGTGCACTTCGTGGTTTGGACCTTCGGTTATTATTTCGGCGCGGTCTTCGAAGCCGGGCGCGCGGTCATGTTCGATATCCCGTATTCGTCGCGAGTCGATTTAGTGATCAGCGCGATCAAGGCCACGCTCGGCGCGACCGCGCACGCGCTCCGGCCGCCCAAGACCATGTTCAGCGCGGAGGAGCTGGCGAAGCTGCCGGAGTCGTCGCCCGACGAGCGCGCGCGCAAGCTGGAGGTCGCCGAGCGGCTGCTCAAGCGCAACGCCAAGGAGTGCGATCAGCGTTATTCGTGGATCGCGCACTCGGTCAACGTCGCGCTCAACGTCGCCGGTGGATTGATCGTCTGGCTCGGTTATCACGACTTCGGCACCGGCCTCGAATCGGCGCTCGTCGGCATCGGCGTCGGCGAGCTGCAGATCTGGTCGCAGCCGTGGAACGCCAAGATCGATCTGCGTGATTATCGCCGCCGCTTCGGCGACGCCAAAGCGCGGGCCGCGTTCGATCCGGCGCGCCTCACGTGGTCGCTTTCGCCCGGGACGCGCGGCAGCCCGATGGGCGCAACCTTGGGTTTCACCTTTTGAGCGACATTCTTCGAGGGGATATTCAATGAACCGACTGTGTCTGATGATTGCGATGTGCGCCGGTTGTGCCGCGGCGAAACCGGACACGCGCCCGCGCATCCCGCTCACGCCGCCGGCCGAGCTGTGCGGCGATCCCACGCTCACGCCCGATCGGCTGTGCGTACCGTCGGCGAGGCTCGAGCCGCTGCTCAAGACGGGCCGGCTCGAGATCCTCCAGGTGCGCAATCCGTCGAGCGGCACCGCGGGCGCCAAGGCGCTGATCATCGGGCTGCCCGACGAGAAGCTGGTCATCAAGGTGAAGTGGAAGGAGTCCAAGCGCGGCGGCGACGGCTTCAACAATACGCCGCGCAAAGAGCTGGCGGCGTACGAGCTCCAGAAACTGTTCCTCGCGCCCGACGAGTACGTCGTGCCGCCGGCCGTCGGCCGCTGCCTGCCGGCCAATCCCGTCGACGGCTCGCTCGAGGACAAAGACGAGACGTTCAAAGGTGTGGCTTGTGTCTATGGTGTGTTGTCGTATTGGCTCGAGCACGTGACGGAAGAGGGCGTGCTCGATCTCCCGCGCTTCGTACGCGACGAGCCGTATCGCACCAGCGTCTCGAACATGAACCTCGTCACCTATCTCATCAATCATCGCGATACGCGGCCGTCGAATTTCTTGATCGCCAAAGATCCGCGATCGCCGCGGGTGTTCTCCATCGACAACGGGCTCGCGTTCTCCGGGATTCGAAACCCGCGGCAGATCTTTCTACACGAGTGGAACTACATCGTAGTGCCGTCGCTGCCGCGGGCGCGGATCGACAAGCTCAGGCAGCTCCAACGCGCCGATTTCGACAAGCTCGCCGTGGTGGCCCAATACGTCGTGCGCGGAAACGCGCTGGAGGAGGTACCGCCGACCGCGCCGCTCGCGCCGGACGAGGGCGTGCGCCGCGCCGGCGACGTCATTCAATTGGGGCTCACCAAGAAAGAGATCGACGCCATCGAGAAACGGCTGGCGGAGCTGCTCGCGGAAGTCGACAAAGGAAAGATCGCGCTTCATTAGTGGACTGAGGACTCCGGCTGTTTCTTGATGAACTCGGTCTCGATGGTGATCAGCACTTCGTGGCCGACGAGCAAGCCGCCCGACTCCAGCTTGCGGTTCCACGTCAGTCCAAAGTCGCGTCGATCGAGCTTGCAGGTCGCGCTCGCGCCGATGCGCACGTGCCCGTCGAGATCTTTGAGCTCGGCCGTCGGTCCTTTGACCTCGAGCTCGACCTCGCGCGTGACGTTCTTGATGGTGAGATCGCCGAACATCCGCACCCGCCCTTTGCGATCGATCTCGACGCGCCGGCTCTTGAAGACCATGGACGGGAACTGTTTGACGTCGAAGAACGCGTCGCTCTTGAGGTGCGCGTCGCGCGCCTCCTGATTCGAGCTCAAGCTGGCGGTGTCGATGACCACCTCGATGCTGGACTTGCGCCGATCGGCCGAGTCGAAGCGCCCGCTTCCCGAGACGCGCAGGAAGACGCCGCGCACGCGCGACACCAGCATGTGCTCGACGGAGAACTCGACCGAGGTGTGGTTGGGATCGAGGGTCCAGAGCACCTCGTCCGCGCGCGCCGGCGTGGCGAAGATCCGGGCGAGCAGCAAAGCGGAGATCGCGAGTCGCATGATTGCAGCTTATGCCATCCGCGCCCGCAGGTCGTGCAGCGCCTGCCCCCACGCGACCAGATCGTCGAGCATCGCGTGGACGCTCGCCTCCTGACGCGGGCCCGGCTTGAGCGTCGTGAACTGCTCGAAGTCCTGAAACAGCGACAGCGCGACCTGCGCGCGCACGTCGGCGATCTTGAGCTCGCCGGCGATGAGGCGCAGGTGCTCGACCGCGCGCGTGCCGCCCGCCGCGCCGTAGCCGACGAAGCCGGCCGCCTTGTCGTTCCATTCGCGAAACAGAAAATCGATCGCGTTCTTGAGCGCGCCCGAGGTCGAGTGGTTGTACTCGGGCGTCACGAACACGAAGGCGTCGAAGCCGTCGATCTTTTTCGCCCACGCCTTGGTGTGCGGCTTCGAGTACTGGTTCATCGACGGCGGCATCGGCTCGTCGAGATGCGGCAGCTCGAACTCGGCGATGTCGACGACCTCGTACGAGGCGTCGCCGCGCTTGACCGCGATCTCGTGAACCCAGCGAGCCACCGCTTCGGCCTTCCGTCCCGGCCGGGTGCTTCCGATGATGATCCCCACGTTGAGCATGCGTGCCTCCTTGGCCATGTGCGCGACTCGCTACGCAAGGCGCGGGCCGGCGAGAAGCGGCGCGAGGGACGCGCCCGATCGCGAGGGAGGTGGAAAACGCGGCAGCCGACTGCCGCGTTTCCGAACAGTCGCGTTTTTTTGCCCGGCGCGCGCGCTCGTTCGTTGGCTCGTCGACTGCAACTGCAGCGCGAGGAGGAGTTCCCGTGTCGAACAGGCTCGCAAACAAGGTCGTCGTCATCACCGGTACGGGCGGCAGCATGGGCCGCGAAGCCGCGCTCCTGTTCGCGCGCGAGGGCGCGCTCGTCGTCGGCTGCGATCTGTACGCCGACGCCGCGCAGACGACCGTCGAGGCGGTTCGCGCGGCAGGCGGGACGATGGTGTCGTCGCACCCGTGCGATCTCAGCCGTCCGGCCGATTGCCGCGCGTTGGTCGAGCTCGCGGTCCGCAGCTTCGGGCGGATCGACGTGCTCTTCAACAACGCCGCCAGGGCGTACTTCAATTGGCTCGAAGACATCTCCGACGAAGAGTGGGATCGCAACCGCCGGCAAGAGGTCGACGTGGTGTTCTTTCTCACGCGCGCCGCCTGGCCGCACCTCGAGGCCAGCCGCGGCGTGGTGGTGAACACGGCGTCGCTGACTGCGTGGATGAGCTTCAAGAACCTCGGCTCCCTCGCTCACACGACGGCCAAAGCGGGGATCATCGCCATGACGCGGCAGCTGGCGATGGAGGGACGCGAGCACGGGATTCGCGCCAACTCGATCTCGCCCGGCGTGATCGAGACCAACCAGACGCGCCAGCAGCTCGAGGATCCGGAGTGGGCCGGCTACATGCTCGGCAAGACGCTGCTCGGCCGTTTGGGCAGGCCCGCGGAGGTCGCCAACGTCGCCCTCTTCCTCGCCTCGGACGAGAGCTCGTACGTCACCGGCGTCGATATCGTCGTCGACGGCGGAATGAAGGTCTGGTGATCGGTCTCGACCAAGCGGTAGCTCTCAGCGAGAGGCCTCGACGTCGAACAAGACCTTGCCGCCCCGCTGAACGTGGGCGACGGCTTCGCGGAAGGCGGTGAGCGGATAGGTCGCCGCGATCGGCACTCGAATCGCGCCGGAAGCGACGAGCGACGCCGTCTCGCGCAGCACGCCCGGTATTTTCGATTCGACGTCGGGATGGTTCAGGAAGAAACCTTTGACGACGACGCGCTTCGCGATCAGGTCGAGCGGCGCGATGGTGACCGGCTCGCCGCTCATCAGCGCGTAGACGACCAGCGTGCCGGATTCGCCGAGCACGCCGGCGATCGTCGCGCTGGCTCTGCCGGCGACGCCGTCGATGCCGAGCGGCACGCGGCCGCCGTCGATTCTTGCGCGGATTTTGTCGAGCGCTCCCTTCCCGTCGACGAGCACGAGGTCGCCGCCGGCGGCTTCCAACTCGGGAACGAGCTCGGGGCGACGAACGAAGTTGATCGTCCTCAAGCCGCGTGCCCTGGCGATTGCGATCAGCGATCGGCCGACGCCCGAGTTGGCGGCATTCTGCGCCACCCAGTCGCCGCGCCGGAGAGCGGCCTCGTTCAGCAGCAGCGCCGCCGTCGGCGGATTGATGCCGAGCATGGCGAGCTGCCGCGGATCGGCCGCGGGCAACGCGAACAGCCCGGCGGCCGGTGCGACCAGGCGCTCGCGCCAGCTCCCGATCTCGAGCGGCACCAGCACGCGATCGCCGACCTTCAAATGATCGACGCTCCTGCCGATGGCCAACACCCGGCCCACGCCCTCGTTACCCACGACGCTCGGCAGCGACGGCCGAATCGGATAGGCGCCCTGGATGAGGTACACGTCATTCATGTTGATCGGCGCATGCTCGACGCCGATCAGCACCTCGCCGCCGGCCGGTGCCGGAGGATCGGGAAGGTCGACGAGCTCGAGGACGTCCTTCGGCGCGCCGAAAGCTCTGAGCTGCAGTGCACGCATTTCCGCGTCTCCCTCTGGTACGCGTGAATGCTTTGGTTGTGCCAGACGGGCGGAGGCTAGGGGATGAGGAGGAGCTTGCCCGCGACCTTGTGCTCTTCGGCGCGCTGCTGCGCTTCGCCCGCGCGGGCCAGGGGCAAGCGTTCGGCGATTGGAATCATGAGCCGCTTTTGCGCCACCGCCTGAGCGTAACGCGCGAGCAGGCCACCGTCGGGCTGCGCCATGAACGCGCGGACTTCGATCGGTTTGCCCTTGGCCGCGGGCGGCTCGCCGACCACGCTCGCCAGGACGCCGCCGCTGCGCAGCCGCGGGAGCAACTCTTCGATGGTCGCGCCGGACACCGTGTCGGCGATGACGTCGAGCTCGGGAATGCGGCGCAGCTCCGCGTCGTCGTCGAGCGCCACGACCTCGTCGGCGCCGAGCGTCCGCGCCGCGTCGAGCTGCTTTCGGCGCACGCCGGCGATCACGCGCGCGCCGCGCTCCTTGGCCACGAAGACGGCGACGCGTCCCACCGCGCCGGCGGCGCCGGTGACGAGCATCGTCTGGCCGGGCTTGGGATCGGCGCGCGCCACGAGCTGTGCGCCGGTGGTGACGACCAGCGGCAGCGCGCCGGCGTCGACGGGATCGAGCGCCGGCGGGATCGGCGCCAGCACGCCGGCCTCGATCGACGCCAGCTCCGCATACGAGCGCCATCCGAGGCCGAGCACGCGATCACCGACGCGCACGTTGGTGACGCCGCTGCCGAGCGCGACGACTTCGCCGGCGATGTCGCGGCCGAGGATCGCGGGCAGCTCGAGCGGTATTCGAGCGCGGGCGGCCCCGCTCCGCAGCTTGTAGTCGATGGGATTGACGCTCGTGGCGGCGATCTTCACGATCACTTCGCCGGCACCGGGCTTGGGATCCGGTACCTCGCGGAGCTCGAGCTGCTCGATCCCGCCGTAGCTCTCGAGCACGATCGCTTTCATGGCTTCCTCGCTGTGACGCTCGGTTCTAGGGCGCGCGCGGCGGGTTGCAATCAGCTGATCCCACCGCTCGCGCGGACGATCTCACCCGTGACGATGGTATTCGCCGTGGACGCGAGGAACACCACCGTGGACGCGACCTCCGAGGGAGTCGGCAATCGGCGCAATGGAGCTTGTGCGGCCTGCGCGTCGAGCTGTGCAGCGGGAAAGCGCTCGCGCACGCGTTCGGTCAGCGTGAAACCGGCCATCACGACGTTCACCAGGATCCCGTCCGGCCCGAGCTCCTTGAACAAGGAGCGCGTGAGCCCGTGCAGCGCCGACTTGGCGGCGCCGTAGATTCCCGCGCCGACCATTCCATCGACGGCGACGCCGGACGAGATGCTGACGATGCGCCCCCAGCGACGTTTGCGCATGAACGGAAGCACCGCCTGAATCGTCGCCACCACTCCGCCGATGTTCGCTTGCAGCTGGGAGCTCCACTCCGCCTCGGGAAGCTGCTCGAACGCCGGCTGCGATCGCGGCGATCCCGATTCCCATTCGACGGCGTTGTTGACGAGGCAGTCCACTCCGCCCCAGCGCGCGGCGATCTCGGCGGCCGCGGCGTGGATCGATTCGCGCGACGCGAGATCGTAGGCGACGACCATCGCCTCTCCGCCCGCCGCTTCCAGCTCGTCGGCGAGCGCGAGCGCCTTGTCGCGATTTTTTCTATAGCTGATCGCGACGCGCGCTCCCTCTTTCGCGAACAGCCTCGCGATCGCGCTGCCGATGCCCTGCGAGCTGCCGGTCACGAACGCGACGCGGCTATTCAGCCCGAGATCCATGCGCGCTCTTCAGACCGTCGAGCTCGGCCAGCGCCTCGCGCGACAGCGTCAACTGCGCGGCGGCCAGGTTCTCTCGAAGGTGGGCGATCGACGACGTGCCGGGGATGAGCAGGATGTTCGGCGAGCGGTGCAGCAGCCACGCGAGCGCCACTTGCATCGGCGTGGCGTCGAGCCGCGCCGCGACGGCCGACAGCTCCGTCGATTGCAGCGGCGAGAATCCGCCGAGCGGGAAGAACGGCACGTACGCGATGCCCTGCCTCGCCAGGTCGTCGATGAGCGCGTCATCCTCGCGGTGAGCCACGTTGTAGTGGTTCTGCACGCAGACGACGTCGGTGATCGCTTGCGCCTCGGCGATCTGCGCCGCCGTGACGTTGCTCAGCCCGACGTGGCGGATGAGCCCCTGCCGCTGCAGGTCGGCGAGCACGCCCACCTGCTCGGCGATCGAACCCTCCACCGTTCCGTGAATCGAGCCCAACGCGCGATAGTTGACCACGTCGAGCGCGTCCACGCCGAGGTTGCGCAGGTTGTCGTGCACGCCGGCGATCAGCGCTTCACGCGAGGACGCAGGCTGCCACGATCCGTCCGGCGGGCGGCGGGCGCCGAGCTTGGTCACGATCACCAGCTCTTTCGGATACGGGTGCAGCGCCCGCCGGATGATCTGGTTGGTGACGTGCGGACCGTAGAAGTCCGAGGTGTCGATGTGATTCACGCCGGCCGCGACGGTCTCGCGAAGCACGGCGATCGCGCCGTCGGGATCTTTGGGCGGTCCCCAGACGCCGGGACCGGCGAGCTGCATCGCGCCGTATCCCATCCGGTGGACCGTGAGTGAGGTGCCGGGAAACGTGAACCGACCGCCAAGCTCGATCTCGGGCATTGCGTCCCTCGGCGTCGCTGATGGGGAGCGCGGAAACAAAAATTCTTCGCGCCGATCTTCTAACAGCATTCTGCCACGTCGGGCCGTAGCCGTCAGTAACTTCCACGCTATCTCGCAAGAGCGGCGGCCACTAGCGTGCGGCCATGAACGACAAGCTTGCGGTGCGGTCGCGAAAGGCGCTGGCGCGCTTGCTCGAGCAGCCGCGGCTCGTCGAGAAGGTGCAAGCGCTGCCGCCTCGCGCGCTGCTCGGGCTCATCGATCACGTCGGGCTCGAGGACGCCGGCGAGCTCGTGGCGCTGGCGACCGTCGAGCAGCTCGCGCGCATCTTCGACGAAGATCTCTGGCGCAGCGCGCGCGCCGGCGAAGACGAGCGCTTCGATCCGGCGCGCTTCGGACTGTGGCTCGAGATCATGTTGGAGGCGGGCGAAGCCTTCGCCGCCGATCGGCTGGCGGCGCTGCCCGAAGATCTGTTGGCGCTGGCGCTGCACGCGGTGGTGCTGGTGATCGATCTCGACGAGGTCACGCTCAGCGTCGTCGACGACCAACTCGAGAAGGCGCTCGAGAGTGGCCCCTACCTCGACGTCGGCGGCTATCGCGTGATCGCGCGCAGCTGGGACGGTTGGGACGCGCTCGGCGCCGCGCTCGGCGCGCTCGACGAGCACCACGGCGAAGCGCTGCGCCGTTTGCTCGAGCGCTTGTTCCGAACGACCACCGAATGGATCGCCGACAACGGCGGCCTCTGCAACGTATTCACGTCGGAGGAGCTGCTGCACGAGAACGCCGCCGCCGATCGCGAAGATCGCCGCGCGCGCGCCGGCCACGTCTCGGCCGCCTCGGCGCGCGCGTTCTTGAAGCTGCCCCAAGGCGACGTCGCCGCAACGCTCGCCGAGCCGCGCGACGCGATCACGCGCGCGTATTTCCGCGAATATCGCGCGCCCCGGGAGCCGGCCGCCGGCGAGCGTCCCGCGAGCTGGTTCGCGGAGGTCACGGGCGAAGCGGGCGCTGCGCGCGACGGGCGGCCGCTCCTCGAGGGCGGCGCGCCGGCGGCGGAGGCGATCTTCCAGCGCACGCTCGCGGCGCTCGACGACGACGTGGCGGCCGAGCGAATGCGCGAGCTGGCCTATCTCGCCAACGTGCTGGTCGCCGCGGGGCGCGGCCAGCCGCGCGACGCCGCGAATGAAGTGCTCGCGAGCTGCAACGCCGGACTGCTGCGCGCGATCGACGCCACGGGGCGCGACGCCGCCGAGCTGCTGGCGCACACCGGCTGCGAGAAGCTGTTTCGCCTCGGGCGTTGACCGCTTGCGGCAAAATGCCGCAGTCGGCGTGGCGCGATCATGGAAGATCTCGCATCGAGCTCATCATGGCGGCGAGCTCGGCGCACTCCGCGTTCTTTGCGAAGGCACTCGCCTCCACGCAGAACCTGCGCTTGGTCGTCGAGCACGCCGTGACCTCGCAATGGTCCGGGGAGCGTCCCTCGGCGGGCACCCGCACGATAAAAGTGTTCTCGTCCCGATACAGGACGCGCGCGCGTTTCTTCGCGCCGGTCGTGCAATAACGAATCTGTGCTGCGAGCTGGTCAGTGCGGCTGGGCGTATAGAGCTCCGGCACGAACCAGAAGGCTTCTTTGCCGCTGGCATGGTGCGAGAAGAAGTTGGGGCCCATCAGCCGGTCTTGCTCTTCGACGTGAATCAACTCGACCCCAGGCGCGAGCCGCAGGCTCATGTGGATCGCCGGCAGGACCTTCGTGGCCCATCCCGATGATTGCGGAATCGTCATCGGCTCGGTCTGAACGGCCTCGGTAGCCGTCGAGCGGCATCCGCTGAGCGCGAAGACGACGATCGCGACGGTCTTCTCCAGTCGGCTCATTCCCTCGAAGGATACTCGAGTCGACTTGATCGAACTAAAAATCACCGTCGCGGAGCGAGACACATCGGGGACTTGACGTCTGAGGGAGTCTCAGACCGTCCATCCCCGACATTCGCTTAGCGGGCGCGAGTGTAAGTCAGCGCCAAACGAGGGGCGCCCGCCGCCGTCGACGTCATTCGAGCACGCCTTCGTCGGTGAGCTTGCCGACCTCGCGGTACTCGAGCCGCACCGCGCGCTCGAGGTGCTCTTGCGTGAGCGGCCGCTGCTCCTCGGCCGCGAGGAACGCCGCCCGCAGCGTGGCGTTGCGAATATAGCCGCCCGACAGCTTGTAGCGCCGCGCCAGCGCGTCGAGCGCGAGCTCCCCCTCGACGGGCAGCTCGCGCGGCAGGTGCACGCGCCACATCTTCTCGCGCATTTCCTCGTCGGGGAACGGAAACGTCAGGCGCAGCGACAGTCGGCGCGAGAACGCGCTGTCGATGGACGTGCCGAAGTTGGTGGTGAGAATGGCGATGCCGTCGAACGAGTCGAGCCGCTGCAAGAGATAGTTGACCTCGACGTTGGCGTAGCGATCGACGCTCGACTTCACGTCGGTGCGCTTGGCGAACAGCGAGTCGGCCTCGTCGAACAGGAGCACCACCTCGCCGTCCTCGGCGGCGTCGAACACCGCGGCCAGGTTCTTCTCCGTCTCGCCGATCCACTTCGAGAGCAGGCGCCCGAGGTCGATGCGGTACAGCTCGTAACCGAGCTCGCGCGCGATCACGCCCGCGACCATCGACTTGCCGGTCCCGGGTCCGCCCTGGAACAGCGCGGTCAGGCCGCGCGCGCTCGACACCACGCTGTCGAAGCCCCACTCGTCGAACACCACGCGGCGGTGGCGCACGCGGCCGATGAACTCGCGCAGGCTGTCGTCGAGATCCGACGGCAGCACCACGTTCGACCACGACGCGAGGCGCTCGACGCGGGTCGCGATCGCGCCCACGCGATCGTCGCGGTGCTGGCGCACGGCGCGCTCGAGACGCTCGCCCGGCGTGGCGCCGTCGTCGCGGCCGGCGGCGTGGCGCACGACGCGCTCGACGGTGCCGGGCCCGAGGCGGTGGCGCGCCGCCAGCGCGTCGGCGAGATCGATCGGCAATCCGTGGCGCGCGAGCGAGCTGCGCCACGCCTCGGCACGCAGCGCCTCGGAGATCGCCGGCAGATCGAACAGCAGGTGGCCCGGCTCGATGGGCGGGCGCGCCGCCGCTCCGCACGCGAACGCGATCGGGCCCGCGTGGTTGCGCACGGCCTCGCGCAGCTCGCCGGCGAGACTCGCTTCCTCACCGGCCGCGAACTCGAGCCCGACGACGCACGGCAGCCAGCCGCGCAGCGCCGCGTCGCACAGCGCCTGGCGCAGCGCCTCGACGAGGCCGGCCGGATCGTGGGCGAGCAGCGCGGTCTGGATCACGCCGAGGCGGCGACCCGCCTGCTCCGCGAGCGCGGCGAGCAGCGCGCGGCGGCCGGTGCCCGGGCGGCCGCGCACCACCAGGCGAAGCGGCCCCGCGCCGTCGGCGACCGCGAGCGCGGCGACCATGCGCTCGACGATCGCGAGCTCGAGGTGGAGCTCGTCGAGGCTGCGATCGGCGCGCCGCAGCGTCACGCGCGCCGACAGCTGGCCGTGATCGAAGTCTTCGCCCGCGAGGCGGCGCGTCACCACGTCGGGGACGGAGAGCGCGGCGAACGGGCGCGCGCCGGCCGCGACGCGCACCAGCCCATGGCGCACCAGCGGCCCGTCCGGATCCAGCTCGGCGGTGAGCGCGCCGCGGTCGACGGGCGCGAGGCCGAGCAGCTGCGCGACCAGGAGCTCGTCGCAGATCGGGCGCGCCGGATCGTTGGCGGCGATGGCGTACGCGCGCACCAGCTCGCCCCACAGCGATGGCGCGGCTACCGCCACGAGCACGTCGAGCGCCAGCTCGGAGAGCCCGAACTCGACGCGCAGCGCATCGAGCGGCGACGGAGACGCCGCCGGGTCGGCGCGGCGCGCGTGCTCGGCGCGTGTCAGCTCGTCGGCGTGGCGCGCGGCCTCGTCGAGCAGCTCGCCGGCGCGGCCGCGCTGCCCGTCGAGGAGGGCGCCGATCTCGGCGAGGAACGGATGGCCGACCGGCGTCATCTGGCAGATGCGGCCCGAGTCCCAACCGTCGGCGACCGCACGCTTGCACCACGCGGCGGCGAGCGTGAGCATGCCGTCGAGCGCGGCACGGCGGCGGGCGTCGTCGACGGGCGGCGAAGCAGGCCAGGGCGACAGCGCCTCGAGGCGCCGCTCCGAGAGGCCGCGCGCCGATGGCCGCGCACGACGCGGCGCCGCCTCCGCGGCCGGCGGCCAGGCCACGCGCGTGCACGCGATCGCGCGCGGCCGGTCGATCGCGCGCGGCGGGTCGATCGCGCGCGCGGGTTCCGGCTCGGCGGGCGCGGGCTCCTCGGTGCCGTCGCCGGCGCCGGTCGCGAACAGCGAGCCGAGCGTGCCCAGGGTCAGCTCCACCTCGTCGTCGAGCGCGCCGCGCTGGAGGACGACGCGCTCGCCGCGCTCGTCCACCGCCACGTCGGCGATCGGCCCGAGATGCGGCGCTTGCTCGATCGGCCGCCCCAAGCGCAGGTCGATCACCACCAGCGCGCCGTCCTCCTGCCACAAGAGCGCGTGGCCGCGCGCGCTCATCATGCGCACCGCGCGCACGTTCACCAGCCGCACCAGCCGCCGCATCTCCGCGGAGCGCAGATCGATCACCACCAGCGCGTGCAGCTCCGGCCCGCGCAGCTCGACCACGATCGCGGCGCCGCTCCACAGCGGCCACGCCTCGACGGGCGACGCCTGCGACAGCACCTCGTCGGGCACGTCGAGCGCCAGCTCGCGGCCGGGCTGGCAGAGCCACACCCGCTCCTTCGCCACCAGCCAGCGGCGCGCTTCGATCGGGAGCGCCAACGCGCCGCCGCAGTCGATGGCGTGGGCCACCAGCTCGCCGCCCACCAGCGTGACCTCGACCGTGCGCTCGGCGCGCAGCATCACCGCGGGCGCGCCGAGCCGCGCCGCGCGCACCTCGACGCGCGGGCCGAGCGCTAGCGCGAGCGGCTCCCCGAGCGGATCGCCGGCGTGCGTGTAACGCTGCACCTCGACGCCGCCCGCGCGCGCGCAGACCACCCACGCTTGATCGCCGAACGCGAGCGCAGTGAGCACGTCCGCGCCGGCGATCTCGACGGTGAGCTGGCGCTCGAGATCGATCAGGTCCACGCGGTCCCGGTACGCGACGCACAAGAGCGAACCGTCGGGCGAGAGCGACAGCATGGATCCTCCTCGACGAGTGAGAGGCGCCGCCGCCGCGGATGTGAAGCTTCGCGCCGCCCTTCACATTCGCGGCGGGCGCGCCTCGATCTCCCCATGCGAAGCGTGGAGCGCAAGGTTCCGACGGCGACGGCGCAGACGATCGAGCCGCCGCGGCCGCGCGTCGAGCACGAGCCGCGCGCGCTCGCGCTCACGCCGGGCAAGCGCAACTTGATCGAGGACGGCGACGACGCGCCGGCGGCCGCGCCGGGAAAGCGCAACGGCGCGCGCGCCTGGTCCGCCGCCGAGTTGCTCGACGCGGCGTCGCTCGACGAGCTGATCCCGCTGCCGCACCGCGCGGCCATCGAGCGGCGGCTGCACGTCGATCTCGGCGGCGTGCGCGCGCGCTCAGGACCGCGCAGCCGCAAGGCGCTCGCGGCGCTCGGCGCGGTGGCGGCGCAGCGCGGGCGCGAGCTGGCGTTCGCGTCGTCCGCGCCGTCGCTGGCAGTGGTGATGCACGAGGTCATGCACGTCCTGCAGTCGGCGCAGGGCGCGGGCAGCGGGCTCGCGCCCGAGGATTCGCTCGCCGAGCGCGAGGCGGACGCGGCGCTCACCCGCTTGCCGCGCGCGCCGCTCGCGGGCCCGCGGCGCACGCCGGCCGAGGCGGGACGCGCGCTCGCGCTCTCGCCGGCCGCGGCCGAGGTGCACCTGCTGCGCATCCGCCAGGTCGAGGGCATCTGGTCCATCGTCGACGACCATGACGCGCAGGGGATCGACCCCGCGACGCTCGACGACCCCGGGCGGGTCGACGTGATCGCGAACCTGCTCCTCGCCAAGCGACTGTCGGTCGCGCAGCGCGTGCTGCTGGCGGCGCCGGACGAGGCGTGGCGCCGCATCCTCGCCGGGCTCGAGAAGGACCGCGCCTCGCCCGGCGCCGAGCAGCTCATCGCGGTCCTCTCGAGCTTCTTGCAATCGCCGATCATCGACGGCGTCAAAGGCGCGAGCCGCGACGTGCGCGCGCGCATCGCCCTGCGCGCGGCCGAGCAGGGCGCGTCGCCGGACACGCTGGTCAAGCTCGAGCACGTGCTCGAGGTGCTCTCGCACGACGCGCTCCTGCTCGACGCCGAGTTCGTCAAGAAGCTGATCGATCACGGCGAGTGCGTGAGCGCCGTGTACATGGAGGCTTTCAAGATCTGGTTCAAGTCGTTCGTCGAGGAGGCGGCGGACGAGCGCGTCGACATCTCGAAGCTCGGGCCGCGCGCGCTCCTCGACCTGGCGCGGCTCTATCCCGGCCTCGGCGGCACGCTGGCGGCGTGGGCGGTGCAGGAGGCGCGCGGCTACGTCGATACCGTCGAACAGCTGCTCTCGTACGTCGTCGGTGACAACCAGCGCGCGGGCGCGATCGTCGAGGCGGCGTATTCCGAGCGCAAGGAGGAGCTCGCGCTTTGTTACCTGCCGGCGATGGGACGCGCGCTCGCGGTCGACCTCGCGCAGACGGCGCTCCGCCGCGTGGTGCAGGCCGACTGCTTCACCACGAAGATGTTCGAGCTGCTCTCGACCGAGGTTTTGGCCAGGAGCGACAGCAAGCTGTTCTCGATGCTCACGCCGCTCTTGCTCGAGCTCAAGATCGCGCTCGGCCAGGTCGACCACGGAAAATCCAAAGTCGATTACTCGAAGACGTTCGGCTGCTACCTCGACGCCGATCCCGGCTTCGCGCTGCGCGTCTTCGGCCACGGCCAGCAGGTGCTGCTCGAGGTGCTCGATCAGATCGATCAGCTCGTGCTCGCGACCGGGTTCCACCTCGGCTGGTTCCGCATCTTCCCGATGGTGGCGCGCGTGGCGACGCGGTTCGGCATGACGGTCGAAGATCTGCTCGCCGCCGCGCTCGAGGACAGCGACGAGCCGCACGCCGCGGCGCAGGCGCTCGCCGACGCACTCGGCGAGGACCTGCACATCATCGTCGACACCGGCGGCAAATTGCCCAACGTGTCGATGAGCGTCTACGAGCGCATCCGCGATCTCATCGGCACCGCGCTGCACTACCTGTCGAAGACGGCGCGCATCCAGATCAACGATCCCAACGACGCGCCGCGCTTTCTCCAGATCCTCGATTTCTTCCAGCGCTCGGGCCACCAGTACTACCGCAACCAGGGCGGCGCGATGGACGCGATCTACGCGCAGGCGCTCGGCCAGGTACACCCGGAGCTCAAGCGGCTCGAGCTCGGCGCGCTGCAGGCCGCGCCGCGCTTCGTTTCGGGCGACTTCGGCGCGGTGCTGAGCAAGTCGTTCTTCATCGTGCGCGTGCGCGGCACGCCCGATCAGCTCCAGCTCGAGCTCGACTTCAAAGCGCTCATGGAGAGCTTCTTCCACCTGCAAGGCGCGCTCGCCGGCGTGCAGGGCGACCTGGTCTTCGACCTCACCGAGATCCTGCCGAAGCTCGACGAGAAGAACCACCACGGCTGCGCCGACCGGCTGTTCGCGCTGACCGAGCAGTTCATCGTCGAGGTCGCCAATCGCTACCAGCGCGAGCACAAGGAGAGCAAGGGCGACAAGAAGAAGACGCCGTACGACCGCATGGTCAAGAAGCTGCAGAACGGGTTCATCCGGCTGTGCGGCTTCGTCACCGTCGACAATCAGCGGCTGTTCTACAACTTCGGTATTCCGGGTCCGAAAGGCGCCAAGGTCGAGGAGGATGAGGACGGCGCGTCCGAGCCCGAAGAGGGCCCAAAGCCCGCGGCGAAATCGAGGAGCGGCGCGCTCACCTTCTACAAGGCGCCGCTCCAGGGCGACAAGGTCGGCAAGCTGCGCGAGCGCGGGTACGTGCCGGACATCCTCGACTTCAAGCTGCGGCTCTTCGACGTGCTCACGAGCGGGAACGACCTCTCGAACCTGCGCAGCTTCGTCGATCCGTTCTTGCTCGGCGGCCTGGGCGCGCGCAGCCGCGAGCGCAACCAGCGCGTCACGCGCGGCGGCGTGATCGCGCAGCTCGAGCTGTGCCGCAAGATGGTGCACTGCGAGCCGTCGGCGCCGTTCGTCAAGCGCCACTACTTCGAGGCGTTCAACCGCTTCTTCGCCACGCTCATCGCCCAACTGCGCGAGCCGGCCGAGCTCGACGACGAGTACGTGCCGTCGTCGCCCGAGACGCCCGCGACGCCGTTCTTGCCGACGGCCGACGAGATGGAAGGATTCTCCGAAGAGCAGCAGGAGCTCGGCCGCAAGAACACCGTCTTCGACGAGGAGCGCGTCTCGACCGCGCCCATGTTCGCGCCGAGCGGGCCCGAGGAGCAGCTCGTCGATCGCTTCGTCCTCGACGTGCTCATCGACGTGACCGACCAGCTCGCACAGCTCTCGCTCATGCCGGCCGTCGAGGGCGCGCAGTACAACGCGTTCTGCGACCTCACCGAGGGGGTGCTCGAGGATCTGCTGCACGTGATGTCGCTGCACGACTTCTTCCCCGGCTCGAGCGCGACCGGCTACCTCGAGCAGGTCGCGGACGATCTCTACGAGCTCGACGAGACCGACGGGCTCGAGCCGCAGTTCTACGTCTTCAACGGCGGGCTGCACGCGATCACCGAGGTGCTGCTGCTCGCCATCGATCAGAAGCGGCGCGCCAAGCAGGGCGGCGAGCTGCAGATCCGCTACTCGAACAACGTCTACTTCGAGCTCATCCGCATGATCACCAAGGAGCTGCGCGACGTGTGCGCGCTGCCGTACGTGCGCAGCCCGAACCGCGACACGAAGCTGCGCGCCCGCGTGCTCGACGGCGACACGATCGAGGAGCGGCTCGGGACCTTGCCGCTCAAACAGCTCAACGCGCTGTTCACGAAGCTCACCCAGGAGCCGCTGCCCGCGACGCGCGAAGAGCGCGTGCAGGGACTGGAGAGCTTCGGCATGGAGGTGACCAAGGCGCTCATCGATCTCGACGATCCCGAGACCGACCTCATCATGTTCGACATCTATCCGAACGACTCGGTCAAGAGCCACGTCTCCAAGAACGATCCGGTCGCCATCCTCAAGCGCATCCTCGACGCGCCCAAGCGCAACAAGCCGCTCACCGCGATCATCGACACGACCATGAACTTCTTCTCCGACGAAGAGACGCGCCGGCTGGTGGCCGATCCGCGGATCAAGGACGCGATCGCCAAGGGCCAGCTCAACCTGTTTCTCGTCAACAGCCTGGTGAAGT
>DASREC010000410.1:0-3255 GCA_035652295.1 Polyangia bacterium
ACCACCGTGCTCGTCGATCTCTCGCTCGCCGCCGGACGCCCGGCGCCGGCGGCGCTCCAGGTGAGCGTCTACGATCGCTTTCACGCGCTCGCGCTCCTGCGCCCCTACCCTTCGCCGCACTTGCCGGCGCACCTGATCCTCGAGCTGCCAAACGTGAACGAGGAGCTGCGCATCGCCGCCGACGACGCGGTGCCGGCGACGCTGCAGGGCGGCGCGCGCGTGGTGACCAAGACGGCGGGGCAGACCGAGATCTCGCTGGTGCTGATCGCGCCGGCGGACTTCGACTCCGACGGCGTGCCCGACGCGATCGACAACTGTCCGTTCGCGTCGAACGTCGATCAGGCGGATCAAGACGGCGACGGCATCGGCGACGCGTGCCCGGCCGCGCCGCCGCTCGACGCCGCGGGCGTGGACGCCGCGGGCGATCTCGGCGGCGCGCGCCCGTGCGACCCGGTGGTGGTCTCCACGCTCGCCGGCGACGGCACGGCCGGATTTCAGAACGGCCCCGGCGCGGCCGCCGAGTTCCGCTCGCCGGCGGGCCTGGCGATCGATCGCGCGACCGGCGAGCTCTACGTCGCCGAGCTGGCGGGCCACCGCGTGCGCAAGATCGCCAACGACGCGGCGGCCGACGTCTCGACGGTGGCGGGCACCGGCGTGGCCGGCTACCTCGACGCGCCGCCGATGCAGGCGCAGTTCAACTCGCCGTCGGGCGTGGCGCTCGATCCGCCGTCGAACGCGACCAGCGCGCTCATCGCCGACTACGGCAACGCGGTCATCCGCGTGATCGATCTGCCGATCACCGCCGCGAGCTCGATGGTCGCCACCGTCAGCGGCACCACCCCCGGCTACAACGAGGGCCTCTACAACCAGGCGCAGTTCAACGGGCCGTCGTCGGTGGCCATCGACGGCGTGCCGTTCCTCTACGTCGCCGACGAGAACAACTTTCGCATCCGGCGCGTCGACATGGCGGGCACCACCTCGCCGTTCGTCGGCGACGGCGTGAACGGCTTCAAGGACGGCGCGGGCTCGGGCGCCGAGCTGTCGCGGCCGCTCGGCCTGTGCTTCGACGGGACCAGCCGCATCTACGTCGCCGATTCGGCGAACCACCGCATCCGCTCGGTGGACTTCGGCGGCAGCACGCTGACGCTCGCCGGCTCCGGCGCGTCGGGCGACGCCGACGGGCCCAACCTGCAAGCCAGCTTCACCGCCCCCTCGGCCGTCGCCGTCGACGCCGCCGGCGACCTGTTCGTCACCGACGCGTCGAGCGGCCTGGTGCGCCGGGTGTCGTTCGCCACCGGCCGCACCGACACCATCGCCGGCACCGGCCAGGCCGCGCCGTTCTCCGACGGCACGGGCTGCGCCGCCACCTTCAACGGCCCGCGTGGCATCGTGTCCGCCCCCGGCCGCGTCCTCTACGTCGCCGACACCGGCAATCAACGCATCCGCAAGATTCAATACTGACGTCGGTGTAAACTGTGCTCGTGGCGCGCGAGTGGGATCGGGTTCCCTCGTCGGCGACGGAGCCTGCCGACGGCGAGCGGGTGATCGTGCCGGCGCGGCTGCGCCTGCTGGTGCTGAGCGGGCCGGACCAGGGCAAGCAGCTCGACCTCGAGGCGGGCAGCTACCGCGTGGGCAAGGCGCCCGAGTCGTCGCTGGTGCTGACCGATCGCAAGGTGTCGCGGCGCCACGTCGAGCTGGAGGTGCGCGCCGACGGCGTGCTGGTGCGCGATCTCGGCTCGCGCAACGGATCGTTTCACCAAGGTGCGCGCTTCACGCAGGTGACCGTGGGCGCGGGGGCGGTGATCCGCGTCGGCGACAGCGAGCTCAAGCTGGTGTCGCGCGAGCGCGGGCAGCGCATTCTGCCGTCGAGCGAGGAGCGGTTCGGCGGGCTGGTCGGGCGATCGCTGGCGATGCGCGAGGTGTTCGCGCTGCTCCAGCGCGTGGCCGAATCGGACGCGCCGGTGTTGATCGCGGGCGAGACCGGCACCGGTAAAGAGGTCTGCGCCGAGGCGATCCACGCGGCGAGCGCGCGCACGGGCGGGCCGTTCGTAGTGTGCGACTGCGCGTCGCTCGCGCCGACGCTCGTCGAGAGCGAGCTGTTCGGCCACGTGCGCGGCGCGTTCACCGGCGCCGATCGCGCGCGCGACGGCAGCTTCGTGCAGGCGCACGGCGGCACGCTGTTCATCGACGAGATCGGCGAGCTGGATGTGGAATCGCAGCCGCGCCTCCTGCGCGCGATCGACGCGCGCAAGGTGAAGCCGGTGGGCGCGGGCGGTTATCGCGCCGTCGACGTGCGCGTGATCGCGGCGACCAACCGCGACCTGCGCGCCGAGGTGAAGGCGCGCCGCTTTCGCGAAGACCTCTATCACCGCCTGTCGGTGCTGACGGTGACGCTGCCGCCCTTGCGCGAGCGAAAAGAAGATCTGCCGCTCCTGATCCGCAGCTTCTCGGCGAAGCAGCCGCTCGCGCCGGCGCCCGACGCCGAGGCGCTGCTGCTCGAGTACGACTGGCCGGGCAACGTGCGCGAGCTGCGCAACGTCGTCGAGCGCGCGCGATCGATGTCGAGCGGCGCCACGCTGGAGGCGGCGGCGCTCGGCCTCGGCGAAGGCGGCGCGGCGCCGCGCACCTTCCACGAAGCCAAGGATCGCCTGATCGCCAACTGGGAGCGCGCCTACGTCGCCGATCTGCTCAAGCGCACGCGCGGCAACGTGTCGCGCGCCGCGCGCGTCGCCGGGCTCGACCGCGTGTCGCTGCACCGGCTCATCAAGAAACACGGGATCGCCGCCGATGACTCCGACGCGTAGCCTCGCCGCGCTGGCGCTCGTCGCCGCGCTCGCCGCCGCCGCGCGCGGCGACGGAAACCAGGAGCGGGCGCGCGCGCACTTCGAGGCCGGGCGCGTGCAGTACAACCTCGGCGACTATCCGGCGGCGGCGCGCGAGTTCGCCGCCGGCTATCGCGCGGTGCCGCGGCCGCAGTTCCTGGTCAACCTCGGCCAGACGTATCGCCGGATGGGCCAGCTCGAGCGCGCGCGCGAGATGTACGAGCGCTTCCTCGCCGACGCGCCGCCCAACGATCGCGCGCGGCCGCAGGTGCGCGAGCTCGTCGGCGAGGTCGAGCGCGAGCTGGCCCGCACGCGCGCGGCTGCGGCAAAACGCCGCACCGGGACCGAGCCGCCCGACGAGAGCGCGCGCGACGAGAGCGCGCGTGACGAGAGCTCACGCGACGAGACTTCGCCGCGCGCGAACGGCGCGCCC
>DASREC010000411.1:0-9470 GCA_035652295.1 Polyangia bacterium
GGAAGAAACGCAGGCCGCGCGCAGGAAGAAACGCAGGCCGCGCGCAGGAAGAAACGCAGGCCGCGCGCAGGAAGAAGCGCAGGCCGCGCGCAGGAAGAAACGCAGGCCGCGGCAGGAAGAAGCGGAGGCGGAGAACCGCCAAGGCGCCGCGGACGCCAATCGGAGAATAGAAATATAGAAATATGTGAATGTATCGATTGTGCCCATGGCGCTACGGCGCGCGGCGGCGGCCGGGGCGGGGGCGGATGAATGGGAACAGCGCGGGTACGCGCTCGCGGTAGCGCTGGTAGGCGGCCGGATCGTCGAGGAGCGGCAGCAGGCGACGCTCTTCCTGCCGCGTGAACCACATCGCGCCGAGCGCGAACACGGCGCACGCGGCTGCCACGGCGACGTAGCCGGTCACCAGGAACGCGCCGAGCTGGTAATAGATCCCGGCGGCGTAGATCGGATGGCGCACGACGCCGTAGGCGCACGTCGTCTCCAGCTCGATCCGCCCGTGCTCTTCGAAGAACGGCATGAACGAGCGCACGCGAATCCCGATCTGCCGATCGGCGACGAAGCCGAGGACGAGCGCGAGCGCCATCAGGATCCATCCGGCCGCCTGGATCCAGAACGGCATCGCCACGCGCGGCGCCAGCACGAAGCGGCGCAGCTCGACCGCGCCGGCGCCGAACCCGATCAGCGTCCCGAACATGAGCGCGTACGTCCGCAGCGGGCGCTTGCGCCAATAATCGAACCAACGCCAGAATAGAAAGAAATAGAGCGGCGCGCCGGCCGGAATCACCGCGCTCAGCGCCAGGAACCGCATCGCGTGCGGGTAGCTCACTTTGAAATCAATAATTGGAAATCGATTGAAAACCAGTCGAAAACTAGTGCGGCAGGTACTCTTCGGAGAAACCGTCGAAGTCCATCTTGCCGCCGCACTGCGGGCACTTCGGCGCGTGCGTGGCGGCGGCGTCCGGCTGATACGGCACCGAGAACGCGCCCTCGTGGCCGCAGCCGGGGCACACGAACGGCAGCTTCACCGAGCGCACGGTCGCGCGCCCGACGAGGTTCGGGATCATCGCCACCTGGTTGGCCAGCGCCGCCGAGATGTCGTCGAGGAACACCTCGCGATCGCCGAGCGCCTTCATGAACGCCTCGAGCGCGCGCACGCCCAGCGACGAGATCGAGCGCACGCCGTCGAGCTTGAGCACCACGCGCTTGGCGCTGTCGGCCGCCTGCAAGATGTCGCGCCCGTCAAAGTACTGATCGATCTTGCCCTCGAGCGTCGCGTGCACGCTGCCGTCGTCGTGGCGCTGGATGTCCGATTTCAGCATCATTCCTTCTCCGCCGGCCCGTCGAGGTAGAGGTGCAGCGCGCTGCCACGCGCCAGCGCCGTGCGATTCGATCCCGAGACGTGCACCACCGCCGTCACCTCGGTGAACCGCTCGCGCACCGAGTGAACGATCAGCTGGTTCGCCTGCGAGTAGGTGAGCATCAAGCCGAGCCCCGCGCCCGACGTGCCGGCTTGCGGGCGCGGGCCCTGCGGCTCGAGCAGCTTGCGCAGCGAGCGCACGACGTCGTCGCGCTCGATCGAGCCGAAGCCGTCGGCGACGGCGATCACGAAGTTGCGGCCGTCGCAGCCGTAGGCGAGCGCCACGCGCGCGCGCTCGTCGAGCGTCACCGGCGTGCGGCGATCGAGCCCGGCGTGCAGCGGTTTGCCGTCGGGCGCGCGCGGCGCGTCGTAGATCGCGTTGAGCAGCAGCTCCTCCGTGGCGACCTCGATGCGGCGCTTCTTCTCGTCGGAGAGCTCGAGCGCCTCGGCCATCGACATCACCTCGCCGAGCGCGCCGTCCTTCTCGCTCGTCGAGCCGACGGTGGCGTGCTGCGCCGAGAAGCCTTCGATCAAATACGGGCCCACGCCCTGCGGCGACGTCTGCGGATGGAGGTGGCGCCGCAAGCCGATGGCGAGGTCCTGCTCGTCGGGCCCGTCGAAGGTGCGCTTCTCGGCGGGCAGGTCGATCCAGCCGCCGAGCTTGGGCACCACGTGCCGCACCGACGGCGAGCCGAGCGCGGCCATCAGGCGCCGCTTGGCGTCGACGCCGGCGACCGCGACCAGCGGCGTCTGCGGGCACGCGGCCGCCAGCTCGGCGACGAGCTGCGCCGGATCGGCGTGCGCGTCGACGTCGAGATCGAGCACCGCGATCTTGAGCTCGCCGGGCTCGTAGCGCTGCAGCCCCGCGGTGCCGAGCGAGTGATTCACGCCGAGCCCGACGGCGCCGAGTGACTGCGCCAGCCGGCGGATGGTCGCCGGATGACGGCTCACCACTGCGGCCCGCCCCAATTGAGTGGATGGAGTCATGCGGTGCATCGAGCATAGGTCAAGGGCGCACCCAGGTCTACGCCGATGTTGACGGTGACTACTTCAAAGCCGCCGGCGCTTTTCGCGCGCGCGAATGGCCCTTCACGAACGGCCCACTCACAGAGCGCGAACCGAGAGCGAACCGCCAAGGCGCCGCTCCGAATGAAACGCGCACATCATTCGCGTCGATCGCCGCAGCATCGAGATCGGAAAATCATCAATCCTGCTCTTTGGCGCCTGCGGCGCGTCGCGGTTCACCACTCCGAGTGCAGCGCATTCATCATTCGCGTCGATCGCCGCAGCATCGAGATCGGAAAATCATCAATCCTGCTCTTTGGCGTCTGCGACGCGTTCGCGGTTCCCCGCTCCGAGCGAAGGGCGCACATCATTCGCAACGATCGCTGCGGCATCGAGCCAGAAATCATCAGTCCTGCTCTTTGACGTCTGCTGCGCGTTCGCGGTTCACTGCTCCGAATGAAGTGCGCACATCATTCGAATCGATCGCCGCGGCATCGAGACCAGAAAATCATCGTCCCGCTCTTTGGCGTCTGCTGCGCGTTCGCGGTTCACCGCTCCGATTGAAGTGCGCACATCATTCGAATCGATCGCCGCTGCATCGAGACCAGAAAATCATCGTCGTGCTCTTTGGCGTCTGCTGCGCGTTTGCGGTTCACCGCTCCGATTGAAGTGCGCACATCATTCGAATCGATCGCTGCGGCATCGAGACTCGAAAATCATCGTCCCGCTCTTTGGCGTCTGCGGCGCCTTGGCGGTTCAATCCTCCGATTGAAGGGCGCACATCATTCGAATCGATCCCTGCGGCGCGCGGCGGCGAATCGGCAGCAGCCGCTGCGTCGTGCGGTGGTTCGTCTGCGCAAAGCGCGCGCGTCACTTGCGGCGGCGCGCGAGCAGGGTGCCGCCGAATAGAATGATCAGCAGCGCCGCGTCGCCGTGCGTGGTGCCGTGCGGCTCGGCGCGCGCGCAGCCCGAGCAGCCGCCCGCGCCCGACGCCGGATTGGTTTTTCCCGTCGAGGATCCGCCGTCGCCGCCGTTCGCGCCGGCCGCCGGCACGCACTGGCCCGACTGACAGACGCGCCCGCTCGGGCAGATCGCGCCGTCGCACGCGTCCTTGCACGCGCCCTGATCGCAGTACGTTCCCGCCGCGCACGGGCTCGCGCACGACGGATCGCTGCAATTTCCCGACGCGTCGCACGCGAGCGGCGCGGCGCAGACCAGCCCGCCGCACTGGTTGCACGCGGCGACGCACAGCCCGAGCGAGCAGACTTTTCCGTCGGGACACGAGAGGTGCGCGCACGGATCGATGCACGCGCCCTGGTGGCAGAGCGTGCCGTGCGGACAGACGATGCCGTCGCACGCGCCGGTGCACTGGCCGCCGCGGCAGAGCTTGCCGTCGGGGCACGCCACGCCGCTGCACAGCGGATCGACGCACAGGCCGCTCGCCGCGTCGCACGACAGCTCGGTGGGACAGCCGAACTCGCTCGACTGCGCGCAGTGCGGGACGCACTCGCCGTTCTGACAGACCTGGCCGTCGGGGCAGGGCGCGCCGTTGTCGATCACGCCGTCGCAGTCGTCGTCGAGGCCGTTGCAGCGCTCGGCGCTCGGTTGATACAGCGACTGGCAGGTGATGGTTCCGTGGTCGCAGAGGTTCAGGCCTTGCGCGCAGACGCCTTTGCCGCCGGTGGAGCAGGGCGTGCCGCCGCCGCCGCACTCGACGCCCTGCACGCTGGTGACGAGGTCGGTGAAGTCGCCGTTCGAGCCGCCGAAGATGTCCTCCCACGCGAAGTAGAACTTCAGCGGCGTGATCTTGCTGTCGTAGATGATCAGGTGAATGAACGAATTGGGCCCCATATTGTCGTCATTGAATTGACGTTGCGAATAATAGATATGGCCTTCGCCGGCGGTGGTGGCGCGATTTACCGTCGCACAGCAGTCGCCGCCCGCGCACTGGCCCGATTGCGTGTGCGATTCGGGGCTGATTAAAAAGAATCCGATATCGCCGCCGAGATATTCGGGCTTGGAGCGCACGTCGAGCACCACCTGCGCGCCGGCGGCGGCGTGGCAGTCGAGCATGACGTGCAGGTCGCTCGCCGGCGGCTTCTGGCCGGTGACGTTGTACCAGCCGAAGATGTTCTCGAACCGGGCGGTGCCGCGCGTGACGACGGTGAAGGTGAGGCCGCACGTCGGGTGGAACGTGTCGGGGGTGATGGCGGCGTCGGCGATCGGATCGAGGCCGCTCAGGTTGGAGGGGATGCAGGTGTTGTCGTTGAAGCTGTGCCACAGCGTCGATTCGCAGGTGCCGTGCTGGCCGTTGTCGCAGGTCGACTGCGACGGGCAGGGCGCGCCGATGTTGCAGCCGCTGCCGCTCGTGCACTGGCAGGCGAAGGTGGCGGCGAGGCCGGTGGGTTGGCCGCCGCTGCAGCCGGGCGGCGTCGGGATCGAGAGGCCGCTCGGTTGCTTGAGCCCGGCGTGCGCGTCGCCGGCGCCGAAGAGCGCGAGGGCGGCGGCGGCGAAGAGGGTGTGCAGCTGCCCGACGACGAGCCCGGTGCGACGCGACATGGGCGACCCCTCGGCGATGGTAGCCGTTTAGTAACTCAGTTCGGAGTTCCTTGTCAACGTTTGTCGACCCCACCAAGAATGAAACGTGTTATAATTCGCACCGCCGATTGACATGTGACTCACGTTTGAGTTACTAAGGCGCCGAGATGTTGCGCTCGCCGCGCGTGCCTCTCGCCCTGTTGGCCCTCTGGGCCGGGTGCGCCGCGCCCGCGCCGTCCTCGTCCGCGGCTTCCGTCTCGCCCGCGCCCGGCTCATTAATGAGCGCCCCCGCGAGCGCCCGTCGCTGCGCGCTCACCGCCGGCTTTCGCCCGACCGCGTCTCCGCAGCTCGCCAAGCTCGCCGCCGCCGCGCCGCAGCTCGTCGGCAGCTGGGATCACTTCAGCGCCCCCGCCGCCGCGTTCGCCGCCGACGGCACCGACTGGATGAGCGCCACGCTCCCGCTTCCGCCCGGCGTGTACCAATACGCCATCGTCGTCGGCGACCAACTGGTCCTCGACGAGCTCAACCCCGAGACCGCCTGGTCCGCCGACCCGCGCGCCCCCGGCTCCGATCCGCTCGGCACCGAGCTCTCGCAAGTCGAGATCGCCGACTGCTCGCAACCCGCGCTCACCATCACCCGTACGATCGCCGACGCCGACTCGCTCACCATCGAAGCCCGCTTCACCCCCGGCTGGCCCGGCTCCCCCCTCGACCCGCGCTCGATCGCCGTCGCCCTCGCGCGCGGCCCCGAGGGAATGTCCGCCCCGCCGTTCACCACCGACGGCGACCTGGTGCGCGTGCGCGCCGCGGGGCTCCCCGCCGGCAAATACACCGTGCGAATGTCCGCCCGCGATCGGCAGGGCGCACAATCCGCGACCGCCGCCGCGTCGGTGTTCGTCGAGCCCGCGCCCGGCCGCGCGCTCTCCGACGGGCTCGTCTACCAGGTGCTCGTCGATCGCTTCCGCGGCCCGTCGGGCGCGCTCGCCGCGCCGGCGAGCCCGGGCGATCGCGCCGGCGGCACGCTCGACGGTGTGCGCGCCGCCGTCGAGGCCGGCTACTTCGAGCGGCTCGGCGTGACCACGCTGTGGCTGTCGCCGCTGTACCAGAATCCGCCCGGCCGGTTCGTCGGCCGCGACGGCCGACTGTACGAGGCGTACCACGGCTATTGGCCGTCGGCGCCGCGCACCGTCGAGCCGGCGCTCGGCGGCGAGGCCGCGCTCGACGCGCTGGTCGCCGCCGCCCACGCGCGCGGCTTGCGCCTCGTGCTCGACGTGGTGCCGCACCACGTGCACCAGCTCCACGAGTATTACCAGCAGCACTCACGCCTCGATCCCGCCGTCGCCGCCGCGCCCGACCCGCGCATGGCGAGCTGGTTCCTCGACGGTCCGGACGCGTGCGTGTGCGGCGCACCCGGCTGCGGCTGGTCGGATCGCCTCGAGGACTGCTGGTTCGCCAGCTACCTGCCGGATCTCAACTGGCGACTGCCGCGCGTCGCCGACGTCGGCGCCGGCGATCTTGCGTGGTGGCTCGAGCGCTTCGATCTCGACGGGCTGCGCGTCGACGCGGTGCCGATGATGCCGCGCTCGGCCGCGCGCGCGATCGTGCGCGCCACGCGCGCGGGCGCACATCGCGAGGGCCTCGATCAGCTGGTCCTCGGCGAGATCTACACCGGCCCCGGCGACGCCGGCCGCGACGAGATCCGCTACTACCTCGGCCGCGACCTCGACGGTCTCGACTCGGCGTTCGACTTCCCTCTCATGTGGCAGGCGCGCCGCGTGATCGCCCGCGGCGAAGGATCGTTCGCCGATCTCGAGGCGGACATCGCCGCCGCCGACGCCGCGTTCGGCGGCTCGGGCGCAGTGATGGCCCACTTCGTCGACAACCACGACACGTCGCGCTTCGTCTCCGAGGCCGCGGGCGACGGCGGCGGCGATCCCTGGCTCGCTCCCGCTGCGCAACCCGCCACCGACGAGCCCTATCGCCGCCACCGCCTCGCGCTGGCGCTCATGCTCACGCTGCCCGGCCTGCCGGTCCTCTACTACGGCGACGAGGTCGCGCTCGCCGGCGCCGGCGATCCCGACGCGAGGCGCGTGCTGCCCGACATGCTCGCTCCGTCTGCGCTGCCGCCGCAAATGAGCGCCACCCTCGACTTCGCCGCACGTCTCGGCCGCCTTCGCCGCTGCCTGCCCGCCTTGAGAAATGTGCGCCACACGCTGTACACCGACGCGGATCGCACGATCGCGCTGCATCTTCCGCCGTCGCCGGACGGCGAGCCTGTGGTGGTGGCGCTGTCGCGCTCGGCAGTCGCAGCGGACGTCGCGATCCTGGGACTGCCCGCCGGCCGTTATCGCGACGCGCTCTCGGGGCGCACATTTTCCAGCGACGGCGGGGCGCACATTTCGATCGGCCCGCTCGAGGCCGCCATCTATTTGCCGGAGGGAAGCGCATGCGCAGAGTGATGTGGCTGGTGGTGGCGTCGATCGCGGGCTGCGGACCCGATTTGCCGGCGAACCAGCTGCCGTCGCATCCGTTCGATCCCGGATCGGGCCATTCGGGTGATTACGGGTCCGGCTCGGGCGCCGGCTCGGGCACGATGCCGTCCGGGCCACCGATGTGCGCCGAGCCGGAGCGTCGCTGTCCCGAGACGTTCAGCTACACCGGCGCGGGCAACGAACAATCGGTGACGTTGATCGGCGACTTCGCCGCCGACGGTTGGACCAAGGGCGTGGCGCTGTCGCTCTCGTCCGGCAAATGGACGGCGACCATCCCGGTCGCGTGGAACGTCCAGGTCACGTACAAATTTCACGTCGTCTACAACGACAAGAGCGAGAAGTGGCTCCCCGATCCGACGAACGCGGTCACCGCGGACGACGGCTTTGGCGGCAAGAACTCGGTGGCGAGCGCCATCACGTGCACCGAGTGGACCTGCGTCTCGACGCAGATCGCCTGCCCCGGCGGCGCGCAGGGCGGCTTCGATTGGCGCGACGCGGTCATGTACTTCGTGTTCGTCGACCGCTTCCTCGACGGCAATCCGGCCAACGATCAGCCGCTGCCCGATCCCGGTCTCGCCGCCGCCGCCAACTGGCAGGGCGGAGATTGGGCCGGCGTCACGCAAAAGATCCAGGCCGGCTACTTCCAATCGCTCGGCGTCAACACGCTGTGGCTCTCGGTGCCGGTCGACCAGAGCGAGTCGACCGGCCTCGGCACCGACGGCAAGCTCTATTCGGCGTACCACGCCTACTGGCCGCGCGATCTCACCAAGACCGAGCAGCGCTTCGGCTCCGAGGCCGATCTCCAGGCGCTGGTCGCGGCCGCGCACGCCGCCGGGCTCAAGGTGGTCGTCGACTACGCCATGCACCACGTCCACAAAGATTCTCCGACGTGGCAGGCGCACATGAACGACGGCTGGTTTCACCCGCTCGACGTGACGGGCGGACAATGCATCTGCGGCTCGAGCGCCTGTCCGTGGGACGGCCCGACGGCGAAGACGTGCTGGTTCATGGATTATCTGCCCGCGTTCGATTTCACCAACTCGGCGGCGCGCGCCTTTTCGGTGCAGAACACGGTCGACTGGATCACCAAGATCGGCTTCGACGGCTTTCGGCTCGACGCCATCAAGCACGTCGACACGTCGTGGCTCACGGATCTGCGCGCCCAGCTCACCGCCACCATCGAGCCGACGTCCAAGCAGCACGTCTACCTGGTCGGCGAGACCTACTCGGGCGATCAAACGCTCATCAAGAGCTTCGTCGACCCGTGCGCGATGCTCGACGGGCAGTTCGATTTTCCGCTGCGCGCGACGCTCGATTCGACGGTGCTGATGCGCCAGGGAAAGATGTCCGCCCTGGCGACGTTCATGGACTCGAACACCGGCTACTACGGCGCCGGCGTGATGTCGACGTTCATCGGCAACCACGACGTGCCGCGCTCGATCCATTTCGCCGAGGACACGCCGCTGTGGACCGACGCGTGGACCGACGGCAAGGATCGCAACTGGACCAACCAGCCCAGCCTCGTCGGCGGCACCTCGGCCTACGAGCGCGTCGCCGTGGCGCTGGCGTTGCTGATGACCAACCGCGGCGTACCGATGCTGTACTACGGCGACGAGATCGGGCTGCCGGGCGCCGGCGATCCCGACAATCGGCGCTTCATGCAGTGGAGCGGTTACTCCGCGGGTCAGAGCGCGCTCCTTCAATCGGTGCAAAAGCTCGGCGCCGCTCGCGCCGCGCATCCGGCGCTTCGCCGCGGCGATCGCGCCACCGTCTTCGTCGACGACGAGACCTGGGCGTACAAAATGAGCGACGGCAGCGACGTCGTCTACGTGGCGCTCAATCGCGCCGACGCTCCGCGCGTGGTCAACGGCCTGCCGTCGAAGATGCTCACCGACGCGCTGACCGGCGCCGCCCTCACCGGCCCGAGCATCACCGTGCCTCCGCGCACCGCGCTCATCCTCCCATCACCATAATCTCTCGTCGTCCTCCTCTTCGATGTGCGCCCCAACGATCGAGAATGTGCGCCCCGACGATCGAGAATGTGCGCCCCGATGATCGAAGAATGTGCGCCCCGATGA
>DASREC010000412.1:0-22666 GCA_035652295.1 Polyangia bacterium
GCACGCCCACCGTCGAGCCGGAGGACCTCGCGTCGTCGCAGGAGCCGGTCACCGCGCCGAGCGCCGACGCCACCCGCGCCGCCACGCCGCGCGCGCTGGGTGAGGCCACCGCAGGGATGGATCGTGGTGCCGCCGACCAGCGGTGGCCGAACGGCAAGCCGCCCGCGCGCGCGATCGCGCCGGCCGCGCCGCCGCAGGAGGAGCCGGGGCTGTTCGAGGACGAGCCCACCGGCAATACGCTGATCCGCGACGTCGTGACCGGGCCGTTTCCCCGCCCGGCGCTGCTCGTCGAGCCGCCGCCGTTTCCGCTGCTCTCCGATCTGCCGCGCTCGGCGTTCATGGAGCTGCTCGCCAACTTGACGGTGCTGCGCCTCGAGGCGGGCGTGAACGTGCTGCGCGAGGGCGAGATCGGCGACGCGTGCTACTTGATCGCCGCCGGCTCGGTGCGCGTGACCAAGGCGGGCGTCGAGCTGGCGGTGCTCGGGCCGGGATCGTTCTTCGGCGAGTTCGCGGTGCTGGCCGATCAGCGGCGCCACGCGTCGGTGGAGACGGTGGGCGCCGTCGAGCTGCTCGAGATCCGGCGCGCGCTCATTGACGAGCTGGTGGCGGCGCACCCGGGCGTGGCGCGCACGCTGCGGCGCTTCTACCGCGAGCGGCTGCTGCAGACGCTGATGGCGACGGCGCCGTTCTTCTCCGGGCTCGAGCCCGAGGAGCGCGTGTCGATCGCCGAGCGCTTCCGCCCGCGGCGCTTCGGGCGCGGCGCGCGCATCATCGAGGAGGGCGCGCCGGGCGGCGGGCTGTTCCTGATCCTCGTCGGTGAAGTGCAGGTCGTGCGCAACGCGCCGCAGACGAAACCGAAAGGCGAGGGCGCCGCCGAGGAGCTCGAGCTCGGCCGCATCGGCGAGGGATCCTACTTCGGCGAGATGTCGCTCCTGCGCGGCGGCGTGGCGTCGGCGACCGTGCGCGCCACGCGCATGACCGAGGTGGTGCAGCTCCCGCCGCGCGATTTCTACGAGGTGGTCTCGCAGCACCCGGTCTTGTGGGAGCAGCTCCGCTCCGAAGCGGAACGCCGAGAATTGGCAAACCACGCCATTTTAACGGGTGAGGCGCGGAAGAGCGACGACGGGACGATCTACTTGGTGTGATTGAGCGAGGCGTGCGTCGGGTCGGTGCCCGGCATCGGATTCGACGACGCGGGATCGATCCCCGGCATCGGATTCGACGACGCCGGATCGCCGGGGTTGCCCGGCATCGGGTTGGAGTTGGCGCGCTGCCCGTCGCCCGGCATCGGGTTCGACGAGGCGAGGCCGACGATGTCGCCGAAGCGCTGCTCGATGCCTTCGCGGCTATCGATGCACAGCGGCGCGCCGCCCGAGTAGACGACGAACAGATCGGCGACGCCGGCGATCGCGCGCGCGCTGAGCGCGGCGGTCTGAGCGCGCACCTCGACGTCGGCGCAGCCGGGCACGCTCGGCAGATCGGCCAGCTTCACCGACTGCTCGTTCGATCCCGTCGGTGAAATTTCTCCGGCGCAGCCACTCGCCAGCGTTCCGGCCGCGGCGAGGGCGATCGCCGCCTTGGCAAACCACTTCATGACTCTCTCCATGTGCGCGTTCACCGGCTCCCTCCGTCGACGGTGATGCCGTGCTGTTTGATCAGTTGCGACAGGCGTGGGCGTTTCATGCCCAGGATCTCGGCCGCGCGCGTGATGTTCCCCCTCGCCGCGGTGAGCGCCTCGGTGATGCATTCGATCTCGATGCGGGTCTTGAGCGCCTTGAGCGAAAGTTTCTCCGAGCCGAGCCGCGACCACGACGCGGGCTCGCCGCCGTCGGGCGACGGCGCGATCGGCTGCGGGCGCTTCTCGGCGGCCGGCTCGGCGGCGGGCGGATTCTCGCGGCGGAAGATCTCGGTGTAGTCGGCGAAGTCCTTGACGCCGATCACCGGACCGTCGGCGAACAGCGACACCGAGCGGATCACGTTCTCCAGCTCGCGCACGTTGCCGGGCCACGAGTAGCGCTCGAGCAGCGCCATCGCCTCGGGCGAGAGCTGTTTGCGCGCGCTCTCGCCCGTCGGCGAGCGCTCGTCGGCGACGCGATCGAGGAACGCCTCGGCCAAGAGCGCGACGTCGCCGGGACGCTCGCGCAGCGCCGGCAGCTCGATCTGGATCCCTTTGAGGCGGTAGTAGAGGTCCTCGCGGAACTCGCCGCGCGCCACCATCTGCTCGAGGTTGCGGTTGGTCGCGCACAGGATCCGCACGTCGACCTTGACCGGCGTGTTGCCGCCGACGCGCTCGAACTCGCGCTCCTGCAACACGCGCAACAGCGCCACCTGCGTCTTCGGCGAGATGTCGCCGATCTCGTCGAGGAAGATGGTGCCGCCGTCGGCGGCTTCGAAGCGGCCCTTCTTGCGCGCGAGCGCGCCGGTGAAGGCGCCGCGCTCGTGGCCGAACAATTCGGAGAGCAGCAGCGTCTCGACCAGCGCGCCGCAATTTACCTTCACCAGCGGGCGCGAGGCGCGCGGCGAGCCGGCGTGCAGCGCGTCGGCGATCAGCTCCTTGCCGGTGCCCGACTCGCCGCGGATGAGGACCAGCGAGTCGTGCGGCGCGATCTTGTCGAGCAGCGAGAAGACCTGCAGCAGGCGCGCGTGGCGGCCGACCAGGCGCGGGTAGCGCGACTCGGGCGTTTTGGCCGCCGGCTCGACGGGAACCAGGCGCGGCGCGCGCGTCGCTTCGCCGGCGGCGGCGAGCGGCAGCACGCGCGGCAGGCCGAGCGCGCGCTCGAGGGCGCGGCGCAGCGGCTCGTCGGCGTGCGCGGCGCGATGCTCGTCGGGAACGCGCTCGCGCACGCGGCCGTCGATGGTGTGCGCGGTGCGATAGCGGCGATCGGCCTCGGGCTGATCGCCGCGCGCTTGCGCCGCGCGGCCGAGCCACAAGTGCGCGCGCCACTCGCCCTCGAGATCGCCGAGTCGATGGAACAGCTCGGCCGCCTCGAGCAGCACGCGACGCGCGGCTTGCGGCTCGCCGCGGCTCACCTCGAGCTCGCCCTGTACGAGGAGCGCGCGCGCCCGCGTGCCCTGCGACGAGATGTTGCCGACGTCGCCGAGCCGCTCGGCGGCGCGCGCCACGTCGCCGCGCTCGAGATCGAGCCGCACCAGGTGCAAGAGCGCCTCGACCGAGCGCTCGTGATCTTCCGCCGCCGCCGCGCGCTCGCGCGCGTTCTCGAGCCGCGCCCGCGCGCCGTCGAGATCACCGCGCCGCGCGAGGATGCGCCCGGCGAGCTGCTCGCGATCGATCGCCACCGCCGCCGGCAAGGTGCCGCCGGCGAAGCGCTCGGCCAGCTCGGCCATCGCCTGCGCGCGATCGAGCTCGTTGAGATCGAGATACACCGACGCGAGATCGAGCGCCAGCCACGCCAGGCGCGCCCGCTGCCCGATGGTCTTGAACGCGCTCACCGCGTCGTGGAAGTAGGTGAGCGCCGTAGCGTAGTCGTTGCGCCAGTGCGCGAGCACGCCGAGGTTCTGGAGACAGAAGGCGCGGTTGCGGTGATCGCCCGCGGCCTCGGCCACCTTGAGCGCCGCCTGGTAGCGCGCCTGCGCCTGGTCGCTGTTGCCGAGGCGCAGCTGCGCGATGCCGAGGTTGTAGAGCGCGCGGCACTCCTCGAACGCGCGGCCGAGCGCGCGCGCCTGCTGCAAGTTGGTGGTGAAGATCTCGGACGCGCCCTGGTAGTTGCCCTCGGCGAGCAGCACCTTGCCGAGCGTGTTCTGCACCTGGAGGCGGCGGTCTTGCGCTTCGACGTCGTCGTCGGCGGCGTCGAGCGCGGCGGCGCACTCGGCTTTCGCCTCGGCGTGGCGGCCGGCGAGGAAGTAGGCCTCGGCGCGGGCGGCGCGCACGCGCGAACGTTCGGTGGAGGAGCCGGCCAGCGCCTGCGCGGTCTCGAGCGCGCCGAGCGCGAGGTCGAGCTCGTCGCGCAGGACGTGCAGCTGCGCGATGCGGCGGTGCGCGGCGGCGTCGGGCTGGCGGCGGCGCAAGCGCTCGGCGTTCTCCAGCGCCGCGGCGTAGTCGCCGACCAGGCGCTCCAGCTCGCACAGCCGCGCCTCGACGAGCGCGCGCACGTCGTCGCGCGTGGTGGTGGCGTAGGCGCGGCGATAGAGATCGATCGCGCGGTCGTAGCCGAAGGTGATCTCGAGGCGCTCGCCGGCGACGATGGCCGCGTCGACCGCGTCTTCGCCGACGGCGCCGCGCAGGAGGTGCTCGGCGACCGCCACGCAGTCGTCGCAGCTCTCGCGGCCGGGCGCGCTCGCCTGGCGCATGAGGCGGCCGGCGACCGCGTGCAGGGTGCGGCGAATTGCCGCATCGAGCCCGCGATACGTCACCTCTTCGTCGCCCGAGCGCAAGAACGCCAGCCGCAGTTCCCCGTCGACGACCAGCTTGCTGGTGATGCGCGCCTGCACCAATTCGGCGGCGGCGCGCCCGAGCGCGTCGTCGGCGACGTTCGACACGCGGCGCAGCTCGTCGAGGCCGGCCGGACGCGCCAGCACCGCGAGCGCGTGGAGCAGGGCGCGCGCTTCGGGCGACAGCCGCTCCAGCCGCGCGCGGTAGATCTCGTCGGCGCCGGCCGGCCGCGTCTCGAGCAGCGCCTCGAGCGCGCGCGGCCGACCGCCGGTCGCCTCGGTGAAGAACGCGACCACTTCCGGCGACTGCAAAAACGCGCGCACGCCGCCTTCGTCGAGCGCGCCGAGATCGATGCGCTCGGCCGCGGCGCCCGCCAGCCACGACGAGTCGTCGCCGCGCGACGAGACCGCCAGCAGGCCCCAGAGCCGCTCGGCCGCGCTCGCGCGTCCCTCGAGCTCGGGCGCGCCGAGACGCGTCTGCGCCAGGTGCGCCACCAGGCCGTGCGTCGCGCCGTCGGCGAGATGGAGATCGTGGACAAGGATGCACAGCGGCCGCGGCCGCGCGACGTCGACGAGGAACGACGCCACCTGCTCGAACAGCGCCGCGCGCTTGAGCTCCCACGGCGACGAGTCGCGCTCCGCGGACGGATCGTGCTGGCCGGCGCGCCCGTCGAGCGCCTGCAGGACTTCGCGCCCGCGATCGCCGATCCCCGGCGCGTCGCCGAGCGACGCCACCGCGGCCTCGACGATCTCGCGGATCGGCTGATACGGCAGCGCGCCGCCGGCGACCTCGCGGCAGCGCCCCTCGAGCACCAGCACCTCGGCGCGCTTCAAGCGGTGGCGCAATTCGTCGAGCAGCCGCGACTTGCCGATGCCCGCCTCGCCGGTCACGAAGGCGACGCGCCCGCCGCGCGAATCGCGCGCCGCGCTGTAGAGCGCCTCGAGGCGATCGAGCTCGCGCTCGCGGCCGAAGATGCCCGGACGCGGCCCAGCGATCACGTCGGCCGGCTGGTCGGTCACGGCATCCGCAGGGAGGCGCACGGGAGCGGACTTCGCGTTGGTCTCCATGCTGCTCCGGTACAACCAGCGCATACTACACTAGTTGCGGGCCTGGAGACAGCAACAAGCACGCCACGCCAAGTGCGAGAAATTACGTGCGGAGCGCTGTCGTAACCGGCGACACCGCTGTCCGATCCGGACGCGCGTTAAAACATTAACGCACGGTCTTCGCGCCCAGGATCAGCCGCTCATAGGCGAGCCCCGCCTCGCGCGTGGTGGCGTGCAGCGCGGCGTCGGGCAGCGGCTGCAACGCCTGGTCGGCGAACAGCACCGCGATCACGCGCTCGCGCACCAGGATCGGCATCAGCAAAACTTCGGCGCCCACGCCGCCGAGCGCCTGCGCGAACGCGCGGTTCACCGGGGTCTCCGGCAGCGGCCCGCGATACGGCAGCCGCGACGAGATCACGTCGCGAAAGATCGACGCCGCCGCGATGTCGATGCCCAGCTCCGACAGCATGTTGACGTCTTCGCCGCGCGCCTCGCGCCCGACGAGCAACTCGCGCTGGATCACGAACAGGATGACCCGCTTGGTCAGCTGCGCGACGTAGTCGAGGATCACGCTGCCGATCTCGTCGCGCCGCTCGAGCTTGCGCAGCTGCGTGAGCGGCGGATCGGGCACCGGCGCCGTCAGCCCCGGCAGCGTGTCGCGCCGCTCGCGCTCCTTGGGCCGCGTGAGCAGGATCGGCTCGTCGGGCGCGTACTGCGGCTTGTAGTCGTCGGGCGGCGGGATCGGGATCGGCAGCGGCGTCTCTTCGGAGCGCTTGACCTTGGTGAGCAGCACGATCTGCTCCTCGAGCTGCTCGACGGTGGGCCTGGCCGCGGGGGTCGGCGGCGGCTTGGCGCCCGCGCGCGCCGGCGACGTGAAGCGCACGCCGTAGTGCGTCTCGATGGCGTCGCGCACCGACGACTCGCTCGCCACCGCGCGCACCACGAAGCGATCGGCGAAGAACGTCACCTCGTCGACCGCGTGGTTGTCCGAGGGGTCGGCCATCGCCAGCACCACCGCGCCGTCGGGATCGATGTCGACGGGGATGACGCGAAACTCGGCGGCCATCTCGCGCTGCACCAGGTGCAGGATCGCCGGCGCGATCTTGCGCTTGAGCTTGTTCTCGTCGAGCCGTGGAATCATCAGCCGCTTGTGGTAGAAGTCGACCAGCTTCTCCTCGTCGATGGCGCCGATGCGCACCAGGCACTCGCCGAACGAACCCCCGTCGTGCTGGCGCAGCCGCTGCGCCTCGGCGACCTGTTCCGGCCGAACGATTCCCGAGCGAAGTAAGAGGGCCCCCGCGGAGTCGGCCATGGACGATCCATGTTTCCGAGCGCGGCCGGCGCTGTCAAGGTAAAGGAGCCATGCGCCGCATCTACCTCGATCACAACGCCACGACGCGAGTGCATCCCGACGCGCGCGCGGCGATGCAGCCGTTTCTCGACGAGGAATTCGGCAATCCGTCGTCGATCCACGCGGCCGGGCGCGCGGCGCGCGACGCGGTGGAGCGCGCGCGTGACGAGCTGGCGGCGCTGATCGCGGCGACGCGCGACGAAGTGGTGTTTACTTCCGGCGGCACCGAGGGCAACAACCTGGCGATCCGCGGCGCGGCCGAGTCGGCGCGCGCGGGCGAGGGCGGGGCGCGGCGCGCGCACGTGCTGGTGTCGCCGGTCGAGCACCCGTCGGCGCTGGGCGCGGCCGAGGCGCTGGCGGCGCGCGGTTTTGCCGTCGAGCGGCTGATCGTCGACGAAGCGGGGCGGATCGATCGCGACCACTTCGCGCGCCGGCTGGGCGACGACGTGGCGCTGGTCAGCGTGCAGCTCGCCAACCACGAGACCGGCGTCGTGCAGCCGATCGCCGAGCTGGCGGCGGCCGCGCGCGCGTGTGGCGCCTGGTTCCACACCGACGCGGTGCAGGCGCTCGGCAAGCTGCCGATCGACGTGCGCGCGCTCGGCGTCGACGCCGCCACGTTCTCGTCGCACAAGCTCTACGGACCGAAAGGCGCGGGCGCGATCTTCCTGCGCGGCGGACGGTCGCTCGCGCCGTTCACCGTCGGCGGGCACCAGGAGCGCGAGCGGCGCCCGGGGACCGAGAACGTGCCGGGCGTGGTCGGCTTCGGCGCGGCGGCGCGGGTCGCGCGCGAGCACGGCGCCGAGTGGGCGGCGCGCGTCGGGCGGCTGCGCGATCGGCTGGAGGCGGGCCTGCGCGCGCTCGGCGCGCGCGCGAACGGCGGCGGTGGCGCGCGTGTGGCCAATACTTCCAACCTCGGCTTCGAAGGCGCCGACGGCGAGTCGATCGTGATCAACCTCGATCTCGCCGGCGTGCAGGCGTCGACGGGCGCGGCGTGCACGTCGGGCTCGGTCGAGCCGTCGCCGGTGCTGCTGGCGCTCGGCCAATCGCGCGCGCAGGCCAAGACCGCGGTCCGCTTTTCGCTCGGCTGGGAGACCACCGATCGCCAGATCGACGAGGTCCTCGAGTTGATGCCGCCGATCCTCGAGCGCGTGCGCGCGGCGTTCGCCTGATCGTCAGAGGTTGAACCGCCAAGGCGCCGCAGACGCCAAAAGGTCGGCAATTCGTATATTTAGATATTTAAATATTTCTTTGTATTTTGGCGTCTGCGGCGCCTTGGCGGTTCAATCTCTGGTTCTGGTCGCGACGGCGAGCGCCTCGAGGTGCGGCGTCTGCGGGATCATGTCGTAGGGCGTGATCGCGCGCGTGGCGTAGCCGAGCGACGCCAGGCGCTGGAGATCGCGCGCGAGCGTGTCGGGCGAGCAGCTCACGTAGAGCACGCGGCGGGCGCCGAGGCGGGCGACGCCGTCGAGCACCGCCGGATCGCAGCCGCGGCGCGGCGGGTTCAGGACCACCACGTCGGCGCGGTCGAGCTCGGCGAGCCCGCGCGCGGTGTCGGCGCAGACGAAGCGCGCATTTTGAACGCCGTTGAATTCCGCCGACGCCTGCGCGTCGTCGACGGCGGCGCGCCACTCCTCGACGCCGATCACCTCGCGCGCGCGCGGCGCCAGCGTGAGCGCCACGCCGCCGGCGCCCGAGTAGGCGTCGACCACGCGCTCGCCGCCGCCGAGCTGAGCGGCGTCGCGCACGTCGGCGTAGATGCGCGCCGCCACGTCGCGGTTCACCTGGAAGAACGCGGTCGGCGACAGCCGCAGCTTCACGCCGCCCACGTCCTCGACGAGAAACGCCCGTCCGGCGAGCGGGCGATCGCGCTCGCCATAGAGCACGTTGCCGCGCGACGCGTTCAGGTTCTCGACCACGCCGGCGACCTCGGGCCGCGCGGCCATCAGCGCGCGCGCCAGCTCGCCGCCGCCCGACCACTCGGCGGCGGTCACCAGCGTGGCCAACACTTCGCCGGCGAAGTTCACGCGCAGGATCGCGTAGCGCAGGAGCCCCTCGCCGGTGCGCTCGTCGTAGGGCGCCACCGCGCGCGCGTCGAGCAGCGCCGCCAGCGACTGCGCGACGTCGTCGAGCGGCGGCTCGGCCACGCGGCAGCCGGCGAGATCCACCAGCCGGTGCGATCGCGGCGCGTAGGCGCCGAGCACGCGCCGGCCGTCGACGATTCCGTAGACCAGCTTCGAGCGGTTGCGGTAGCCGAGCGGCCGCGGCGAAGGCACGCACGGCGCCACGGACGCGATTTGACCGAGCAGATCGGCCGCGCGCTCGCTCTTCCACTTCACCTGCGACGGGTACGCGAGGTGCTCGAGCGGGCAGCCGCCGCACGCGCCGTACGCCGCGCACGCCGGCGCCACGCGCTCGGGCGACGGGCGCTCGACGCGCTCGAGCGCGGCCCACGCGTCGGGGCGGTGCGGCGACAGGTGCTCGACTGCCGCCAGCGCGCGCTCGCCCGGCAGCGCGCCGGCGATATGCACGCGCACGCCGTCGTGCTCGCCCACGCCCGCGCCTTCGCCGTCGAGCGCGGCCACGTCGACGGTGAGCCGGTCCCTCTTGCGCACGCCGGCAATGTACAGCATCCTCCGCGCCGTGACGAAGCAGGCGGAGCTCACCGTCGTCGCGCTCTCGGGCGGCGTCGACAGCGCCACGGCCGCGGGCCTCCTGGTCGAGGCGGGCGCGCGAGTGGTGGGTATTTCCATGCGGCTCTACGACGCCTCGGGCACGTCGGCGTCGGTGGGCGGGCGCTGCTGCGGGCCGCGCGATCTCGAGGACGCGCGCCGCGTGGCCGCGCACCTCGGCATCCCGTTCTACGTCGCCAACTACCAGGACGATTTTCGCGCGCGCGTGATCGACGACTTCATCGCCGAGTACACCGCCGGGCGCACGCCCAATCCGTGCGTGCGCTGCAACCAGCACATCAAGTTCACGCCGCTCCTCAAGCGGGCGCGCGCGCTCGGCGCGACCTCGCTCGCGACGGGACACTACGCGCGCATCGTCGACGCGGGCGGGCGGCCGAGGCTGGCGCGCGCGCGCGACGAGCACAAGGACCAGTCGTATTTCTTGTTCAACATGCCGGAGGAGGCGCTCGGCGAGGTGCGGTTTCCGCTCGGCGACTTGACGAAAGATCAAGTGCGCGCGCACGCGCGGCGGATGGCGCTGCCGGTGGCCGACAAGGCCGAGTCGCAGGAGATCTGCTTCGTCCCCGACGGCGACTACGCGTCGTTCGTGGCGGCGCACGCGCCGGCTTCGCCCGCGCCGGGCGAGATCGTCGACGAGGACGGGCGCGTGCTCGGCGGCCACGACGGCGTGCACAAGTTCACCATCGGGCAGCGGCGCGGCCTGCGGGTGGCGGCGCCCGAGCCGCGCTACGTGATCGCCGTCGACGCGCTCACCCGGCGCGTCACTGTCGGCGGCGCGGCGGCGCTCGAGCGGCGCTCGATCGAGCTCGAGGACGTGCGCTGGCCGTCGGGCGCGCCGAGCGGGCCGGTGCGCGCCGCGGTGCAGATCCGCTATCGCCACGCCGCGCGGCCGGCGCTGGTCGCGGCGCTCGACGGCGGGCGCGCGCGCGTGACCTTCGACGACGTCGAGCGCGCGCCCGCGCCCGGACAGGCTGCGGTGTTCTACGACGGCGAGACGGTGCTGGGCGGCGGCTTCATCGCCGCGGCGTGACGATCGCTCACGCCGTGCGGCGCGGCAGCGGGATCTTGTGCGTGTTGATGCGGCGGCGCGTGCGGCGCACCTGCTTCACCTGCGCGATCGACCCGGTCAGCTCGACGAGGTTGTTGCCCGCGCAGTCGCGGCACTGCCGCGGCAGCAGGAAGTAACCGTCGCGCCCGACGTTCGGCGCCGCGACCTTCATCTCGGCGCTACACCATGCGCAGCGCACGGAGCGCAGCAGGGTCATGACCTGAGCATACGTTCGACGACTTGATTTTAATGTCAGGCCGCTGACCGTTTATTCACTTCTGGGAGACTCGCGCCTACACGCTTGGCGCCGTCGCGCGCGCGGTCTATATGTCGATCATGGCGACGATCCGCATCTTCGGAAAAGACACCTGACCGTACACCACGAACGCCCGGGCGGCGTTCGCCAAGCAGGGCCACACCGTCGAGTACGTGAACGTCCGCGCCGATCCGAATCGCCTGCCCGAGCTGCTGCAGCACTCGGGCGGCCGGCGCGTGGTGCCGGTGATCGTCGACGAGCAGGGCGCGGTGACCATCGGTTACGGCGGCACCTGAGGCGCCTGACGATCGGCCGTGCGCCGATCACGAGAGTTTATTTTCCGGCTTGCGCGGCCAGCGTCAGTACCTGACGCAGCGTCGAGCCCTTGACCGCGGCCACCGCCTGGTCGAGCTCGCCCTTGTCGAGGAACACGCCGTGGCACTTGGTGCAGTAGTCGACGTGCACCGGGCCGAGCACGACCTCTTTGAGCGCGCCGGGGCACGCCGGGCAGCTGGTCACCGTCTCCGACGCGGGGTCCGGCTTCTCCGAGCCCTTGAGCGCCGAGCGCAGCTTCTCCATCTCCGTCGTCTGGCCGCGTCCGATGCGCTCGATCTCGCCGTGATCGAGCCACAGCCCGCCGCAGCTCGGGCACAGGTCCACTTCCACGTCGCCGACGCGCGCCTTGTCGAGGACCGAGGTGCACTTGACGCAAGTCAGGTTCATCTACGCGCTCCGTTGGTAGCGGGTTTTCGAGCCGAGCGAGGATAACACAAGTGATCTATCATTGGTGCTCGCTCGGCCGGACGGTGATGGACGCAGAGACCGAAAATCCCTACGCGCTCCTCGAGACGCGGCTCGCCTACGCCTTCCGCGATCGCGCGCGCCTCGAGTCGGCGCTCACGCACAAGTCGTACGTCAACGAAAACCCGGCGTGGGGGCGCGCCGACAACGAGCGCCTCGAGTTTCTCGGCGACGCGGTGCTCGACCTGGTAGTCGGCCACCTGCTCATGGAGGCGCAGCCGAACCGCAACGAGGGCGAGCTGTCGAAGACGCGCGCGTCGATCGTGAACGAGCTCGGCCTCGCCGAGGTGGCCGCCGAGCTCGGCCTCGGCGAGTGGCTGTTCCTCGGCCGCGGCGAGGAGCAGTCGGGCGGGCGGCGCAAACCGTCGGTGCTCGCCGACGCGTGCGAGGCGCTGATGGCGGCGGTCTACCTCGACGGCGGCTTCGACGCCGCGTTCGCGGTGGTGCGCCACCTCTTCGGCGCGCGCGTGCTCGCGTGCCGCGAAGCCGGCGCCGGCGACTACAAGACGCGGCTGCAGGAGCGCGCCGCGCGCCGCCGCATGCAGGTGCGCTACGCGGTCACCGACGAGCGCGGCCCCGATCACGACAAGACGTTCGAGATCGCCGCGACCATCGGCGACCGCGAATACGCGCGCGGCACCGGCAAGACCAAGAAGGAGGCCGAGCAGCGCGCCGCCGAGATGGCGTTGCGCGCGCTCGACGCCGAGGTCACGTAATTCTGGCTTGATCTCTCCCGCGCGCGGCTTTAGCTTTCTCGCGATCTATTTGGCTTGCTCTCGGAGGATTGCGTGGCGCGAAGCGACCTGGTCCAGATGGAAGGCGTAGTCAAGGAAGTGATGGTCGGCGGCAACTTCCGCGTCGAGGTCGAAGGCGGCCACAACGTGCTCGCGCAGCTCGCCGGCAACATGCGCCGCAACCGCATCCGCGTCGTGCTCGGAGATCAAGTCACCGTCGCTGTTTCGCCGTACGATCCGACCCGCGGGCTGATCGTCTTCCGCGCCAAATAATTATTTTTTCTTCGCGGCAGGTTTGGGCGCTTGAGCCGTCGGCGCCGCGGCGGCGAGATCCGCCGGCTTCTTGAGGAAGCGCTCGACCATGAACTTCTTGACCAGCAGGACGTCGGGCGATCCCACGCGCTGCACGTAGTAGTCGCTCGAGTCTTTCGTCAGCGCGCCGATCTTGATCGTGATCGCCGACTTGTCTTTCAGGTGCAGCACCACCGTGCCCGTCGGCTTGGCGAGGCCGAGCCTGGCGGCGTCCTTCTCGTCGGAGAATCCGGCGCCGGCGAAGTTCTCGAACGACGTCGCGATCGAGCGCGCCTTGTTCTCGTCGACGGTGACCTTGCCGCGCGCCTTCCACTTGCCGCCCGCCGCCGGCTCCAGCGAAAACGCGTCGGCGCCGAACGTCACGTCGAGCCACTGAAGGTCGTCCGCCTTCACCTTCGCGATCGTCTTGTCGCGATAGTCGATCGGCTTGTGCTGGATCCGATCGAGCACGAACTTCTTGCACGAGAACGCGGTCGGCGAATCGCTCGAGCGCACGAACACGTCGTCGCCTTTCGCGTCGCCGACGAACAGCGTGTGCGCCTTGCCCTTGACCGTCACCGTGAGCGTGAGCCACGGATGCTCGAGCCCCGTCTCCTCCGGCTTCTTGTCCTCGGCGAAGTCGCCCGCCTTGAGCGCCGACAGCGACTGCACCACGCCGTTCACCTGCGCGAGATCGAGCGCCTCGGACGTCTTCGGCGCGTCGCCGCTCGCCTCCGCGATCTTCCACTTCGCAGGCTCGCCCGGCTTGGCGTCTTTTTCCGCCGGCAACTTCTCCAGCGCCAGCTTGGACGCGCCCGCCTCGACGGTGAGCTTGTCGGCGTCGGCGAACGGGAAGTCGAAGATGCTCTTGTCGCGCCAGCCCTTCGTGTCGCGGTTGATCATGTACGGGAACAGCCCGCTCGCCTGCCAGACCTCGTTCTTGCCCGCGGGCCGCACCATGGTGAAGCCGCCGACCTGCTTGCCGACGTAAATGTCGGCGAGCGTGATCGCGCCCGAGTGGATCACGAGGCGCGCCGCTTTTCCGTCGGCGACGCCGAGATCGGCGAGCTTGTCGGCGCTCTCGGTGACCAGATCGCCGAACGTCAGCTTGCCGAGCGCGTCGACGAGCATCTTCACCGCCTGCGGATCGGCGCCCTGATCGGTGGTCTTGAGCCGCCAGCCGCCGCCCTTCTTGACCAGCACGGTGTGGTCCTGCTTCTCCGACGTCAGGTCCAACTCGTCGACGGTGTCGCTCTTGATCTCCGGAATCGGCCGCGGCGCGGCGCCGGTGCGCTGTCCCTTCTCGGGCGAGCGCATGACGAAGAACGCGCCCACGCCGGCGGCGAGGAACGCGATGAGCGCGATCAGCGTTTTCTTTTCCATCGAAGCCTCTCTAAAGGATCACAAACGCGCGTTGCGCCGGCGCGACGAGCGTACGCGCCAGCGAAGCATCCCGAAGATCACGAACGCGAACGGCACGCCGACGATGTTGGCGTACTTGACGAGATCGGGCGTCGACTCGCGGCCGACCGACAGCGGCCGGCTCTGCACGCCCTTGGCGCGCACCTGCGCCAGCGTATCGTCCTGCGTGATCCAGTCCATCACGTTGACCGCGAGCTGCAGGTTCGACAGATAGAGCTGAACGTAGCGCGCCATCGCCATGTACTCGTCGGAAGCGAAATCGGCGTCGCCGAAGACGACGATGCGCACCGGGCCGGTCGACTCGTCGAGCGGCTTCTCCACGCCCGGCGCCAGCGAGACGTTCGGCTCGGGCGGATTCACCTTCTCGCCCTTTTCATTCGGGTACGGCTTGCCGGCGAACGCGCTCTTGAGCTTTCCGGTCGCCGCGTAGGCGAGCACGAACGGCCCCTTGTCTTCGCCGACCTTGAGCTGCGCCTGCGGATCGAAGAGGAAGAACCCCGACTGCCGCCACGCGTTCGGCGTCGACGTGGCGAGCGGCGTCCACGAGAGCCCCGGCTGCTTGTCCTTGACGAGCTCGAGCGACGACGCGAACGGCAGGATCGCCACGCGCACGCCGGCCATGATCGGATCCTTTTCGGCGAGCTTGGTCGCCGCGATGAACGCCGGATAGTTCGCCAGCTGGAGCTGCCCGCCGACGGGCACCGGCCCCGGCACGTTCTGCATCGGCTCGAGCACGATGTCGTCGCGCACCTTCAAACCGTACGCTTCGAGCAGTTGATCGGGCACGCCTTCGTTGTGGCGCCCGATCTTCGGCTGATCCATGCCGGGGATCTGCATCTGCCGCGGCGCCTCGATGGTCATCCCGTCGACGAAGAACGCCACCGACTTGCCGCGCATGAGGAACTGATCGATCACGTACTGCGCGCGCTCGCTCATCTGCGCCTTGGGTCCCGCCACCACCAGCGCGTCGACGTCGTCGGGGATGGGCTTCGCGCCCTGGTTGAGCGCCACCGACGTCACCTCGAAGTCGCCCATGTAGCGGTGGATGTTCGAGAGCCCGCCCGCGCCGCTGTGCTGCGGATCGCCGTTGATGCCGAGCTCGCCCTCCGAGTTGGCGAACGCGACCTTGCGCTTCTTCACCGTCAGCATCTTGATGATCGACGTCATCTGAAACTCGAGCCCCTCCTGCGAGTTGATCTCGGGGATGGACTCGATCTGCCCCTGGTACTGGAACGCGACGCCGAGGTAGCTCGACCCGATCTCGACCTTGTTCGACGAGACGCGCCCGCGGCGCATCTTCGGAACTTTCAGCTTCTCCGCCTCCTGCTCGAGATCCTTGTTGTTGGGATCGACCGCCTCCCACTTGAATTTGCCCTTGGACGCGGCGGCGTACTCGTCGAGGAGATCGCGCACGTACTGCGCCACCTGCGAGAACGGCGGCTGCAAGTCGCCCGAGATGAACGCCTTGACCGTCAGCCGATCGGGCAGCTTGGCCACCAGCTCCTTCGACGCCGGCGAGAGCGTGTAGATGCGATCCTGCGTGAAGTCGACGCGCTTGAAGTAGCGGTTGCCGACGATGTTGATCGCCACCAGGCCGAGCAGCACCGCGGTCACGAACACCAGCGCGTTCACGCCGGTCTTGGCCTTGCTCATTTCTTTTTTCGCGGACATCAGCGCCACCTCCGGCTCTCGAGCGTGGTCTGCGCGACGACCAGGCAGCCGAGGATCACCGAGACGTAGTAGAGGACGTCGCGGCTGTCGATCACGCCGCGCGCGATGTTCATGAAGTGCGTCTGGATGCTGATGGCGTTGCAGATCGGCGCCAGCCACGGCGGCATCACCTGCACCTCCGCGCCGACGATGAACAGCACGAAGCCGATGAACATCGCCAAAATGCCGGCGACGATCTGGTTGCGCGTGAACGCCGACGTCATCAGGCCGATCGCCGCGTAGGTGCCGCTCATGAGCAGCATGCCGACGTACGCCGCCACCGTCGCGCCCTTGTCGATCGGCCCGAGCGCGCCGACCGACAGCGGAAACGCCAGCGACAGGAGCAGCAGCACCGCGATCAATCCCGTCGACGCGAAAAATTTTCCGATCACCACCTGCCAGTCGGTGACCGGCATCGTCAGCAATAATTCGAGCGTGCCCTGCGCGCGCTCCTCGGCGAGCAGCCGCATGGTGATGAGCGGCGTGAAGAAGCAGAACAGCAGCGGCGCCATGCCGAAGAAGCCGCGCATGTCGGCCTGCCCGCCGAGAAACAGCTCGCGGAAGAACAGCTCGCCCGAAAGAATCAGATACGCCGCGACCACGAGGTACGCGATCGGCGAGTTGAAGTAGGAGACGAACTCGCGTCGCGCGACGGCGAATACGTTCTGCATCGCTAGGCTCCTCCCGTCGTGGTGAGCTTGCGGAAGACGTCTTCGAGGTTGGCCTTCTCGGGCGTGAGCTGCAGCAGGTCCATGCCGTTGGCCGTCGCGATCACGCGCGCGATGTCGCCGCGCGGATCGGCGCCGGCTTTCGCGGTCACGCGGAACGTGGTCGCGCGCGGGCGATCCGAGAGGCTCCAGTCGCTCACCACCATCGCCTTCACCTCCTCGACGCCCTCGATGTGGCGGAGCAGTTCCATCGGCTCGGTGTCGTTGCCGCGCGCGCCGCCGATCTCGAGGATGATCGCGCTCGCGCCCGTCGAGCGGCGGGTCAGCTCGTCGGGCGTGCCGTCGGCGGCGATCTTTCCGTCGGCGATGATGATCACGCGCGAGCACGTGGCCTGCACCTCGCCGAGGATGTGCGTCGAGAAGATGACCGTCTTCTCCTGGCCGATCTGCTTGATGACCGATCGGATCTCGGCGATCTGGTTCGGGTCGAGCCCCGACGTCGGCTCGTCGAGGATCAAGACGGCCGGCTCGTGCACGATCGCCTGCGCCAGGCCGACGCGCTGCCGAAAGCCCTTCGACAGCTCGCCGATGATCGCGCCCAGCCGATCGTCGATGCCGCACTGCTCGACGACTTTCTTCAGGCGGCGGTTGCGCTCCTCGCCGCGCGGCAGTCCGCGCAGGTCGGCGATGAAGTGCAGGTACTCGAGGACGGTCATGTCCTTGTACAGCGGCGTGTCCTCGGGCAGGTAGCCGATGTTGCGCCGCGCCTCGACGCTCTCGGAGTACACGTCGTGGCCGGCGACCTCGGCGCGCCCGCCGGTGGGCGACAGGAACGACGTGAGGATGCGCATCGTCGTGGTCTTGCCGGCGCCGTTCGGCCCGAGGAAGCCGAGCACCTCGCCCTTGCGCACGTCGAACGAGATGTCGTCGACGGCGGGGCGGCCGGCGCCGTAATCCTTGGTCAGGTGGTCTACGTGGATCATGACGTTGTCGGGCATGTGGAGTCTCTCGTCGATCTCGACGGCGCCGGTTTTATCTCCGACCCAGGTCGATCGCAAGTCAGACGAGCTTGATCAGCAAACCGTCGGGGCGATCGAGGGCGGAGGCGAATTCGGCCAGCCAGCCGTCGAGCCAACGCGAAAGCGCCGGCGGGTATTCCACGTTCCGCTCGGTCAAACGGCCCGCGATCGCCCGTTCCACGTCGGCGCGCGCGTCGGCCGTGAGCTGCCCGCCGGCCAGCCGCGCGCGCACCACCTTTAGATCCGCGGGGGCGAGCGGGGCGAATTTCAGGCCGCGGCCGGCCAGCACCTGGGCGCAGGCGGTGCGCACCAGCGTCCCGAAGCGCACCTCGCCCGGCGGCGACGCCGATGCGTGCAGCGCCTCGGCGAGCGCCGCGAGGTCGAGCCCGAGCCCGCCGAACACCAGCGGCCCGACGCGCGACGCCTCCTCCAGCATCGCCGCCGCGCGCGCGATGTCGGCGAGCGTCTGGAACGCGCGCGGCGGGCGATCGTCGAGCGCGAGCAGCGGGCGCGCCTGCGCCAGCGCCGCCACCAGCGCGTCGTACGGCGCGTCGAGCAGCAGCAGCGCCACCGGCGGATCGCCGATCGCCGCCTGCACCTGGCCTTTTTCCAGCAGCGTTTCGGCCAGCCGCTTGAGCTGCAGCGTCAGGCTCACGCCGACGCGAAAGATGCGCTCGAGCGCCACCGTGCGCAGCGCGTTCCCCGCCTCGGCCGCGACGCCGCGCCCGAGGTACTCGAGCCCGATGTTCAAGTAGCCGACCGCGCGGATGAGCGTGCTCTGCGCGCGCTCGACGTCGCCCGGCGAGACGAGATCGGCCGCCATCGCCTTGTTCACCAGCAGCAGCAGCAAACTCTGCAACCGCTCGATCTCGTCGTCCGAGGCGAGCGTGCCGAGCGCGCGCGCGAAGAAGCTCGACTCGTCGAGCGCGCTGGCCAATTGCGCCGGGAGCGCCTGGCCGATCGGCTCGGCCGAAAGCGGCGGATTCGTCGCTTCGCCCACTTTCACCGTCGCCGGATCGAGGTAGCGGTAGATGCCGAGCGCCTCGTAGTAGTCGACGTAGCCGAGATCGCTCATGCGCCCCGAGCGCCAGCGCAGGCTCCACTCCTCGAGGTCGCTGGCCAGCTCCCACTTGGCGCTCATCACCACGCGGCGCGCCAGCTCGAGGTCGGCGCGATACAGCCAGTCGATCAGCCGCTCGAGCGACTTGCCCTGTTCGCCCTCGACGAGGATGTCGAGCAGGAAGAAGCGATCGGGCGTCGGGTAGTAGTGACCCTCGGCCTCTTCCGGAACCTCGTCGAGGTTGAGATCGTAGACGCGCGCCTGGCGCTGGAGGTAGAGCGCCAGCACCTCGGCGTCGAGCGCCTCGACCGCCATCGCCAGCTTGAGCGGCCCGGCGTCGACCAGCACGTCGAGCCACGCCTTGAGCCGCGTCTCGTCGAGGTGGTCGCGCTGCCACGCGTCGAGATCGACGAAGCCGCGCAGCTGCTCCGCCGACGCCAGCGCCACCAGCTCGTGCGCGTCGGCGAGGCCGACCTCCTGAATCGCGTAGTACAGCTCCTGCACCGGCAGCTTCGGGATCAGCGCCTCGGCGTTGGGCTCGGCGAGCAGCGCGTCGGCGCGGCGGCCGCGGCGGGCGCGGGCCAGCGCCGCGCGCCAGCGGCTGAGCGGGATGACCGCGTCCTTCGGCTCGTCGGGCATGGCGCGCAAAGTAGGGAGAGCGGGCGGCAGCGTCAAGCCGTTAGTGCTAGCTTGAGCGGTCGCATGCTGCCGATCGCGGCCTACTACTTTGCGCTGCTCGGCGCGCTCGGGATCTTCTGGCCATTTTTTTCGGTGTACCTGGCGAGCCTCGGCCTGACGCCGACGGAGGTGACGCGCGTGCTCACGCTGTCGCCGCTCATGGCGATGCTGGCGCCGCCGCTCACCGGCCTCATCGCCGATGCGCGGCGCGCGCGCGTGTGGCTCCTGCGCGCGGCCACCGCGGCGACGGCGCTCGCGTTCACCGGGTTCTTCGTCACCGGCGGCGCGCGCGCGGCGATCGTGGTGACGACCGGCGCGTTCAGCTTGTGCCGCGCGCCGCTCACGTCGCTGGCCGACGCCACCGCGCTCGAGCACGCGCGCCGCCACGGCGGGAGCTACGGCGCGATCCGCACGTGGGGATCGATCGGGTTCATCTTCGCGGTGCTGGGCGGCGGGGCGCTGCTCGAGGCGCGCGGCATCGGCTGGGTGCTGCCGGCGACGACGGTGGCGCTGGCGCTGGCGGCGGCGTGCGCGTGGTGGATGCCGGCGCCGCCGATCGAGGTGCGCCCGCGCGCCTGGCCGGCGTGGCTGCGGCTCCTGCGCGCGCGCGACGGCTGGCTGCTGCTCGGCGCGGTGGCGCTTCAGCAGGCGGCGGGCGCGGCCTACGACGGCTGCTTCTCGCTGCACCTCGGACGGCTCGGCCAGGGGCCGCGCTTCGTCGGCATCGCCTGGGCGACGGGCGTGGTGGCCGAGGCGATCCTCTTGATCTTCAGCGGGCGCATCCTGCGGCAATTTGCCGCAACGCGGGTGTTCGCGTTTTCCATCGCCGTCGCGGCGCTGCGCTGGCTCCTGATCGCGCGCGTGACCTCGCCGTGGATCCTGCTGGCGCTCCAGCCGCTGCACGGCGTGACCTTCGGGCTGTTCTACGTCTCGGCGGTGACGCTGATGCGCGACCAGGCGGGCGCCGACGCGCCGACGGCGGGGCAGGGGTTGCTCGCCGGATCGTTCGGCGCCGGCTCGGTGATCGGCTTTGCGTTCGCCGGGCGGCTGCTCGAGGCGGGCGGCGGGCGCGCGCTGTTTCACGCGGCGTCGCTGGTCGCGGCGGCGGGCGCGGCGTGCGCGTTCGGCTACCAGCGCCTCCGCGGCGCAGCGGAGCGATCGATCAGGCGCGCCGCGTAGCCGCTTGGCGGGTGGCTATAGGAGCGTAAACTCCACGATGGGGATGAGCGCGGTCGAAACCATTCGCCGGCGAATCGCGCGCGCGCTCGAACGCGCGCCGCTCGGACGCGCGCGCGTGCTGGTCGCCTGCTCGGGCGGGCCCGACTCGCGCACGCTGCTCGATGCGCTCCACGCGCTCGGCGTCTCGCTCGAGGTCGCGTGCGTCGATCATCGCCTGCGCGCCGAGTCGGCCGGCGAGGCCGCGCGCGTGGTCGAGGCGGCGCGCGCGCTCGGCGTCGAGGCAGCCGTGCTGCCGGTCGAGGTGCGCCGGCCGACGCCCGAGGCCGCGCGCCACGCCCGCTACCGCGCGCTGGTCGAGCACGCGCGCGCGCGCAACTGCGACGTGCTGGCCGTCGGGCACACCGCCACCGATCAAGCGGAGACGCTGCTCGATCGGTTGATCCGCGGCGCCGGCACGCGCGGCCTGTCGGCGATGGCGCCGAGCCGCCGGCTCCCGTCGGGGATCCGCCTCGTGCGCCCGATGCTCGACGTGAGCGCCGACGAAATCGCCGCCTACGTCGCCGAGCGCGGCCTCGACGTCGCGCGCGATCCGACGAACGCCGACCTGCGCTTCCGCCGCAGCCGCCTGCGCCACGAGGTCCTGCCGCTCTTGCGCCGCGAGCGCCCCGACCTCGACCGCGCGCTCGCCGCGCTGTGCGATCGCCTGCGCGCCGACGCCGACGCGCTCGACGCCGAGACCGACCGCGCGCGCGACGCCGTCACCGCCCCGGACGGAAGCCTCGACGCGGCGATCCTGGCCGGTTTAGCCGAGCCGATCGCCGCCCGCCTGATCCTGCGCCTGGCCGCCGTCGAGCGCGTCCACATCGAAGCCGTCCTCAAGCTCTGCGCCGATCTGCGCGGCACCCGCTCGGTCGATCTCCCCGGCGGCCTGGTCGCCGAGCGCCGCTACGGGCGCCTGCACTTTCACCGGCGAGCTTGCGATCCCGGCGACGTAGAAATCCCGGTGCCCGCGCCCGGCCGCTACCGCTTCCTCGACGAGCAGATCGAGCTCGGCGCGCCCGCGTTCGCCGCCGCCCGAGCGCCCGGCGCCACGCTGTGGCTGCGAAATGTTCGCCCCGGCGATCGACTTCGACTTGGCGAGCGCCTGGCCAAGGTCCAGGATGTGATGGTGGACGCCAAGATTCCACGTCCCGAGCGGCGCCGCCTGCCGCTCCTGGTGCGCCGCGGAAGCGCCGGCCCCGACGAGGTGTTGTGGATTCCGGGCGTGCGCCCGTGCGCCGATTCGGTCATCGAGTGCGCGTTGACTCGCGAAGGTGCTGTGCAATAATGAGAAGGTTGCTCTCCTAGAGAGAAAAGAGGACCCGTTGCGACAATCGCACAAGACCATCCTGCTCTGGTTGCTGCTCATCCTGATGTTCGTGAGCATCTACCAGCTCTTCACCGGGTCCTCCAAGCCCGGCGACGAGAAGATCGCGTTCGGCACCTTCATGCAGGAGGTGCAGAACAACCCGCAGCACATCGCCAAGGTCAACATCAAGGGCGAGCACTGGACGGGCGAGTACAACGACGGGCACAAGTTCCGCACCGTCGGGCCGGCGGCTCCCGAGACGCTGGCCAAGCTCGACCACGCGGGCAAGGACGGCAAGGCGTCGATCAAGTACGAGATCGAGGAGCGCGACGAAAATACGATTTGGCAAGTGCTGCTCGGCTCGTGGCTGCCGATGGTGGCGCTGGTCCTGATCTTCTTTTTGTTCATGCGCCAGCTCCAGGCGGGCGGCGGCAAGGCGATGTCGTTCGGCAAGTCCAAGGCGAAGCTGCTCGGCGAGCACCAGAACAAGGTGACGTTCGCCGACGTGGCCGGCGTCGAGGAAGCGAAAGACGAAGTCGAAGAGATCATCGCCTTTCTAAAGGATCCGAAAAAGTTCACCAAGCTCGGCGGGCGGATTCCGAAGGGCGTCTTGATGATGGGGCCGCCGGGCACCGGCAAGACGCTGCTCGCGCGCGCGATCGCGGGCGAGGCGGGCGTGCCGTTCTTCTCGATCTCCGGATCGGACTTCGTCGAGATGTTCGTCGGCGTCGGCGCGTCGCGCGTGCGCGACCTGTTCGAGCAGGGGAAGAAGAACGCGCCGTGCATCATCTTCATCGACGAGATCGACGCGGTCGGGCGCCATCGCGGCGCCGGGCTCGGCGGCGGGCACGACGAGCGCGAGCAGACGCTCAACCAGCTGCTCGTCGAGATGGACGGCTTCGAGTCGAACGAGGGCGTGATTCTGATCGCGGCCACCAACCGGCCCGACGTGCTCGACCCGGCGCTGCTCAGGCC
>DASREC010000413.1:0-28626 GCA_035652295.1 Polyangia bacterium
GATAATTCGGATCGCTGGCCTTGGGGACGCTCAAGCAATCGGCGGGCAAGCCCCGCTCCATTCCGCTGAGCAGGCTCACTCGGGATCGTCGGGGTCGCAGTGCTTGTACGCGCTGCCGTCGAGCGGAAGCTCGGCGAGCGGCGGCGCGTCGAGGCGCGGGCGCGTGAAGTCGAACAGCGCGAACGGCGGCGCGGCGTTGGCGTCGCGGGCGGTGAGCGCCGGGAGGCGGAAGCGCGCCTCGAGGAAGCGCACGAGCGAGGTGTGATCGTAGCGCGTGTGATCGACGAACGCGCGGCGCGCCCAGGGCGAGACGGCGATCAGCGGCACGCGGAAGCCGAGGCGGTCGAAGGCGCCGGGGGCGTCGGTGGGCGCGAGCACCGGCGCCAGCGAGTCGGGCGCGCAGGCGGCCGGCGGCGGCGCGTGATCGTAGAAGCCGCCGTCGTCGGAGAAGGTGATGAACAGCGCGGTGCGCGGCCAGGCGGGGCTGCGCGTGACGGCGGCGACCAGGTGCACGAGGAATTGATCGCCGAGCTGCACGTCGGCGATGGCGTCGAAGTCGTCGCGCACGCCGTCGGCGCCGGCGAAGTCGGGCTCGAGGAAGGACACCTGCGGCAAATTGCCGCCGGCGGCGGCGTTGACGAAGTCACGGTACGGATGGAAGCGCGCGGGCGCGAGCGCGGCGGAGAGCGCGGCGGCCGGCGATGAAGACTCGGAGAAGACCGCCCAGGAGACGCCCGCGGCCTCGAGCGCGGAGAAGATCGTCGGGCGATCGCCGGCCGGCGGCTCGTCGCCGACGGCGCCGAACGCGGTGGCGGCGTAGAGGAACGCGCGGTTCGCCGACGGCGGGCCGAGCACCGAGCTGTAGTAGCCGTCGGCGACCGCGAACTGCGACGCGATCGAGTACAGGCCGGGGAGATCGTCGGGCGCGTAGTAGCCCATCGCCGACGGCGCGGCGGCGGCGCGCACGAAGCCGTCGTTGCGCCCGCCGCCCCACGCGACGTGGTGCGCGTTCCAGCTATGCGGCGGATCGGCGAGGCACGCGCGCGTGAGCCGCCGGCGCGCGATCGACTGCCCCGCCGCGTCGGGATTGGCGGCGCCCTCGGGCGCGCAGTCGGCGCCGGGGAGCGCGCCGAGCACGTGATCGAACGCGCGGCCTTGCAGCATCAGCACGATCACGTGATCGATCGGGATCGCCTCGCCGAGCGGCGCGTCGCGCGAGAGCGTGGCGCCCGCGCGCGCGCCGGCGGAGAAGCTGCACGCGTCGCGCGCCTCGGCGGCCTCGCGCTCGTCGAGGTTCGCGCGCGGCTCGCCCGCGACGCAGCCGCCGAGCGCGAACGCGAGCGCGAGCGCCGCGAGCGGTGCGAGCGGCATTGCGAAGGCGAGCGAAATTTCTCCACGCACGAAGCTGACGGTTAGCAGGCGAACCTGAAACTTTGCGTGTCCCGTTGGTGACAACTCGGCGACGATAAATGTGACGAACTTGGAACAATCGCCGCCGCGCGCACCGTGATAGCTGTCGACGAATGATGCTTTGCCGCCTCCGCGGCGCGCTCGTCGCCGCGGCGTTGCTCGCCGCCTCCGCGCGCGCCCACGCGACCCCCGACATCTCGCTCGGCGGAATCATTCAGCCGCAGCTCAAGTGGCAGCAGCACGACGCCAACGCCAACGTCGCCAACCAGGGCGAGAGCGGCTTCGTCCTCCGCCGCGCGCGCCTGATCGCCGTCGGCCACCTGCCGACCCGCTCCATCCTCTGGGAAGCGCGCGCCGAGGCCGACATGGTGCCCGGCTTCCAGCTCCTCGACGCGTACCTCGCCGCCAACGCCGAATTGCCGAAGCGCGGCTTCTGGCGCATCACGCTCGGCCAGCACTTCGCGCCGTTCTCGCGCCAGACCATCCTCTCCGCCGCCGATCTGCAGATGGTCGACTTCGCGCAGCTGGTCTCGCTCACGCCCGGCCGCCAGATCGGCATCAGCGGAATCCTCGGCCTCCCCTACGCGCCGTGGCTGCAAGTCTCCGGCGGCGTGTTCAACGGCAAGGGCATCAACGTCGTCGAGAACATCGACTCCAACTTCATGTACGTCGGGCGCGTGGCGTTCCGCCCGATCGGCCCGCGCGCGCGCTTGATCGAGAGCGCGCTCGGCGAGGACGCGGTGTGGGTGGCGTTCGATATCTCGTGGAACAAGAAGCGGCTCGGCGACTTCAGCGAGAAGACGCTGCTCCTCGGCGCCGACGCCTTCTGCTCGTTCAAGGGCTTCTCCGCCTACGTCGAGTACCTCTGGGGCGATGTGACGTATACTTCCAATGCGCCCAACCCGAATTACCATTTGCAGGGTTTCAACGCCCAGGCCGGGTATCTATTTCCAATCCCCGGTTGGCTGTTCCGGCGCCTGGAGGTGACCGCGCGCTTCGAGGCGGTGGCGCCCAACCAGTCGGTGCCGATCACCGGCCCGGGCGATCCGACGCAGGCGCGCTGGTCGATGATCGGCGGCCTCTCCTATTATCACCGCGCGCACAACGTCAAGGTGCAGCTCAACTACCTGCACAACGCGCAGCTCGACGATCACGACGCCGCGGGCAAGTACGCCGGCTACGCGAACGATCAATTCCTGGCACAATTCACCTATCGGTTGGAGTAGTCGATGCGCCAGCTCATGTTCGCGCTCTCGCTTTGCGCCGCCGGTTGCTTCTTCGAGAAGGAGCTGCCGCTCTCCGACGGCGGCGCGCAGAACGGCGACGGCCTGATCGATCTGCACCAGGGCGGCTCGATCGCGCTCGCGTCGTGCGGCTACACCGTCAAGACCGTCGACGGCGCGTCGATCCCGCAGCCGGGCGCGAACGTGCTCGGCGCCGATCCGGCGCCCAAGATGGTGCACCTCAACTTCGGCGCGCAGGACGCGTCGCGCAACATCGCCGTGGTGTGGCGCACCAACGACAACGCCACGCTCGCCACCACCGTGCAGTTCGGCACCGGCGGCAACACCGACAAGACCCAAGACGGCTTCACCTTCGTCTACGACGTGGCGATCGGCGATCCGGTGCGCATCCACGAGACGCATTTGTGCGGCCTCACGCCCGACACGCTGTACAGCTACCGCGTCGGCGGCGTGGGCGCCGACGGCACGCAGGCGTTCTCGCCGGTCTACACCTTCCGCACCGCGCCCGATCGCGCCGCGTCGCCGAGCGCCGAGGTGGTGATGCTGGTGCTCGGCGACACGCGCGACGGCTACTCGCAGTGGGGCGCGGAGCTCACCGCCGCGGCCGCCGCCAACTCGCCCGACGTGATCCTGTTCTCCGGCGACGCCATCTCGCTCGGGCCGGTGCAGGAAGATTGGGACACCTGGTTCAACGCCGCCGAGTCGGTGCTGCACTCGACGCCGATGATCTACGCGCACGGCAACCACGACGTGAACTCGGTGAACTTCTTCTCGCAACTCGCGCAGCCCGCCGACGAGCAGAACTTCTACGTCGACTACGGGCCGGTGCACCTCGCCGTCGCCAACGACACGCCGCAGGTGCCGAGCGATCTGCAGGGCGCCAACACGCAGCTCCTCGACGCCGATCTGGCGGCGGGCGCGGGCGCGCCGTGGCTCATGATGATGCACCACAAGCCGATGTGGACGGCGGCGTCGGGGCCGCACCCGGAAGACCAGCTCCCGGTGCGCATGGCGTTTCAGCCGGTGGTCGACAAGTACAAAGTCGACCTGGTGCTCGCCGGGCACGATCACGACTACGAGCGCACCAAGCCGATGCGCGGGACGGTCACCGGGCAGACGGCCGCCGACGGGACCATCTACGTCGTCGCCGGCAGCGCGGGGGCGCCGCTCTATCCGAGCGGCACGAACTTCTGGACGGCGACGTCGGAGTCGACGTTCAACTACGTCGTCTTGCGCGTGCACGCCGGCCTGCTGCGCGCGACGGCGTTCCGCGGCGACGGCACGATGCTCGACTCGTTCATGATCGCGAAGTGAACCTTACAGCGTAAGGCGCCGAGCCTTACAGTGTAAGCCTCAGCGGTCGCGCAGGCCGAGGCGTTGCAGGATGCGGTAGAGGGAGATGCGCTCGACGCCGGAGCGGCGGGCGGCTTCGGAGAGGTTGCCGCCGCAGTGATCGATCATGGCGGTGACGTAGGCGCGCTCGTAGTGGTCGACGAGGTGGCGCTTGCCGACGCGCAGGGGGATCGAGAGATCGATCGCGGCCGGCGGCGGCGCGTCGGGGGGCGCGGGGCGGAGCTGCGGCGTGACCGACTCGAAGAGGACGGCGGCGCGCTCGAGGGCGTTGCGCAGCTCGCGGACGTTGCCGGGCCAGGAGTGGCGGCGCAGCGCCTCGAGCGATTCCTCGACGAGGAACGGCGCCGGATCGAAACCCAGCTCGCGGCATAATGCCGCAACCAGCAGCGGCAGATCGTCGAGGCGCTCGCGCAGCGGCGGGATCGCCAGCGTGACGACTGCGAGGCGATAGTAGAGATCTTCGCGGAAGCGGCCGGCGGAGACCTCGAGCGCGAGATCGCGGTTGGTGGCGGCGACGATGCGCACGTCGACGGCGATCGGCTTCTGGCCGCCGAGCCGGCGCACCCGGCGCGACTCGAGCGCGCGCAGCAGCTTGGGCTGAAGCTCGAGCGGCAGCTCGCCGATCTCGTCGAGGAACAGCGTGCCGCCGTGCGCGCGCTCGAACGCGCCGGCCGCGCTCGCCACCGCGCCGGTGAACGCGCCGCGCTCGTAGCCGAACAGCTCCGACTCGATCAGCGTCGCCGGCAGCGCGCTGCAGTCGACGGTCACCTGCGGCTGCGCGGCGCGCGGCCCGGCGAGGTGCAGCGCCTCGGCCACGCGCTCCTTGCCGGTGCCGGTCTCGCCCTGCACCAGCACGGTGGTGTCGGTCTCGGCGAGGCGCGCCAGCCGCGCGGTGAGCGCGCGCATCCGCGCCGACTGGCCGACGAGGCCGTAGAAGTCGTCGTCCGCGTGCAGATCGACCGCGGTGGTGCCGGCCACCGGCTCGACGCGCAGCCGCGTGTCGCCGACCGAGATCAGATCGCCGACGGCGAGCAGCGCCTCGATCACGCGCACGCCGCCGACGAAGGTGCCGTTCTTCGAGTCGAGATCGCGCACGCGCAGCCCGTCGGCCACCGTGATCTCGCAGTGCAGCCCCGACACCTTGGCGTCGCGCAGCACCAGGTCGGCGAGCTCGCGCGCGCCGACGCGGGCGCGGCCCTCGAACTCGAAGCGCTGCCCCGCGTCCTTGCCCGCCGTCACCACCAGCGCGGCGCGCCGCAGGTGCAGCGCCGTCGGCCGGTGCGCGCTGAGCGTGTGAACGCCGTCGTCGAACTCCGCCATGGCGCCGAGTATTTCACTTTCAGCGGTCGAAAGGATCGAGCAACTTGCCGGCGGCGAAGTCGTGGCGATTTTTCGGCGCGCGGCGGCGATCGGCGCGCGCGGCCGGCGGCGCGGAACTATGCGCTTCGGATGCGACGACCGAGGACGCGGCGAGCGACGGCGCAACGAGCGGCGGCTCGGCGGCCGACGGAGCGGCGCTCGGTGACGGCGGCGCGGCGGGAGCGAGCGCGCGTGGCGACGCGGCGGAAGCAGCGGCGGCGGCGACGGCGGACGCGCGCCCGACGACGATCCATGCAGCGGCGGCGGCAAGCGCGATCGCGGCGGCGCCGATCGCCCAGCGCCGTCCCCACGCGCCGGGCGCGCCCTGCGTCTTGGTCACCCGCTCCGGCGCGAGCGGCGCTTCCGCCGGCGCCGCGCGACGCAGCTCCGCCAGCGTGCGCATGAGGTGCGCGCGCCCATAACCGAGCGCGGCCACCACCTCGTCGAGCGCCTCGGCCATCTCCGCCGCGCTCGCGAACCGCTCGCCCGGCTCGAGCGCCATCGCGCGCGCGCAGATCCGATCGAGCTCGAGCGGCACCGCCGCGTTCAGCGACGACGGCGCCGGCACCGCCTGCCGCCGCACCGCGCGCATGCCGGCCAGGTCCACCGCCGACTTGAACAACCGCCGCGCGGTCAGCGCCTCGTACAGCACCACGCCCGCGGCGAACAGATCGGCGCGCGCGTCGACGGGCGCCAGCGCGAGCTGCTCCGGCGCCATGTACGCCAGGTTGCCCTTGAGCGAAGCGGTGCGCGTCTTCTCGTCGCTGATCCGCGCCAGCGCGCGCGCCACGCCGAAGTCGACCAGCTTGACCGCGCCGCGCGCGCTCAGCACCACGTTGGCCGGGCTGACGTCGCGGTGCACGATGCCGAGCGGCCGCCCGTCGTCGCCGGCGGCGGCGTGCGCGTGCGCCAGCGCGCGGCACACGTCGCGCACCACCAGCGCGCCCAGCCCCGGGTGCGGCGGCCCGACCTGCGCCTGCGCGCGCAGGAGCGATCGCAGATCGCCGCCGCCCAGGTGCTCCATCACCAGCAGCCGCTCGTCGCCGTGCTGCTCGACGCCGAAGACGCGCACGACGTTCGGGTGGCGCAGGCGCATGGCCAGCTTCGCTTCGGCGGCCAGCACCTCGACGTAACCGGGATCGGCGGCCAGCTCGGGCAGGAGGCGCTTGACCACCAGCGCGCGCGAGAACGGACGCCCGGCGCGGCGCGCGCGCCAGACCTCGCAGGTCGCGCCGCGGCCCAGCCGCTCGAGCAGCCGATAACCTCCGCAGCGTCGCGCGCGCCCCGACATCGCATCATTAGTGGCCCGGCTGCGCGACGCGGGCCAGCTTGCGGTAAAGTGAGCGCCGTGGCTCCGCGCCTTCGGCTCGCGCTCGCCGTGCTCGGCTTCGCGCTCAGCTTCGCGCTCGCGTTCGGGCTCGCGCCCGCGCGACCCGCGGCGGCCGACGAGGCGCCGACGCGCGAGGAGCAGGCGCGCGCGCACTTCACCGCCGGGCAGATCGAGTATCGCGCCGGGCGTTACGGCGCGGCGCTCGAGCATTTCAAGGTCGGCTACGCGCTGTCGCCGCGTCCCGAGTTCCTGATCAACTTCGCGCAGACGTATCGCAAGCTCGGCGAGTACGAGCGCGCCATCGTCGAGTGCGAGCGCTACCTCGCGACCGCGCCGCCGGCCGAGCTGGCGGAGGAGGCGCGGCGGCTGGCGGCCAACATTCGCGAGGAGCAGGCGGCGCGTTCGGCGCGCGCGGCGGAAAAGCCGCTCGGCTCGACGGCGCCGGCAAACGCGAACGCAAATTCGAATTCGAGCGCGAACGTGAATCCCAATTCGCATTCGAGCGCGAATGTGAATCCCAATTCGCATTCGAACGCGAATGTGAATTCCAATTCGAATTCGAGCGCCAATGTGAATCTCAACGTGGGCGTGAACGCGGTGAAGGACGCGCGCGGCTCGTCGGCGGCGAACGATCCGTGGCCGATCGCCGCGCCCGCGCCGCCGCGCAGGAGCCGCGCGTGGGTGTGGGGCGTGGCCGTCGGCGCCGTCGTCGTGGTGATCGGCGTGACCGTCGCGCTCGCGGTCACGCTCGCGCCGCAATCCGAGGTCTACCCGAACGAGCCGCTCGGCCGCGTGAGCTTCCGTTGAGCCGCGCGCCCGCGTTCGCCCGCGCACCCGCGTTCGCCCGCGCGCTCGCCGCCTGCGCCGCGCTCGCAGCCTTCGCCCCGGCGTGCAGCCAGCCCGGCACCGGCGTCGCGCTCACCGTCGACGGCGCCGTCACCGTCGACAAGCTGACCATCATCGCCACCTACGACCAGCGCAGCGTCTCGCGCGACGTCGCGATCCCCGCCGGCACCAAGCTCCCCGCCACGCTGCTCGCCGAGCTCCCCGACGACGCCTTCAAAGTCACCTTCGACGTCACCGGCCTGCTCGCCGGCAAAGTCGTCGGCCACGCCGTCTCGCCGCCCATCGGCGTCGAAGCCCACCGCATCGCCGCCGCCACCGTCACGCTCGGCGGCGCCGCCCTCGACGGCGGCCTCCTCGACGGCGCCGGCGACGCCGCGACGCCGCCCTGGACGCTCCAGCTCGGCGGCTCGACGCCGCTGCAAGGCGCCGCGCTCACCGGCATCTGGGGCGCCGGCGCCACGCTCTACGCCACGAGCGCGCTCGCGTCCGGCTCGAACCTCCTGCGCACCACCGACGGCGGCCAGCACTGGACCCCGTCGCTCGCCGCCGCCTCGACGGGAAACCTGAACGGCGTCTGGGGCGCCGGCGCCGCCGACGTCTTCCTCGTCGGCGACGCGGGCGTCCTCCTGCACGGCAGCGCCGCGACGTGGACCGCGTCGACCACGCCCGCCGGCAGCGCCGTCAACCTCTACGGCGCCTGGGGCACCAGCGCCACCGACGTCTACGTCGTCGGCAGCGGCAACACCATCCTGCACTCGGTGACCGGCGGCTGGGTCCTGCAGACCGCCGTCGGCACGACGGTGCTGCGCGCGGTGTGGGGCGCCGGCGGCCACGTCTACGCCGTCGGCAGCGGCGGCACGATCCTGCACTCGACCGGCTCGACGTGGGCGCCGCAGACGAGCGGCACGTCGCACGATCTCTACGGCGTCTGGGGCGCCGGCGGCAGCATCTGGGCGGTCGGCGACGCGGGCACGGTGCTGCGCTCGTCGGGCGACGGCACCTGGACGCCCGAGACCAACGGCGTTCCCTCGTCGATTCCGCTGGCGTCGATCTGGGGCTCGTCGGCCGGCGACCTCTATGCCGTCGGCGGCGCGTGGACCATCCTGCGCTCCGCCGGCGACGGCACGTGGACCGCGCAGCCGACCGGTTTATCGGTGACCGACGCGGCCGCCGATCGCTTCAACGCCGTCTTCGGCAACAGCGCCACCGACGTCTTCACCGTCGGCGCCGGCCAGACGATCCTGCACTCGCCATAATCGCCGTAATCGCGCCGTATCGCCCGCTATACGATCTGTAACGTTCGAGTAACACCCTCCTCCGCCGCGCGTCCGCGAAAACTCCGCGCAACGCCCGCGGCACGAAACCCGCAAAGCGCCGCCGCAGCTCAACACCACTCGCGGAGGACGCCCATGAATCGCGCTCGTGCTCGCACCCTGCTCATCGTCTCGCTCGCGCTCGCCGGCTGCGGCGCCGACGGCTCACCCACCGGCCCGGGACCCATGGCGCAGTCGGCGCTCGTCGGCAACTGGCTCAGCGCTGGCGCCGACGTCGCCCCGCTGCTCGCCAAGCCGCCGTTCAACGACACCATGATCACCGCGACGTTCAACGCCGACTCGACGTACACCGTGCTCGGCGTCGACAACGCCAACAAGACGACCTCCTTCACCGGCACGTACACCGCCACGCCGTCCGAGGTCGACGGCATCTTCGACATCACCATCGCGCAAAACCAACCGTCGACGGCGGCGGCGCAGGGCATCTATCAAATCGATCCCGCCACGCACCGCATGAAATACGAAGTCGTGCAGACGCAGCCGACCAACGGCATCACGCCGCCGACCGCCAGCGCCGGCTTCGGCAGCACCGTCTACAACGGCAAGAAGATCGATTCCCTGATCCAGAACTTCAGCCGCCAGTAACGTCCATGCGCGCGCGACTGATCGTAGTGCTCACGCTATTGTGCTCAGCCGCGCGCGCCGAAGATCCCGACAGTGAATCGTTGGGCGCCACCACCCCCGATCAACTGGAAGCGCACCGCGACGACCAGCTTCGCTTCCTGGCCTATTTCCTGACGCGCGCCGAGGCGACCAACGTCGCGCCCACCAATGACCTCTTGCAGGGCCGCGTCGTCGGCCGACTGTTCGGCTCCAACACCACACAGACGACCAGCGGCGCCAACTTCGTCGCCGAGCAGCGGCTGATCCCCTTCGTCATCTTCGAGCCGCGCGTGCTCGATCGCTTCGCGCGCCTGCGCCTCAGCTTCGAGATCAACTGGACCTGGGGCGACTCGTCCTATGGCGTCGGCGGCAACTTTGGCGGCGCCTTCTCCGGCCGTCAAATCAACATCGAGACGCAAAACGTCGAGGTCGAGTTCAGGCTGCTCAAAGGCTGGTACCTGAACATTGGCCTGCAACGTCTCTGGGACAACGTCCGCAATCCCTACAATACGTTCTTCTCCACCATCTCGCTCACCGGCACGCGCCTGATGTTCTGGGGCTCCGACGCCGTCGGCGTTTCACTCTATGGTCAACAATGGGGTCAATCGTTCAAGCTCGGCGGTTATGTCCTCTATGAGAACAAGATTCAGGACGACGACCACGTCCTGCTTTTTGAAGCATTGACCAGCCGCACGCTGCCGTTCGGCCTCAACGTCGGCGGCAGCGTGCGCTACCTGCGCGACACGTCGAGCGGCGCGGGCGGCGTGAGCGTGCTCGGCCAGGGCCCGTCGAGCCCGCTGGCCGACTACGACGGCGCCTATCGCTTCCCCTCGACCGGCGCCAACTATCACGCCGATCTCGCGTGGGTCGACGTGAACGCCGCAATGAATCCCGAGTTCACCGCCGGCCGCTGGGGCGCGTCCGCGTTCGTTGTCGGCAACTTCGGCCAATTGCGCACCAAACAACCCGACGGCCGCTATGTCAAAGCCGCCGACATCCTCGGCCTGGCCGCCAATCTCAGGCTCGGTTATCGCTACGGCAATTCGCGCAATGACGTCATCGTCGGCGATTTCGTCTATTCGACCGGCAACCATAACGGCATCGCCGGCGGCCGCTACACCGGCGTCATCACCGGCAACACCTACGGCGCGCCGGGCGCCCCGTTCATCTCCAGCGGCGCCTATCTATTGTTGCCCCACTCTACTGTGGTCAATCGTTTCTATGCCGCGGTCTTCGACGTCTCCAATCTCGGTTATGGACTGTCGGCTGGAACGCTCAATGTCAGCTATGACCTGATTCGCAATGTCTTGACCGCCAAAGTCGGCGGCGCGGTCGGTTACGCCAACGTCGCGCCGTCGGGCGGCGGCCACTTCATCGGCGCCGAGGCCAACGCGTCGCTGGTGTGGCGCATCAAGGTGTTCTTCGCCGTCGAGCTGCACGGCGCCTATCTGTGGCTCGGCGATTTCTACGACAGCCCCGCGGTTCAACCGGGCGGGGGCGGCGGCCGTCCGCAAAACCCGTGGACCGTCTTCACCGACCTCAAATGGCTGATGTTTTGAAACCCATGAAGACCAACACACCACTGTGGTTGCTCAGTACTCTATTGTTGACCGCGTCGTGCGGTCCGCGCATCGGACTGAGCTTTCGCGAGCTGCACTATCCGGTTCAAACGCAGCTCCTCGACATCGACCACATCGAAGTCGCCTATAGCGACTCCGGCCGTGGCGACCGTACACTATTGTTGATTCACGGCCTCGGCAGCTATCTGCCGGTCTGGTCGCGCAACCTCGACGAGCTCTCGCAGCACTATCGCGTCGTCGCCATCGATCTCCCCGGCTACGGGCGCAGCAGCAAAGCCAACTATCACTACTCGATGCGCTTCTTCGCGCGCGTCGTCGAGCGCGTCATCGAGCAGCTCCGCCTCGAGCACGTCGTCCTGGTCGGCCACTCGATGGGCGGACAGATCGCCATCACCCACAACCTGCTCTATCCCAATCGCATCGACGGCTTGATCCTGGTCGCGCCCGCCGGTCTCGAGAAGTTCGAGCCGGGCGAAGGCGGCTGGCTCGCCGACGTAGTCACCAAAGACTTCGTCAAGCTGACGCCTTTGGAGAACATCTATGGAAACCTCATTGTGAACTTCAGCAGCGCACCGCGCGAGGCGCGCTTCATGGCCGACGATCGCGTGCGCATCGTCGAGGGGCCCGACTTCGACGGCTACGCCTATGCCGTATCGCGCTCGGTGCGCGCGATGATCGCCGAGCCCGTCTACGATCGTCTGCCCGACGTCGGCGCGCCCACGCTGGTCGTCTTCGGCGGCGACGACGCGCTGATCCCCAACGCCATCCTGCACGGCGGCGACACGCGGCAAATCGCGCAAAACGCCCTGCGCATTCCGCGCGCGCGATTGGTGGTGATTCCGCGCGCCGGCCACATGGTCCAGTTCGAAAAACCGGAGCTTTGGAACCGCGCGGTCGTCGAGTTTCTATCGTCGATGGGCGCCAAGGAGGAACCGCGATGAGCCGCGTTTCAATGATGTTCGCAAAGTGGTCGTTGATGAGCACACTATTGTGCGCCGCCGCGAGCCGCGCGGAGGCCGCGGCCGGCTCCATTACGGCGGTGGCGAGCTTTGGCTCCAATCCGGCCGGCCTGCGCATGTGGAAGTACGTTCCGCCGGGCATGCCGTCGAACGCGCCGCTGGTGCTGGCGCTGCACGCGTGCTCGCAACAGGCCGCCGACTACGTCAAAGCCGGCTGGAACGAATTGGCCGATCAATACAAATTCTATGTCGTGTATCCCGAGCAGACGACGGCCAACAACGGACTGACGTGTTTCAATTGGGCCGGCGGCAACTCCAATCCACTGACGGGCGAAAACGATCCCGCCAACCTGACGCGCGGCCAGGGCGAGAACCTGTCGATCAAACAAATGGTCGATCAAATGAAGTCCGATTACTCGATTGACGCCTCTCGGGTGTTCATTACGGGACTATCGGCCGGCGGCGCCGAGACGGCGCTGATGATGGCCACCTGGCCCGACGTCTTCGCCGCCGGCGCGCCCATCGCGGGCGTGCCCTATCACTGCACGACCAACAAGAACCAGGTCTATTCGCCGTGCTTGACGCCCGGCTCGAATTTGACGCCCAAACAATGGGGTGATTACGTGCGCGCCGCCTATACGGGTTATTCAGGCCCCTATCCGCGCGTCTCGATCTGGCAGGGCAGTAAAGACAGTCTGGTCAATCCCGACAATACAGTGGAAATGATGAAACAGTGGACCGACGCGCACGGGATTGGACAGACGCCGTCGGTGAGCGACATGCTGGCGGGCAATCCGCACGCGGCCTATCACGACGCTTCGGGCGTGACGGTGATCGAGACGGTGCAGATCACTGGCATGGATCACGGCGTGGCGATCGATCCCAAGCACGGCTGCGGCACGGCGGCGCCGTACATCCTCGATGAGGGCGTGTGCTCGTCCTATTACATTGGACAGTTCTTTGGGATCATCAACGGCGCGCCGGCGGGCGACGGCGGCGTTGGGCCGACGGACGACGGCGGCGTCTATATCCCGAGCTACGACGGCGGCGTCTATGTGCCGGCTTATGACGGCGGGCTTCACTATGTGCCGTCGGACGGCGGCGCCCATTCGACGCCGCCGCCGGCGTCGCACTGCGGCTGCGACACCGCGCCCGGCGCCGCGAGCGCGCGCGAGGAGCTGGCCGCGCTGCTCATCTTCGCCGCGATCGCGCTATTCGCCGGCCTTTCGCGCTTTCTGCTGGCGCGCCAATAACGCCAATGCCGATCACTTGAGCGCAAGCGATCGAATTTGATCCACTGGCCGTAGCCGTGGCCGTGGCCGTAGCCGTAGCCGTGGCCGTAGCCGACTCGTCGCAGTTGCTCCCCGAGCGAGGCGTAGCCACGAGGCATATGGTCAGCGAGCGCTTGGGAAGTTGCGCGATGGAGAGGGGAAACGGCTACGGCTACGGCTACGGCTACGGCTACGGCCACGTCGTTAAGTGAATGGCAGTGCCGCTAACGCGCGATAGCCGATCCGAATCGAGCAGTCGCCACTGTGGTGATCCTCGCAGCGTCGATCATCCGCCGTTTATATAATGATGCGCCCGCGATTGCGCGCTTTGAGGCAATATGGACCGCGCGCGCATCACACGTTCGCGCCGTGTTTCGGCGCCGGGGGAAAAATGGGCGACGTCGATTTTGCCAGGCGCTTCGTGCCCGGGCTGGGCAAGACGGTGCACCGGCTGGGGCTCGCGGCCAACTACGGCATCGACGAGCACGGCATTCGCGCGGCGCTCGACCGCGGCGTCAACTACGTCTTCTACACGTTTCGCTCGGGCAAGCTGGTGGCGCCGCTCAACGACGCGCTCCGCGGCGACCGCGAGCGGTTCGTGATCGCCACGGTGCCGCTCGTCGGCTATTTCGGCGGCTCGGTGCGGCGCGGCGCAGAGGCGGCGCTCAAGAAGCTCAAGACCGACTACCTCGACGTCTATCAGCTCGGCTGGCTCGGCGTCGGCTCGGCGTGGACCGAGGGCACGCTGCGCGAGCTGCGCCACTTGAAGGAGTCGGGCAAGGTCCGCGCGCTCGGCGTGTCGATTCACGATCGCAAACGCGCCGGGCGGCTCGCCGAGGACAGCCCGCTCGACCTGCTGATGATCCGCTACAACGCCGCGCACCCGGGCGCGGAGCAGGACATCTTTCCGCATCTCGCCAAACGCAAGCCGGCGGTGATCGCGTACACGGCGACGAGCTGGCGCAAGCTGCTCAAGGCGCCGCGCGGCTGGAGCGGAGCGGTGCCGACCGCCGGCGACTGCTATCGCTTCTGCCTGTCGAGCCCGCACGTCGACGTCGTGCTCTCCGGCCCCGCCTCCGAGCAGCAGCTCGACGAAAACCTGCGCGCCCTCGACAAAGGCCCGCTCTCGCCCGACGAGCACACGTGGATGCGCGACTTCGGCAAGGCGGTCCACGGCTGAGCGAGGCGCGGCGCTATTGCGGCAAATTGCCGCTGCGGAATGGGGCGAGGAGCTGGCGCCAGTAGCTGCGTGGGCCGGGGGCGTCGAGGCCGAGCGGGTAGGTCTCGTCGCCTTCGGGGCGGTGGTAGGTGCCGAAGAGCACGTCGAGCCACGGGGCGAGGTTGGCGAAGTTGTGGCGCGTGCGCTGAAGGCGCGCGTGGTGCCAATGGTGCAGCTCGGGCGCGCCGGCGATCAGGCCGAGGAGGCCGAGGCGCAGGCGCACGTTCGAGTGGATGAAGATGCCCCACGCGCCGCGAAACGCCGCCAGCGCGGCGATCGTCTGCAGCGGAAAGCCGAGCACGAACGCCGGCAGGTTCTGCGCCAGCTGCGTCGTCAGTCCGTCGAGCGGGTGCTCGCGGTGCGCCGCCAGCCAATCGAGGTGCTCGGCGCTGTGGTGCACGGCGTGAAAGCGCCACAAGAACGCCGACGCGTGACACGCGCGGTGCCACCAATAGACCAGCAGATCGCCGAGCGCGATCACCTCGATCGCCTGCACGATCAGCGGCTGGCGTGCGGCAGATTGCCGCAGCCACTCGAGCGCCGCGCCGCCCGACGCCGAGCGGATCGCCGCCAGCGCGCCGAGCGCCAGCGCGCTCCATAGCAGGTACTGCCCGAGGAAGAAGCAGACGTCGAGCGCATACGCCGGGCGCAGCCAGCGCTGGCCGGCGCGCGCCGGGAACGCGCGTTCGAGCGGCGCGAACATCACCGCCAGCACGAGGAAGCTCGCCAGCGCGCCGAAGAGCCGCGTCGCGATCACGGGACGCTCTGCATCGGCGCCTGCGACGGATTCGGCGCCTGCGACGGCGGATTGGGCGCCTGCTGTGACTGCGGATACGCCGCCTGCTGCGCCGGTTGCGCCGGTTGGGCCGGCGGACGAAAGAACACCGGCCCCGCCTTGCTCGCCGGCAGCATCACGCCCGGATCATTCGCCGGCGGCGGAGGCGCCCCCGAGTTCGCGTTCGCCGGCGACTGCACGCCCGTCTGCGCGCGGCACGACAAGAACCCCAGCATGCCGGCGAACAACCCGAGCGCCGCGAACCGCACGATCACTTTCATGGAAACCTCCGAGGTCAATACTCCATATTACGAGCGCGCCGACTGTTTTATGATGCGCGCGCGACGACGAGGACGAGATGCCCGGATTCCTGTGGCCGTTCGTGATCTACGCCGTGATCCTGCTGCTCCACGTCGCCGTGCCCGGGCGCTGGGTCGACGGCTACGTGCGCGACGCGGCGGGCAAGCCGCTGCGCTATCGCCTGAACGGCCTGCGCGTGTTCGTGCTGGCGATCGCGCTGTACGTGGGCGCGTGTCGGCTCGGCTTCGTCGCGTGGGACGTCTTCTACGTGCACCGCTGGGCGATGGCGGCGAGCGCGTGCGCCATCGGGCTCGCGTTCACGCTGTGGATCGTGCTCACCCAGGCGCCGACCAACCTCGGGGTCGCCACCGATCTCTATCTCGGCCGCGCCGAGAATCCGCGCTGGGGCGGCGGTCTCGTCGACGCCAAGATGTTTCTCTATCTCGCCGGCGCGATCATGCTCGAGCTCAACGTGCTGTCGTTCGCCGCGCACCACGTCGCGCTGCACCCCGACGATCCGTCGCCCGGCGTGCTGATGTACGCCGTGATGTTCACCTTCTTCGTCGCCGAATATCTCAACTTCGAAGAGGTGCACCTCTATACCTACGACTTCTTCGCCGAGCGCGTGGGCTTCAAGCTCGGTTGGGGCTGTCTGGTTTTTTATCCGTTCTTTTATTGCGTCGGATTGTGGGACGTCGCCGAGCGCGCCAATCCCCACACGGCGCCGGTCGCGCTCGCGGCGTGCGTGCTCGGGTTCTTCGGCGGCTGGGCGCTGTCGCGCGGCGCCAACCTGCAAAAGTTTTTGTTCAAGACGCGGCCCGACGCGCGGCTGTTCGGGCTCCTCACGCCCGCCACCGTCGACGGTTGGGGCAAGCGGCTCTTGTGCAGCGGCTTCTGGGGACTGTCGCGGCACATCAACTATCTCGGCGAAATTCTAATGGCGGTCGCGCTCGCGCTGGTGCTCGGCTGGCCGGCGGCGATCGGACCGTGGCTCTATCCGCTCTATTACGTCGCGCTGCTCCTGCCGCGGCAATACGCCGACGATCGCCGTTGCGCCGAGAAATACGGCCCGCTCTGGGCGGAGTATTGCCGCAAGGTGCCGTATCGCATCGTGCCGTGGATCTATTGAGATGTTGATCGGCCACTACGCGCCCGCGTTCGCGCTGCAGCGCGCGCGCCCGTCGCTGCCGCTGTGGGTGCTGTTCATCGCCGTGCAGGCGGTCGACGTCTTGTGGGGCGTGTTCGTGCTCGCCGGCGTCGAGCACGTGCGCATCGTGCCGGGATTCTCCGAATCGAACGCGCTCGATTTGTATTACATGCCGTATTCGCACAGCCTGGCCGCGACCGTGGTCTGGGCGCTCGTGTTCGGGCTCGCGTGGACGGCGTTTCGCGGCTGGCGCGAGGGCGTGGTGATCGGCGTGGCGGTGGCGTCGCACTTCGTGACCGATCTGCTGGTGCATCTTCCGGATCTGCCGATCGCGGCGGGCAACGGGCCGAAGATCGGCCTCGGACTGTGGCGCTGGCGCTGGCTGGCGCTCGCCGTCGAGGCGGGGCTGTTCGTCGGCGCGGCGCTGTGGTGGTGGCGCGCGCGCGGGGGCTCGCGCTTCCTGGTCCTCATCGGCGTGATGACGGTGGTGCTGGTGGCGTCGTTCTTCGTGCCGACGCCACCGACGCCGCAGGCGATGGCGGCCACCGGGCTCGGCACCTACGCGCTGCTGGCGGGCGCGGCCGCCTGGAACGAACGCGCACGATCCAGATCGCAAGCGCCCTTTCGCGCGTAAAATGAGGCGATGACACGCCTCGCGCTCGTGACGCTCGTCGCCACGCAGCTCCCCTCCGTCGCCGCCGCGCAGGTGCCGGACGCCGGCATCTACGTGCCGCCGGGCGTCGAGCTGCGGCCGCTCGCGCGCGAAGAGCAGCTGCGCATGCAGCTCTCGGAGGCGCAGGGCCTGGTGATGTTCGGCGATCTCGAGGCGGCCGCCGACCTCGCCGAGTCGGCGCGCGCCGAATTGCAGAAGCTCGGCGACAAGGACGGCGCGTGCATGGCGCTCGCCGTCGGCGCCGGCATCCGTTCGAACGCCGAGCAGTACGACGCGGCGATCGCCGACTTCAACCAGGCGCTCGCCTGCGCGCACGACGCCAGGTTTCGCGATCGCTTGAACGAGGCGATCGCGTCGGTGCGCATCGACTCGGGCGATCTCGACGGCGCGCGCCGCGGCTTCGAGGAGCTGCTCAAGACCACGCCGGAAGATCCGCCCAAGCCGCGCATCGAGACGCTCGCGCAGCTCGGCTGGATCGCGATGACCGAGGGCGATCCGGTCAAGGCCGAGGCGTACTTCGCGCGCGCGCAGGCGATCATGGACAAGTGGTCGACGCCGAGCGAGACGCGCTGGCACGTCGACTACTGGCTGCAGCGCCGGCGCGTGTGGCTCGACGCCACGCGCGGGCGGATCGATCGCGCCGTCGAGGCGATGCGCCAGGCCACCGAGTACGCCGACGACGTGCTGCGCGAGCAGATCAGCGAGATGACCGAGCGCGAGATGCTGATGGCCAAGATGATGGTGGAGTACGAGCTCAACACCGCCATCGCGCTCAACGCCGGGCCGGGCGAGAAGAGCCCGGCGGCGGCCAAGCTGGCGCTCACCAACATCCTGCGCACCAAGGGGCTGGCGCTCGAGGCGCTCGCCGGGCGGCAGCGGCTGGTGCGCGCGAGCTGGTCGCCGGACATCGAGCGCGATCTCGTCGAGCTGCAGGCCAAGCGCGCCGAGCTGGCGCGGCTCACGCTCTCGGGCGGATCGCCGCGCACGAGAGCGCGCGCGATGGCCGAGCTGGCGCGCGACGCCGATCGATTGGAGATGACCGCGTACGGCAAGGCGGCGCGCGCCGAGTACCGCGCCAGCACCGGGCCGGAGCAGGTCAAGCTCGAGGACGTGCAGCGCGCGGTGCCCGACGGCGCGGCGCTGATCGAGCTGGAGCGCTTTCGCCCGTACGTCCTGAACGGCCGCAGCGAGCACGCGCGCTGGGGCGCGCCGCGCTACGCCGCCTACGTGCTGCTCAAGCGCGGCGATCCGCGCTTCGTCGATCTCGGCGACGCGCAGGAGATCGATCGCAAGATCGTCGCGCTCAGGAACGCGCTGTCGACGCCGCAGGGCGACGTGCGGCGCCAGGCGCGCCGGCTCGACGAGCTGCTCATGCAGCCGGTGCGCGCGCTGGTCGGCGACGCGCGCCAGCTCTTCATCGCGCCGGCGGGGCTGCTCAACCTGCTGCCGTTCGACGCGCTCGTCGACGAGGACGATCGTTGGCTCACCGAGCGCTGGTCGATCAGTTACGTGGCGAGCGGGCGCGATCTGCGGCCGTCCGAGTCGCGCAAGAGCCGCGGGCCGGCGGCGGTGATCGGCGGCGCCAGCTTCGACGATCGCGCGTCCAAGGTGGCGCACGCGCGGCGCTCGCTCGATCTGCGCCAGGTCTACTTCATCCCGCTGCCGGGCACGCTCGACGAGGTGAAGTCGGTGGGCGGGCTGCTCGACGGCGCGCAGCTCTTCACCGGACGCAACGCCACCAAGCGCGCGCTCGAGCAGCTCCACGGGCCGCGCGTGCTGCACGTGGCGACGCACGCGTTCTTTCTCGCCGACCAGTCCGCGCCGCTGCTCGACAAGACGCCCAAGCCCGTCGAGAACCCGCTCCTGCGCGCCGGGCTCGCGCTCGCCGGCGCCAACCTCGAGCACACCGGCGGCATCGTCACCGCGCTCGAGGTCGCCGGGCTCGATCTCGACGGCACGCGGCTGGTGGTGCTCTCCGCGTGCGAGACCGGCGTCGGCGGCGTGCTCACCGACGAGGGCGTGGCCGGGCTCCTGCGTGCGCTGGTGGTGGCGGGCGCCGAGACGCAGGTGGTGAGCTTGTGGAAGGTGGACGACGAGGCGACGCGGCGCTTGATGATCGACTACTACCAGCGGCTCAAGAAGGGCGGCGGGCGCGGCGAGGCGATGCGGCAGGTGCGGCTGGCGATGCTCGCGCGCGCGGCGACGCGGCATCCTTATTATTGGGCCAGCTTCGCGGTGTGGGGACGCGTGGCGAAGCTCGACGACGGAGGCAAGCCGTGAGCGCGCGGATCGCCGTTTTGACGCTGTTTAGCGCGGCGGTTCTAGGCTGCGGCAAAACGCCGCAAGCGGCCAATCGGGACAAGAGCGCCAGCGCAAGCGCGGGCGCGCCGGCGAGCGCCGCGGAGAGCGAGACGCGCTGCCGCGAGCTGGTGGCCGAGAACGCGCCGGCGCAGGCGAGCGCGCGCGTGGTGGTCGAGCTCGACACGTTCTACGCGCCGCCGTACGACGCCAAGGCGTTCCACTCGCTGACGCTGCGCTGCGGGCAGTTGGCGCTGCACGGCTTCGCGGCGCGCGGCGCGCTGTCGGCGCTGTTCGATTACGCGGTCGAGCATCCGCACGTCACCGTCGAGGCGACGCTCGCCGCGCCCGCCGCGGTCGAACGAGACGCGCGTTTGGTGCGCGTGCTCGGCTGGCGCTCGCTGGAGAGCCTCGGCGGCGAATTGCCGCCCAAGGCCGACGCGCGTGCGGCACTTTGCCGCAGGCTGGCCGCCGACGGCGCGCAGCTGACGGGCGAGCAGCCGCTCACCGCCGCCGTCAGCTTGAGCGACTACTACGACGCCGCGCACGCCGATCGCCGCGACGCCGACTACGCGTTCTCGCTCGACTGCGGCGGCGAGTCGATCGTCGCCTACGGCGAGCGCGCGCGCCTCGGCGAGCTGTTCGCGCTGGTGGCCGCCGGGCGCGCGCCGCCGATCGAGCTGACGGTCGCCGCCGACGAGTCGGGCTCGCTGGCGATCCGCGCGTGGAAGAAGCCGGCCGGCCCGGCGCGCGACGAGCTGCTGGCGTCGCTGCGCGCCGACGGGCTGCGCGACGAGAAGCGCCACGCGCGGCAGCGCGGCCTCGAGGAGCCGCCGCCCGCCTCGCCGCGCGAGTTGGCCGCGGCGCTGGCGCTGGCGCTCGATCGCCTGCACGGCGACGCGTTCGAGGGGCGCGTCACGCAGCTCATGCGCCGCGCCACGCCGCACCTCGAGCCGGCGCTCGAGCTGCTCGACGACGCCGACGCGCTCGGCCCGGTGATCGCCGCCTCGACGGCGCGCCACCGCCTGCTCGGCGATCTGCTGCACACGCTCGCCGACAGCCGCGTGGTGCTGCGCCGCTGCACGCAGGCGCTCCTGCGCGTCGGCGATCGCGCGGCGATGGCGCACTGGATCGTCGCCATCTCCGACGCGGGCGCGCTGCCCGGCGTGTTCGCGCAGGTGATCGAGGCCGGCCAATACGAAGCGGTCGCCGGCCTGCTCGCGCGCGGCGGCCCCGAGGCGTCGGGCGCGCTCGAGGCGCTGGCCAAGGCGCGTCCGAGCTACAGCGGCGAGGCGGTCAACGCGGCGACGCTCGAGTCGATCGCCGCGCGCGGCGACTGGGATCGCTACGAGTACGATTTCTTGATCGTGCCCGGCTTCACGCCGGTGCACGCGCGCGGGCAGCTCTCGATCGCCGAGCTGCCGCCCGCGCAGCAGCGCCTCGATCTCGCGGTCGCCGACTTCGAGAAGCGGCGCGCGCCGTACATCCTGGTCTCGGGCGGCAGCGTGCACCCGAGCGGCACGCCCTACAACGAAGCGCTGATGATGCGCGACTACCTGATGTCACGCGGCGTGCCGCTCGATCGCATCCTGGTCGATCCGTTCGCGCGCCACTCGACGACCAACCTGCGCAACGCCGGGCGCATGATGCTCGCCGCCCGCCGCACGCGCGCGCTGATCGTCACTGGCTTCGACGGCGGGCACTTCGACCAGGCGTTTTATTTTTCGCACCCGGTGCTGTCGACGTTCCGCTCGCGCTGCAAGAGCGAGCTCGGCTACGAGGTCGGCGCGCTCACCGGCGTCGACGATCACCACATCGCGTTCCGCCCCGCGCCCGAGGTCGTGCGGCTGAACTACCGCGATCCGCTCGACGTGTGATCAGTTGCAGGAGGACGGCGACTGATCGCTGCAGCGCAGATCGGACGGCGCGCAGCTCGGCACCTGCTCCTCGTCGCTGGAGCAGCCGATGTTCTGCTTGTAGCAGGCGCACGTGGGCGCGAGCGTCGAGCGGCCGCGGCAGCACACCGCGTAGCCGCTGCATCCCGACACCGGCTTGTCGCCCTGGGTCGGCGCGCCGAAGCCGCACTGGCACACGTCGCCGCTGAAATCGATCTCGCAGAAGATCTGCGAGCACACGCACTCGATGTCGAAGAGGTTGCCCGGCGTCGCGCCCGGCCACGCGGCGGTGGCGCAGCACAGCGACGGCGAGCCGCCGGTCTGGCTCGGGCCGCACGCGGCGTTTTGCGTGTAGCCGTTCGCGGGCATGGTGCCGCAGCCGCACTCGGTCGAGTCCGATTGGCCGCAGTAGACGCCGCCGCCCGCGCCGCCGCCGTCGCCGCTCGGGTTGAAGTTGCCGCCGTCGCCGCTCGGGTTGAAGCCGCCGCCGTCGCCGCTGCCGCGCGGGTTGAAGTTGCCGCCGCCGCCGTCGCCGCGCGGATCGCCTTCGGGATGGTGCCCGCCCGAGCACGCGCCGAGCGCCGACAGCGCGAGCGACCACACGAGGAGGTTTTTCATCGCCCCCAATAAACGAGCGCGCGCGCCGCGTCTTCCCGCGCCTGCGACAAATTGACGCATGTACGCCCGCCGCGCGAGCGTCTACGCTGCGGGCCGGGGGTATCCATGGCCAAGTACCTGATGGGCTGCATCGGCGACGACGGCGGCGTGTGGGGCCTCGACGCGAGCAACGTCGCCTTCCGCTACGTCGGCGGCGGCTTCGTGCAGCCCGAGCCGTCGCAGGCGCTGGCGTGGCTCGCGGTCGCCAACGAAGACAACGTCTGGGGCCTCGACGCCGCCGGCAATCTTTACCGACTGGTAAACACGCCGTTCGTGCCGACGCCGTGGCCGGCGATCTGGCACGCCTCGGTCGGCAGCGACGGCACGGTGTGGGGGCTCGACGATCAAACGCCGCAGCATGCCTACCGGTTGGTAAACAACCAGTGGCAGGGCGTGGGCGGCCCGAACATCACGCAGCTGTTCGTCGGCGACGCCAACAACGTCTGGGCGCTCACCGGCCCCGGCGGCTGGTGGGGCGGCCCCGGCCAGCCGCTCAAGTGGAACGGCACCGGCTGGACGAGCATCACCGGCCCGTCGCTGCGCTGGATCACCGTCGCCTTCGACGACCAGAGCGCGTGGGCGCAGACCAGCGACAACCGCACCGTGCACTACGACGGCACCAACTGGAACGTGGTCGCCACCAACACGCCCGACCTGTTCGGCATCTGCGTCGGCCCGAGCGGCGCCGCCTACGGCTGGGACTTCAGCCGCCTGTGGCGCCTCTCCGCCGGGCGCTGGTCGATCCTGTCCACGCCGAAGGGCGCCGCCTACGCCGGCATCGCCGCCGACGGCACGCTGCTGATCGGCGGCGGCTCGCCCTACCGCCTGACGGGCTACACCACCTGGTCGGCGCTCCCCCTCGGCGCGACCGTGATCGACACGCTGCCGGTGAGCGCGCACAGCGCGTACTTCCTGATTCCGGGGCAAGGCTACGTGAGCTGGGCCGGCCAGGTCTGGCAGCGCGTCACCAGCAACGTCGCGCTCGCGACGCTGTCGGCCGCCTCCGACGGCACGATGTGGGGCACCGACGCGAGCAACAAGGTCTATCGCTGGACCGGCTCGAGCTGGGCGCAGCAGCCCGGCTCGCTCGCGCGCGTCTCGGCCGGCTCGGCGGCGTACGCGTGCGGCGTCGATCCGCAGGGCAACTTGCAGTACTGGACCGGCAGCGCGTGGCGCCCGATCGCGGCGCCGTCGCCGTCGGGCAACCTCGACGCGGCCATCGGCAGCGACGCCACGATGTACGTCGTCGCCAAAGACAACAGCGTCTGGGTGCGCGTGGTGCCGGGCGACTGGGAGCGCGTCCAAGGCGTGAGCCTGGTGCAGATCGACTGCGCCGATCAGCATCACGTCGCCGGCCTCACCACCGGCACCACCTCCAACTCGATCTGGCAGGGCGGCGGCGGCCACGACCCGCTCGCGCCGCGCTCGCACCTTCCGCCCGAGCTCGAGCGCCACGCGCACGTCTTCTGCGCGCCGCGGCCCGCCGCGCGCTGACTGCAAACTGGTTTGCAGCACGCTGGGAACGCGACCCCCCACTTCGCGTGAGCGCGTCCGCGCCGGGCGGGCTCACGCGCCGTGGCACGCGGCTGGCAATCTCCCGGCGGATGCAGCGAATCCGCTCCGCTAAAGTGGTCGCGATCGGCGTTTTGCTCGGGGCGGCGTTGCTCGGACGGGCGGCGCTCGCGCAGCCTTCGGACGGCGACGATTGCAGCGGCGCCGATTGCCAGCCCGACCTCAGCGTCGACGAGTGCGCCGATCCGGCGGCGGGCTGTCTGCCCGAGCAGGATCTCGACGACGCGGCGCTCGAGCAGCTCGAGCTGAGCAACCTGCCCGAGCCGATCGCCGTCGAGAGCCCGCCGGCCGCGCCGCTCGTCTGCCCCGAAGGCACGCAGCCGTCGGGCGGACATTGCGCCGCCGACGGCGCGCTCGCCACCGCCTCGACGGGCGCGAATTCGGCGGGCGCGAATTCGACGGGCGCAAATTCGACGGGCGCGGGCGGCGGCGCGAATCTGAGCGGCGGCTGCTCTGAATCGCCGGGCGGCGCGCTGCCGTCGCTGCTCGTGATGTTGCTCGTGCTCGCGGTTGCGCATCCGCGCGCGCGGCGCATCTTGCCGCTGGCCGCGCTCGCGTGCGTGCTCGGCTGCGTCGCCGGCGGCGACACCGGCTGGGACGCCGCGCTCGCCGACGGCCCGCCCGCCGCCGCCGCCGGCCGGTTCCTCGACGTCGTCGCCGGCGATCGCGCCGACGGCCACGGCCTCACGCTCTCGATCGCCGGCGAGACCGCGCCGCCGTCGCTCGCGCCCGCCGCGCAGTTCTCGCTCGCCGTCGCGCGCTCGTCCGGCGCGCGCGCGATCCTCCGCGCGTCGAGCGCGAGCTGCGGCGATCGCCTGATCTCGAGCGATCATTTCCCCGACGATAAACTCGACGGCGAGCTGCTCGGCTACGCCGCGTCGCAACCCGCGCCCGGCACCGCCGCGCTCACCGAGCTCACCGCGCCCGACGGCTGCGGCGCGATCTACGAGACCGACGCCGAGGCCGCCGCGCTCCTCATCAATGACGGCTACCTCCCCGGCGCGATCGTCGGCTGGGTCTGGCCGCCCGGCTGGGGCGCGGCGCCGCCCGACGGCAGCGAGGTCGAGTCGCAGTCGCTCGCCGCGTGCAACCTCGGCGCGCACCCGGCGCTGTTCCTCTTCTACACCGGCCTCGATCACGATCGAAACAACCGGCTGCTCTCCGGCTGCCCCGGCGAAGTCGCGCTCGGCGAGAAGCACATGATCAAACCGCTCGGTCAATTCGCGTCCGCGCAGGCGCACGCCGCCGGCGGCCGCACCGCGCTCATCTTCGGCGGCAACGGGCAGATCTTCCGCGACCTGCTCACGCGCGCGAACGGCGTCGAGCGCACCGCCGCGTTCATCCGCGCCCGCCTCAAGGCCGGCTACGACTACGTGGTCGTCGACGAGGTGACGATGGATCCCTCGTGGCGCGACGGCACCACGGTGAACCGCCGCTTCCGCCAGCTGCTCGGCCGCATTCCGCCGCGCACGCTGATCGCGTACATCAGCCTCGACCTGACGACGTACGCCGGCGGCGCGCAGGCGATGCGCGATCGGCGGCTGCTCCTGCGCGCGCTCGAGCTGCGCGGCCGCGCGCTCGCGCTCGAGGACTACCTGCACACCGCCGAGGTGGTGAACGGCGCGGCGCCGGCGATCTTCCGCAACGCCGCCGATCGCGTCGCCGCCGCGGTGCACGACCTCGCCGGCGCGGCCGGCATCAGCGCGCGCGAGATCACCACGCTCGGCCTCTCGATGCACACGCGCTACCCGCAGTACAATTACCTCGACTGGCGCGCGCACGATCTCTCGTCGATCACGCGCCAGGTGACCGCCATCCGCCACGGCTCCGGCCGGCTGCGCGCGCAGCACGGCCTCGGCTTCTACTTCATCGGCGAGGGCGACATCACGCCTTCGGGCACCTACTCCGTCGACGACGTGGTCACGCGCATCCACCAATCGATGCTGCGCTTCCGCTGATCCTCCCGCGCGCCTATACTGCGCGCTCAAAAGGAGGATCCCCTCGATGAACCGAACCATTGCTTGCGCCGCCCTCGCCCTCACCGCCGCGCTCGCGCCGATCGCGCGCGCCGACTCGTCGCTCACCGACCCGACCAAGGCCAAGGCCACCGCGCCCGCCGTCTACAAAGTAAAGTTGGCCACCACCAAAGGCGACGTCGTGATCGAGGTGCACCGCGACTGGGCGCCCGTCGGCGCCGATCGCTTTTACAACCTGGTCAAGCTCGGCTACTTCAACGACGTGGCGTTCTTCCGCGTCATCAAGGGCTTCATGGTGCAGTTCGGCATCCACGGCGATCCGGCGGTCAATCGCGCGTGGCACAACGCCAACATCCAAGACGATCCGTCGGGCAAACAGTCGAACACGCGCGGCATGGTCACCTTCGCCACCGCCGGGCCCAACACGCGCACCACGCAGCTGTTCATCAACTACGGCGACAACGCGCGCCTCGACTCGATGGGCTTTGCGCCGATCGGTAAAGTCGTCTCGGGCATGGACGTGGTCGACAAGCTCGAGGGCGTGTACGGCGAAGGCGCGCCGATGGGCGCCGGCCCCGCGCAGGGCAAGCTGCAGAACGAAGGCAACGCGTACCTGAAGGCGCAGTTCCCCAAGCTCGACTACCTCAAGTCCGCCACCGTCGCTCCGTAACTCGCCGCCGTTCGTGATGCGCGCGCTCGCGGTTGCGCTCGCTCTCGCCGCCTCGACGGCGCGGGCGGCTCCGGTCGTGGCGGTGATGCCGTTCCGCGATCTGTCGGGCGGCCGCGGCGCCGTCGGCGAGGCGATCCGCGAGACGGTGACCAGCGATCTCCGCCAGGTCGCCGGCGTGCGCGTGGTCGAGCGCGGCGCGATCGATCAAGTGCTCGGCGAATTGAGGCTGCAAGCCTCGCCCGAGGTCGACGCGCCCACCGCCGCGCGCATCGGCAAGCTCGTCGGCGCGACGCTGATGGCGATCGGCGCGTACCAGCGCGCCGGCGCGAGCGTGCGGCTCACCGCGCGCTTCGTCAACGTCGAGACCGGCGAGATCGTCGGCAGCGCCAAGGTCGACGGCGCGGCGGGCGAGCTGCTCTCGCTGCAGGATCGCGTGACCGCCGAGCTGGCGCGCTCGGCCGGCTTCGCGTTCACCGGGCGCCGGCGGCCGCGGCTGCGCAGCCTGCGCGCCGTCGAGAACTACGGCGACGCGCTGGTCGAGCGCGACGACACGCGCCGCCACGAGCTCTTGCGCGCGGCGATCGCCGAGGAGCCCGAGTACGACTATCCGCTGCGCGACCTCGACGCGCTCGAGCGGCGCATGCAGGACTACGTGGCGCGCGCCGAGCAGGAGCGGCAGCGCCTCGGCCTCGCGCGCGTCGACGAGCTCGCCGCCCGCGCCCGCGCCGCCGGCGATCCGGAAAAACGCGAGCGCGCCTACGAGGCGCTGCTCGACGAGCTCCACGCGCAGCTGCGCTTCCGCCGCCTGACCGAGGAGGCGCGCGCGCTGGTCGAGCACCCGCCGCTCGATCGCGCGACGCCGCCCGGCGCGCGCCTCGACGAGCGCGCGCGCTTCGAGCTGATCCTCGGCCTGTGCATCTTCAAGAACGATCCCGATCGCGTGCTGCGCGAGGGCGAGCGCTTTCTCGCCGCGCACCCGGCCTCGCCGCGCTTCGACGACGTCAAGCGCTTCATGGACTACGCGATCCGCTGGAAGCGCAAAGCCGACGCCGGGCCGCGCGAGGCCGAATCGCGGATCCGCGCGCTTCCAGCCGAGCGGCGCGGCGACCCGTGCACGGTGGCGCGCATCTACCACGAGGCGCGCCAGCTACGCGAGGCGGCGGCGCAGTACGAGCGCTGCGTGGCCGATCCGCGCGCCGATCAGAACGCGCTCGCGAACCTGATCAACACGTACATCGCGATCCCCGACTTCAAGTCCGCGCGGCGCGCGCTCGCCCTCATGCGCGCGCGCTTCCCCGGCGCCGCCGAGGGGCCGATGGGCCAGGGCTGGCGCGAGCTGCCGATCGACGCCGACTGACGCGCGCTCAGTACCGGGTCAAGTTGCAGTTGCGGACGGTGCCGGACTGAAGATCGCAAAGACAGTCCACGCCGCCACCGTCGGAGGAGGAATGGAGCCAGCTGACGTTGTCGGTCTCCGTGAGATTCGGCCCCGTGAACGTCATGCTGATGGTGCCCCGCACGCCGCACATTTGATGTCTCGCGCCGCCGACGTCGACGTCCGCCTGGGACGCGCCTTCGCGCGCGGCGCACTCCGCCTGCCAGTCACACTCGCCGCCGCAGCTCGCCGCCACGCCGAGCAGCGACGCGAGGGCCAGCCATGATCCGATGCGCCTCGCGCCGATCATTGGCGGGTCAGCACGGCATGGCCGAGCGTCCCGGCACGGCCGCAGCTATCATTCACCAGCGCGAAGGTGGCGGTCGCGCAGTCGCTGCTGAAGCTGACGGTATACGTGCCCGGCGAAGAACCGCACGCAGCGTCGGTGGTGCTGAACGCGCTGCCGTTCAGGCTCCACATTCCCGTGTCGGTCGTGCTTCCGAACATCGCCGAGTAGCTGCCGTCGCCGTTGAAGGTGGCGCTGAGGACGGTCTGCTGCTTCCAGGCGCCGACCAGGCTGCAGTTGCCGCTGCCGCCCGTCGAGCCGCAGCCCGCGACGAGCAGCGTCGCGAACGCAAGAATCCGCTTCATGTGGTCCCCCCCCTCGAGGAACCGCTCACTCTACGCGCAACGTTCACAATGTACAGTTGGTTCGCCGCGCATCGACCTGAGCCGCGCTCAGCCGTGCGTGTCGAGCTCTCTCGCCAGCGACTCGAGCAG
>DASREC010000414.1:0-10488 GCA_035652295.1 Polyangia bacterium
TCGCGCGTCCGATCACCATGGAGCGGTTTCGCCCCAACCTGGTGATCGACGGCTGCGCGCCGTTCGCCGAGGACGCGTGGCGCCGCATCACCATCGGCGGCCTGCCGTTCTCGATCGTCAAGCCGTGCGCGCGGTGCACCATCCCCAACGTCGATCCCGAGACCGCCGAGACCGGCGACGAGCCGCTGCGCACGCTCGCCACCTTCCGCGCGCGCGATCACCACGTCTACTTCGGCCAGAACGTCCTCGGCCCGTCGAGCGGCACGCTCTCCGTCGGCGACGCGGTCGAAGTTCTCGACTGACTATTTCGCGCAGCCGATGGGCGCCTTGTCGACGATGATGTCGTCGATCCACGCGTCGACGGCGATGGCGCTGGTGTTCGGCGAGTACATCGCCAGGCCGATCTGCAGCTGGCCGATGCCGGGCGTGCCGGTGGTGGCCTCGTTGAGCGTGAGCGCGTTCACGCCGTTCACCGACGCGCGCACGGTGTTGGGCGTGCCGGTGTCGACGGTGAATTCGAGGCACACCCACGCGTCGAGCGGGATCTTGGGCGCGGTCGACACGTCGTACGCGCCCGCGGCGAACGCGTCGTAGATCGACGCCGCGTCGTGATCGATCGCCAGCGACACGCTGTAGAACGGCGCGCTCACCTGGCCGGTGTCGATGATGGTCGCCACCGTGCTCTGCGCCGCCGACGGGAAATAGTAGAACGCGCGCACGTAGAAGGTCTGCCCGACGGGCGCGAACGTGTGCGTCTCGCCGATCTCCGCCTCGCCGGTCGCGCCGGTCGCGATCGGATTCAGGTGCGCGTGCAGCGACCACTGGCCGCGGTGCGCGCGCGTGTTGTCGAGCGCGATCGTGCCGTTCGACGCCGGGTTGATCGAGTCCCAGCGCAAGGCGTCGACGGTGCCGGTCTCGAAGCCCTCGCATAGGAGCACGTTGGCCGGACACGGGATCGGCGCCAGGTCCGCGCCCGCCAGATCGACGGGCGCGAGCAGATCGGCGCCGGCCGCCAGATCGCCGCCGCCGAGGTCCGCGCCGGCAGAGTCGGCCCCGCCGTCGGCCATCGGCAGCACCGTCGAGAGCGTCACGCGCTCGTGAAGCTCGGCGCCCGGCTGGAGCGTGAAGCTCACCTGCCCGAACGCGAGCGGCGCGCCCGAGCCGTCGCGCGCGGTGATCGCGAGCGTGACCGCGCCGCCCGCCGGCGAGCGCACCACCACCCGCTCCTCACGGTTGGCGGCGAACGGCGCCGCCAGCGGATCGCTCACCGTCGTGGTCTCGAGCCCGGTCACGTCCATCGTCAAGCTGCGGATCTGCGCCACCGTCGCGTCGGGCACCGCCGGATCGAGCGCGATCGTGAGATCGACGAGCCCGTCGCCGCCGCAGCCGCCGAGCGAGAGCGCAAGCGCAAGCCCGAGCGCAGCCGTGAGCGCGAGCGCGAGCGCGGCGGGCACCGGCGCGCGGCGAGCGCGCGTCATCGGATCACCAGGTCCGGCAGCGTCGGCTTGAAGTCCGAGCCGCGGTTGGCGGTGAGCCCGACGCCCAGCCCGACGCCGACGCCGACCGCGGCCACCACCGCGACCGTGGTCCAGAGCCACCAGCGCTTGTAGATCGGCGTGCGCTTCGGCGGCGCAGGCGGCGGCGCCACGATCACCGCCGCAGCGGCGGGCGGCGGCGCGACCACCACCGGCGGCGGGGCCGGCTGCACCAAAATGGGGGGGTGATCCAATTCGGCGCGGCAGCGGTCCATCTGGATCAACACCGCCGCCGCCCGCTCGCGCGGCAGCCCGCTGTCGAGGTAGCGCTGATAGTAGTCGAGCGCCTGCTTGCAGCGGCCGCGTTTGCGCTCGGTCTGGCCGAGCGAGTACAGGAACTCGGGGCGGGCATCGAGCTCGTAGCCGCGCGTCAATTCGGCCAGCGCCTCGTCGTAGCGGCCCTGTTGGTAGAGCTGGCTGCCGAGGTCGAAGTGGACCTTGGCGGCGGCCGGATCGGAGTCGGCGCGCGCGGGCGTGGCGAGCGCCAGCGCCACGAGACCGACGAGGACGCGCGCGCGCATCACGGCGGGGTGATCGACTCCGGATCCCAGCGCGCGGGGATCTCGGAGCGGCTGGCGTGATGGAGGGTGCGCTTCTTCGGCGGGCTGATCCGTTTTGGAGCAGTGGTCGATTTTGGTGCATCGTCACCGGTTGCCGTCGGTGCCGCGACGACCACCGCGGCGGGCGGCGCAGGCGCGACGATGGGCGGCGCGATCGCGGCGGACGCCGCCGGCGGATCGATCGCAGGCGAAGGCAGCGGCGCCGGCTGGCGCGAGCGCCCGACGAGCAGCGCCAGCGCGACGGCGAGCAGCCCGCCCGCCACCGCCAGCCCGACCCAGATCCCCGGCTTGACCGACTGCGACTGCGCCGGCGACGGCTGCACGCCGTCGGAGGCGAACGGCGACGAGTCCGGCTCGTTGGCCAGCTCCGGGCTCACCAGCGACTTCGCCGCGCGCTCGAGCTGCCCCGCCGCCACCGCCTTCTGCCACGCCTCCACCTCGCCGGCGAACACCTCGCGCATGAAGCGCCCGAGCGCCACCTGCGAGATGGTCAGCTTGCGCTCGCGCGCGAACGCCTCGAGGTCGAGCTGCATCTCCTCGAGCGTCTGGTAGCGCCGCCCGCGATCGCGCTTGAGCCCGCGCATCACGATCTGCTCCAGCTCCGGCGGATAGTTCGGATCGATGATGAACGGCGACGGCGCGTCCTTCTCGACCACGCGCTTCAGGATGTGGAACTCGGTCTCTCCTTTATAGAGACGCCGCATCAGCGTCATCTCCCAGAGCACGATCGCCACCGAAAAAATATCCGAGCGCCGATCGATCGGATCGCCCGAGCACTGCTCGGGGGACATGTAGCTGATCTTGCCCTTCAAGCTCGAGCCCTGCGTCTCCTGCACGCGGTGCGCGGCCTTGGCCACGCCGAAGTCGAGCAGCTTGACCGCGCCGTCGTAGGTGACGAACACGTTCTGCGGCGAGACGTCGCGGTGCACGAGGTTGAGCGCTTTGCCGTCGAGCCCGACCTGCTCGTGCGCGTGGTGCAGGCCGGCGCACATGCCGATGGCGATCGCCACCGCGTGCTCGAGCGGCAGGCGCCACTGGAGCTGGAGGCACCTGCGCAGGAGCCGCCGCACGTCGACGCCGTGCAGGAACTCCATCACCAGGAAATATTGTCCGTTCGACATTCCGATATCGGTGACCTGGCCGATATTGGGATGGTGCAAGGTGGAAGCGAGCCGTCCCTCGTCGAGGAACATGCGCACGAACTCTTCATTGGCGGCGAATTGGGGGAGGATTCGTTTCAAAACCACCAGCTTTTCGAATCCCTCGATTCCCTTCGCGCGCGCGAGATAAATCTCCGCCATGCCGCCGATCGCGATGCGCCGGATGCTCTCGTACTTGTTGAAGCGGACCTGCGGGTCTCGTCGCTGCGAGCCCTGTTTTGCCGTCGCCGAGCTCAAGCTGCCTCCACTGTTACGGCGGACTCGATCGTACCTGAATCGCGCGACATGGGTCTACGAATTCGCGGAATTTTGCACTCCGTCAGCGTCATCACGCTTTAAACGGTTAGCGTTGTAATCGCGGTTATTGCGATTGCCGGGACGTGCTCGATCGGCGCACGAACGCCGACATCGCGGACGGCGGCAAGAGGTGCGGCAAAGTGCCGCAGGCGGGCGCTCACATCTCTTCGGAGTCGCCTTCCTTCTTCTTGTCCTTGTCCTTGTCCGGCTTCGGCACGGTCAAGACGAACGGATAGTTGAAGACGAAGTTCCCCGCGCCCGTCGGCTTGGGAAACATCCACGTCTTGGTCTTGCCGACGATGCACGTCTCGAGCGCCGGATGCTTCGCGCTCGACTCGTGCAGCTTCGTCTCCGCCACCTGCCCGGTCGGCCCGACGGTGAACTGCACGCTCACGGTGCCGGCGAGATCGTTCTTGGTCTTGAGCGCGGCGTCGTAGCAGCCCTTGATGTCGGCGACGTGCGCGCGCACGGTGTCGAGCACCTGCTGATCGGTGAGGTTGGCCGGCGCCGGCGGCGGCGCGAACATGAACGGATAGACCACGCCCATGAGCACCCCGCCGCGCGGCTTGGGGAACTCCCATTTTGCGAACTGCGCGGCGATGCACTTGTCGAGCGCCGGGTTCGACGACCACACGCTCGGCGCCGGGTTCTCGACGTGGCCGTTCGGCTGGATGGCGAACTTGACCACCAGCTTGCCGGTAGCGGCGCCGTGCTGCTTGAGGCACGCCTTGACGTCGGCGAGGTGGCTGTCGACGGTCTGCTTGATCTCGTCATGGGTGAGCGGCTCGTCGGCGCGCGCGGCGCCGCACAGTCCGCCCAGCGCGCAGGCGGCGGTGAGGACGATGAGCGTGGTTTTCATGGGGGCACCTTAGCAAAAAAGGCCGCCCGGCTGCGAAGTCACAACCCGGCGGCGCAGATCCCGGGCGGCGCGCAGCTCCAACGCGATCCGCCGTCGAGCGGCGCGCAGGACGGATAGTCGGCGCCGCAGATCGACTGGCAGAACGCGAGCGCGCCGGCGTCGTCGGCGGGGAGCGCGCCGCCGTCGACGACCACCGTCTTCACGGCGCCGCCGGGAAAGCAGCCCGCTCGCGTCGAGCCGCAGCCGGCGAGCCAAAGCGCCGCGAGCAAGGCGCCGGCGCGCAAGAACGTGATCACCATGATGCGCTCGATGATACCGCCTCGGGCGGGCGGTTCGCCGCCAAACTGCGCGCGCAGCGGCGGCGCAGACTTACAGCGTAAGGCTTGACACCTTACACTGTAAGGTCTACAAACTTACACCGTAAGGCCATGGCGCGTTCGACGACGAAAAAAGCCTCCGAGCCGCGCGACCGCGAAGGCGCCGCGCTCACCCGCGAGCGCGTGTGCCGCGAGGCGCTGGCGCTGGTCGACGAAGAGGGGCTCGACGCGCTGTCGATGCGCCGCCTGGGCGCGCGCCTCGGCGTCGAGGCGATGAGCCTGTATCACCACGTGCGCGACAAGGCCGACCTGCTCGACGCGCTGCACGCCGCGGTGCTGGGCGCGCTCGAGCCGGAGGCGGAGGCCGGCGCCCGGGCGTCGCGGCCGGGCGTCACCTGGCGCGCGCTGCTCGCCGGCCTGGCGCGCGCGCTGCGCTCGTCGCTGCTCCGCCACCCGCGCCTGGTGCCGATCCTGGCGACGCACCCGGTGCGCGCGCCCGAGTCGATCGCCACGCTCGAGCGCGTGCGCGCCGCGCTCGACGAGGCCGGCTTCCTCGCCGCCGACGCCGAGCACGCCATCAGCGCCGTCGGCGTCTTCACCATCGGCCACGTGCTCAGCGAGACCGGCTCGGGCCCGCGCGCCGCCGCGTTCCGCTTCGGCCTCGAGGCGCTGCTCGACGGCCTCGCGCCGCACGCCCGCCCGCGCCCGCAACCCGCCAAGAGGTAACCACGCATGAAGACCGCGCACGCGCTCCCGCCCGGCCCGCGACTCCCGTCGATCCTGCAGCTCGTCGAGATCTCGCGCGACCCGTTCGGCTTCCTCGAGCGCTGCCGCGATCGCTACGGCGATCTGTTCACCGTGCGCCAGCCGGGGCAGCCGCCGACGGTGGTGGTGTGCGATCCCGACGGCGTGCGGCAGCTCGTCAGCGGCGGCTACGACGACTTCACCCGCTCCGCCGACGGCATCCGCTTCCTGCTCGGCGATCACGCGGTGATCTTTCAGCAGGACGCGCAGCACCGCGAGACGCGCCGCCTGATGGTGCCGCCGTTCCACGGCGAGCGCATGCGCGCGTACGGCGCCGACATGGCGCGCGTCACCGACGGCGTGATCGCCGGCTTCCGCGACGGCGAGCGGCGCGGGCTGCACAAGGACATGCAGGACGTGACGCTGGGCGTGATCCTGCGCTCGGTCTTCGGGCTCACCGACGACGCGCGGCTGGGCGCGCTCGGGCGGCTGTTCATCGAGTACCTCGACGAGCTGCTCACGCCGTGGTTCTACGGCGCGACGCTGGTGCTGTCGGGCGCGCGCGTGCGCGAGTTCCTGCGCGCGCGCGGCGACCGGGTGCGGCGCGGACGGGCGTCGATCTCGCACTGGCCGCTCCAGCGCGTGGCCGATCGGCTCGGCGCCATCGACGGCATGCTGTTCGACGAGATCGCCCGCTGCCGCGCGCTCGGAGGCGAGGAGCGCGCCGGGCGCAGCGACATCCTGGCGATGCTGGTGGCGGCGCGCTTCGACGACGGCAGCGCCATGAGCGACGACGTGCTGCGCGATCACCTGATGACGCTGCTGGTCGGCGGGCACGAGACCACCGCCACCGCGCTGTCGTGGGCGGTCGCGTGCGCGCTCGAGAACCCCGGCACGCTCGAGAAGATGCGCGCCGAGGTCGACGCGGTGATGGGCGCGGGCTTCGATCCGACGCGCGTGAAGCAGCTCGACTACGTCGGCGCGGTCGCCAGCGAGTCGATGCGGCTGTATCCGATCGCCACCGCGGTGTCGCGCCAGCTCAAGCGGCCGCTGCGGATCGCCGGGCGCGAGCTGGCGGCGGGCACCATCGTGCAGCCGAGCATCTACCTGACGCAGCGCGATCCGCGCGTGTGGGACGAGCCCGACGCGTTCCGGCCGGAGCGATTCCTCGACGGGAAGGCGTCGGTGTACCAGTTCTTTCCCTTCGGCGCCGGCGTGTGGCGCTGCCTGGGGGCGCAGTTCGCGGAGTACGAGATGCGCGTGGTGCTGGCGCGGCTGGTGGCGCAGATCGATCTCGAGCGGGAGCCGGGCGTCGAGATCCGGCCGGCGCAGCGCGGGTTCACCGTGGCGCCGTCGGATGGGTTGCCGGTGCGGGTGCGGAGGCGGCGGGAGCTGGGAACGGGGTGGACGAGATCGGCTACGGCTACGGCTACGGCTACGGCCACGGCCATGCCTTCGGCGACGTGAGTCTGGGGGAGCGGCTGATAGCGGGCGCGCTGGCGAGCGCCGCGATCGCCGGCTTCGCGCTGTGGCGGCGCGCGCTGTCACCGTCGGGCGCTGCGGCGGCGCTCGCGGTCGGTACGTGCATCTTCGCCGGCGGCGGGCCGGCGTGGTTCGCGGCGCTGGTGACGTTCTTCGTGACCTCGACGCTGCTAGGCCGCGTCGGGCGCGCGCGCAAGGCGGCCACCAAGCGCGAGTTCTCCAAGGGCGACACGCGCGACGCCTGGCAGGTGCTGTCGAACGGCGGCGCGGCGGCGGCGGCGGCGCTCGGGCTGGGCCTCGCGCCGTCGACGATCTGGGCGGCGGCGTTCCTCGGCGCGCTCGCCACCGCCAACGGCGACACCTGGGCGACCGAGCTCGGCGTGCTGTCGCGCGGCGAGCCGTTCGCGCTGCGCGGCTTCTCGCTCGCGCGCGTGCCGCGCGGCACCTCGGGCGCGGTGTCGCCGCTCGGGCTCGGCGCCACCGTCGCGGGCGCGGCGGCGATCGGCGCGGTGGCGGCGCTCGCGCCGGCGGCGTTCTTCTGCACGCCGGCGCGCGCGGCGCTGCTCGCGATCCTCGGCGGCACCGCCGGCGCGCTCGCCGACAGCCTGCTCGGCGCGACGGTGCAGGAGTCGTTCTGGTGCGCCGCCTGCGCGCGCGAGACCGAGAGCGCGCGTCACCACTGCGGCGCGCGCGCCGAGCACCGCCGCGGCCTGCGCGGCTTCGGCAACGACGCCGTCAACGCCGCCGCCACCCTGCTCGGCGCCCTCTGCGCCGTCGCCGCCGACGCCGCGCTCGACCGCCTCCACTGAGCGATCGGCCGCGTCTCGGTCGTTGAGAGCGCCGCCCCCCGGCGGATCCGGAATCTACATAACAGCGTTATATCCACATAACATCGTTATATTGTCATAACGGTGTTATGAATTCATGACACGGCCATGGCGGTGGCCGCCTCGTCAGGGTCGCGGACCGTCGTCGTGCAGCTCGGCGGGCGCGGGGCGCGCGGGCTCCGTGGCGCGCTCGAGCTCGGCGCGCGGCCAGCCGGCGAGCGTGGCGCCGGCTTCGTAGGTGCTCTGGCAGAAGTCGAGCAGCGCCGCGCGCGGATCGCCCGCCAGCCGCACCGCCTCGTACGGCAGCAGGAACTCGCCGAGCGCCGCGTGCCAGAACGCGCCCGGAGGCCGCACGCGCGCGTCGGCGAACCCGTCGGGCGCCGGCGCGTGATAGGCGAAGAACGCCGGCTCGGGAAAGCGATCGTCGCCGGGCCAGAACCCGACGCTCGACGTCTCGTGCGAGTACGCCTCGCGTGTGATCGGATCCGCGCCCGGCCGCTCCGGCGCGCGCCGCCCCGAGTAGCGGCTCGCCGACAAATCGAAGCTCCCCCAGAAAAAGTGCACCGGGCTCGCCTTGCCGACGAAGCGCGCGCGGAACTCCTCGAGCACGACCGCCACCCGCCGCACGATCGCGAACCAGCGCGCCGCCGCCTCCGCGTCGTACGCGTCGTGCACGCGGTCGCGGTGAAACGGTAGCCGGTCGCCGGGGATCTCCACCGGCCGATCGTCGATCGCCACCCGCACGCCGAGCGAGCCGACCAGCGCCATCAGCTCGCGGTAGTACTCCTCGACGGGCCGCGGCGCGAGCGCCAGCCGGCGCACCGCCCCGTCGCTCGCGCGCGCCACGATCTGGTGATCGACGAAGTCGAAGTCCAGCTCGAACGTGCGATCGCCGAACGGCATCGGGCGCGTCGTCAGCCCGCGCGCGGTCAGGTGCAGCGCGACGTTCCAGAAGTGGTTGGTGAGCGGCGTGAGCGCGAGCCGGATCTTGCCGGCGATCTGCGTGCAGCGGTGCAGCGTCTCGCAGGTGTCGCGCCACGCCGCGAGCGGAAGCGGCGGCCAGTTGCTCATGCGCGTGAGACTAGGCCGCGGCGGCGGCGCGGCCAGAGCAGCGGCGGCGCGCTACGCCTCGAGCTTGAGCCCTTCGTCGGCGAGCACGCGCTGAACCGCCGGGCGGGCGAGCAGCGTCTTGGCCGCCGCGCGGTGCGCCGCCCCGATGTTGAGCTTGAGGAACGTGGCCCAGTGGTAGAACACCAGCGTGTACGAATCGGCGACCGAGAACTTGTCGCCGAGCACGTACTTCTTGCCCTCGAGCCAGCGATCGAACAGCGCCAGCTGCGCCTCGGCGCCGACCTTCACCTTCTCGCGAAACGCCGCCTGCGCCGCCTCGCCCTCGACGAGCCTCTCGATCGCGAAGTGCAGCCCGATCGCCGGCTGCACGCCCGACGCGCACCACGCGGTCCACTCGAGCGTGCGCGTCCGTTCCAGCGTCGCCGGCGGCGCCAGCAGCCCCGCCTTCGGGTGCAGGTCGGCGACGTACGTCTGGATCACCGGGTTCTCGGTGAGCACCTGGCCGTCGTCGAGCACCAGCACCGGCACCTTGCCCTTCGGGTTGATCTTCAGGTACTCGGGCCGGCGCTGCTCGCCTTCGCGCAGGCTGACCTTGACGGCCTCGTAGCGGGCGCCGGCCTCTTCGAGCACGAGGTGCGACGCGAGCGAGCACGCGCCGGTGGCGTAATAGAGCTTCATGGGATCCCTCCTGTGTTGAATCGGGGTTCGATGCAGCTAAGCGCGAAAGCGCCTCGTTACAAGTCTTCCTCATCGAGAAACGAGGCCGCGCGTTCGCGCACCGCGCGGTCGGGGTGCTGCGCCAGCTCGCCGAGGAGCGCGCGCGCTTTGAGCGTGCGGTAGCCGGCGAGCGCCCAGACCAGCGCCTCGACGACGTCGGGCGACGGGTGCGCCGCCAGCCGACGCAGCACCGCCGCCTCGGGCGGCCGCGCGCGCGCCAGCTCGTCGATGAGCGCGATCAGCTTCGCCTCGTCGCGCTCGACCGCCAGCGCCGCCAGCAGCTCGCCGCGCTTCGGCCGCGGCGGCGCCGGCTCGCGGTCGCGCGCGGCGTTGATGGTGCCGCGCTGGCAGTAGTCGCAGCGGCACGGCGGCCGCCCGTGCGCGCCGGGAAAGTAGCGCCAGCCGACCACGCGCGACACCGCGCGCACGCGCAGGATCTCGCGCGGCTCGACGGAGCGCGGCAGCACCAGCTGATAGCCGCGCGCGTCCGGCTGCCGCAGGATGACGCCGATCGCCTCGCCCACCGTGGTCCGCACGTGCGCCCGCCCGTAGTGGCCGACCCACACCGGCTCGCCGTCGGGGACGCGAAAGTCGACGCCGACGAACGCGCGCTGCCCGCGCCGCTTGAGCTCGCGCAGCCATTGGTGCGAGACCTGGTAGTCGCCGAGGACCGGCATGCAGTAGAGGCCGCGGCGCGGCTCACCGTCGGCAAATCGCGCCGCGCGCAGCCCGCCGCGCAGCGCGCGCGACGCCAGCTTCTCGGGTATGAGGTGCACCAGCACCGGCACGCGCCCGATGGTAGCCGGCGCGCGCGCCTCCGTCACCGCCGGTTTTTATGCAGTCGCACAACGTTTTTTATGCAGTCGCACAATGTTTTTGTGCAACTGCATAACAGTCACGCGGAGGGGCGCTCCTCGAC
>DASREC010000415.1:0-3015 GCA_035652295.1 Polyangia bacterium
CGCTCTCGAAATCGTCGCAGAAGAGGGCATCCGAAGGGCAGCGCGGATCTTGCGCCAGATCGGGCGCCGGGCCGTCGCTCCCGCCGAAGTCGAGGCTTCCGTCGGCGCCGCCGTCGCTTCCGCCCATCGGCGCGCCGAGCGTGACCGTCGAATCGTTCTCGCCCGAATGCAGCGTGAGCTCGATCGTGCCCTGCGAGGTGATGGTGCTGCCGTCGAGCCCGTCGACCTCGACCGAGATCGCGCCCGAGCCGAGGTGGCGCACGATCAGCGAGCCGGGCAGCGCCTTTCCGTCGAGCGGCACCACCTGCCTGGTCGACAGCCAGACCGCGAGCGATGCCGGCTGCGGCATGCCGTCGGCGAGCGACACGCTCAGTCGCAGCCACGACTCCTCGCCCGAGCACGCCGCCAGCGCGAGCGCGAAGATGCAGATGCGCTCCACCGGTCAACTTTACCGCATCGACGGCGCGTGCTACCAAAAAGCCGCCATGGCCGACGAGACAGAGGACAAATACACGCCGGCGGAGCTCGAGCCGCGCTGGCAGAAGAAGTGGGCCGAGGCGGGCGTGTTCCGCGCGGTCCGCGATCCGGCGAAGAAGAAATACTTCGTCCTCGAGATGTTCCCCTATCCGTCGGGGCGCCTGCACATGGGCCACGTGCGCAACTACTCGATCGGCGACGTGGTGGCGCGCACCCGCCGCATGATGGGCTACTCGGTGCTCTACCCGATGGGCTGGGATGCGTTCGGCCTGCCGGCGGAGAACGCGGCGATCAAGGCCAAGGTGCATCCGCGCGAGTGGACGCTGCAGAACATCAAGCACATGCGCGAGCAGTTCCTTCGGCTCGGGCTGTCGTACGACTGGTCGCGCGAGATCACCACCTGCGAGCCGGACTACTTCGTTCACGAGCAGCGCATCTTCATCGAGATGTGGAAGCGCGGGCTGGCCTATCGCAAGGGCGCGGTGGTCAACTGGTGCCCGAGCTGCCAGACGGTGCTGGCCAACGAGCAGGTGGAGGACGGGCTGTGCTGGCGCTGCCGCTCGGTGGTGCAGCAGCGCGAGCTCGAGCAGTGGTTCCTCAAGGTCACCGAGTACGCCGACGAGCTGCTCGCCGACGTGAAGCAGCTCGAGGGCAAGTGGCCCGACAAAGTGCTTCGTATGCAAGAGAACTGGATCGGCCGCTCCGAGGGCGCGCGGCTGCGCTTTCCGTTTGCCGGCGGCGCGATCGAAGTATTCACCACCCGGCCCGACACGCTCTGTGGCGTGACGTTCATATCGATCGCGGCGGAGCACCCGCTGGTGAAGCAGGCGTCGGCCGAGGCGCGCGCGTTCGCCGCCGAAGTGGCCAAAGAGGACAAGATCAAGCGCGGCTCGGAGGACTACGAGAAGCGCGGCGTCGACACCGGGCTGCGCTGCACGCACCCGATCACCGGCGGCGAGATCCCGATCTGGATCGCCAACTTCGTGCTCATGGACTACGGCACGGGCGCGGTGATGGCGGTGCCGGCGCACGATCAGCGCGACTTCGAATTCGCGAATAAATATGGATTACCGATTCGAATCGTCATTCAGCCCGAAGGCGAGAAGCTCGATTCCTCGTCGCTGAAGGAGGCGTATACCGGGCCCGGGGTAATGGTTGATTCGGGCGAATTCAATGGAAACGATAACGAAACCGCCAAAGCGCTGATCACCGCGAAGGCGGGGGAGAAGACGGTCTCGTATCGCATCCGCGACTGGCTGGTCTCGCGGCAAAGGTTCTGGGGCGCGCCGATCCCGATGGTGAAGTGCGCCACGCACGGCTATCAGCCGGTGCCGGAGGCGGAGCTGCCCGTCGAGCTGCCGGCGGACGTGACGCTGGCCGAGGGCGGGCAGTCGCCGCTCGCTACGCACCCGACGTGGAAGCAGACGAAGTGCCCGACGTGCGGCGGCCCGGCCGAGCGCGAGACCGACACCATGGACGGCTTCATGGAGTCGTCGTGGTATCCGCTGCGCTTCGCGTCGCCGCGCGACGACGGCAAATGGCTGGCGCGCGAGGACGTCGACTACTGGATGCCGGTCGATCAGTACATCGGCGGCGCGGAGCACGCGACCAAGCACCTCATCTACGCCCGCTTCTTCACCAAGATGCTGCGCGACTGGGGCTGGGTGGCGAAGGATCTCGACGAGCCGTTCACGCGCTTGCTGACGCAAGGCATGGTCGTCAAGGAGACGTACTCGTGCCCCGAGCACGGCTATCTTTTCCCCGACGACGTCACCAAAGAGCGCACGCACAAAAACTGCGGGCAGCCGGTCACCGTCGGGCGCATCGAGAAGATGTCGAAGTCGCTCAATAACGTCGTCGAGCCGCTGCCGCTGATCGAGAAGTACGGCGCCGACACGGTGCGCGTGTTCTCGCTGTTCGCCGCGCCGCCGGACTCGATGCTCGAATGGAGCGAGGCCGGCGTCGAGGGCGCGTGGCGGTTTTTGAATCGCGTGTGGCGCCTCGTCATCGAGCGGCCGCCGTCGGGCGCGCCCGCCCCGAGCGCCGAATTGCGGCAGAAGACGCACGCCACCATCAAGAAGGTCACCGACGACGTCGGCGGCGAGCGCTTCCACTTCAACACCGCGATCGCGGCGATCATGGAGCTGGTGAACGCGGTCTACGCCGAGCCGGCGGCCGATCGCGCCGAGGCGGCCGAGGCGATCGTGCTGATGCTGACGCCGATCGCGCCGCACCTCGCGGAGGAGCTGTGGCACCGGCTCGGACACGACGAGCTGGTGGTGACGCACGCGTGGCCGGCGTTCGATCCGGCGATCGCGCAGCGCAAGACGGTGGCGTTTCCGGTGCAGGTGAACGGCAAGCTGCGCGGGCAGGTCGAGGCGGAGCCGGGCGCCGAGCAGGCGAAGATCGACGCCGCGGCCCGCGAGCTTCAGACGGTGCGCGCGGCGCTCGACGGGAAACAGATCGTCAAGGTGGTGTTCGTGCCCGGGCGCCTCATCAACTTCGTCGTGCGGTGACGGCGCGCTGATGCTCGCGTCA
>DASREC010000416.1:0-21198 GCA_035652295.1 Polyangia bacterium
GGCGGTTCGCCTCGGTGCCGATCACTTTGACGCCCGTCGAATTGGTGTCGGTGAGGAAGATGCCGGTGGTGTTGATGTGCTGGCCGGCGTCGTCGTTGTGCATGGTGGCGTCGCGCACGGTGACGCCGCCGCTCACGCACACCACGCGGTTCGGGGCGAGGCGCGCGGCGAACGCGTCGGCGCTCTCGTCGGCGGTGACCACCTGGTCGCAGTCGTAGAAGTGCAGGCCGGGCTCGAGCGCGCTCGGCTGGAACGTCCAGACGAAGTCGGCGAGGCCGGCCTTGGAGAGCTTCACCGCCAGCGTGTGGTTCTGGTTGTAGTCGGCGGGCGTGAAGACGATCGCGTGCGCGCCGTCGCACGCGGCGTAGTGCGCGCCGCCGTCGTGCGAGCAGGCGATCGCGTCGGCGACGTAGGTGAAGGTGACGGTGGCGGGCGGCGGGTCGTGGCCGCCGTAGTAGAGCGACTGGTGTTGCGGGACCGTGGGCACGAACGTGTAGGGGCCGCCGAGCGGGCCGCCGTCGGGGCCGTCGCCGGGGAGATCGCCGAGGCCGGCGTCGCTCGCGCACGCGTCGCCGGCGCCGCCCGAGGCGCTCGCTTGATCGGGATTGGCGACGTTCGGACAATTGTCGACGGAGTCGGGGATGCCGTCCGCGTCGGCGTCGGCGGTGTGCTGCGAGAGCACGACCGCGACCTGCGCCTCTCCGTCGGGGATCACGGTGACGCGCGCGCCGCCGAGCCACGGCGGCGTGGTCGAGCGCGTCAGCACCACGCGCACGTCCTCGGCGCGCGACGGCACGCCGGTCAGCACCACGCGCACCGGCAGCGTCACCGCGCGCGTCGCCGTGTGATCGATCAGCGCGCCGCGCGGATCGAACAGGCTGACCGTGAGCGGCGCGGCGACTTGATCGGGCACGTCGAGCGAGGCTTGCACCAGCACGCTGGTCGTCGACGACGAGCAGGCGGCCAGCCCCAGCGCCACGAGCGCGCACGCACGCACGCTGTCGACTTTAACACATCAGACGAGCGTCCCCGGGACGGCGCCGGCCGCGGCCGGCAGCGCGACGATGCGGCTCACCAGGTTGCGCAGCACGCTGGCGCGGCACGGCTTGGCGACGATCGGATGCCACTGCTCGGCGTAGAGCTGCTGCGCCACCTCGCACCACGGATCGTCGGTGAGCAGGATGACGCGCGCCGCGAGCTCGGGCGGCGACGCGTCCAGCGCCTCGCGCTCGGCGAGGTCGCACAGCACGACGTCGAACGGCGAGCGCTCGAGCAGCCGGCGCCCGAGCCGCGCGTCGGGCGCGAGCGTGACGTGGTACTCGGCGTGAAACAGGTTGGCGAGCACCAGCCGCGTCGGCGTATCGCCGTCGATGATCAGCATCCGTTTGAGCATGGGACCTCTCGCCCGATCATCGGACGCGCCGCGCGCGCCTTGAGCCGGGAGCGGCGTGCTACCATCGCGCGATGCACCGCTCGCTCGCGCTCGTGGCGCTGCTCGCCTTCGCGCCCGCGTGCCGCACGCAGCCGCTGTCGATCGACTCGAGCGATCTCGCGCCCGGCGCGCAGGACGGCGGCGCCGATCTGCGCGCGCCGATCGATCTCGCGAGCGCACCCGACGCCGGCGGCGTCGACGAGGTGCCGTGCGCGCAGTCGACGTGCTCGACCAAGAACGGCGGCGTGTGCTGCGAGAACGTCGGCGGCGGCACCTGCCAGCAGTCGCCCTGCCCCGCCAACAGCTTCGTCACGCTCGCGTGCGACGGCCCCGAAGATTGCCACGGCCTCGCGTGCTGCTACGACAACACGGTGAACGTCATTCAGTGCGAGCCCGACTGCGGCTCGAACTTCCGCATCTGCCACAGCAAGGCCGACTGTCAGCCCGGCGAGTGCTGCCTGCAGCTCGAGGCGTCGGCGCCGGTGAGCGGCTGCCTCGCCACCACCGGCTGCTGACCGGCGACGTCAACAGACCCGCGGTCCGACGGGCGCAGGTGGGGCGAGGCCTCGCCAGGGTGCGCGCGCGCGGCACGAACCGTGGGTGAATTTCCGCGCGGCGCGTGGTCTTCCGCCGTGGAACGGTGGTTGCACAAAGCGCGTCCGTGATGAGACGGATGGGACGCGCGCTCGTGTTTCTGTTTGGTTGCTCGCAAGCGGGCTGCCTCGAGATGGTGGCGCCGCTGCACCCCTCTTCGTCGAACGCGCCGTCGACGGTGAAGCCGCCGCTGATTCCCGCCGACGCGTTCATCACGCTCAACAATCCGACCGACGCGCACGCCGAGCTGTGCGCCAACGACGGCATGCACCCCCACTTCCCCGACGACGCCGATCTGATCACCAGGACGTTCTGCCAGGACCTGAAGCCCGGCGGCAAAATGCCGCAGCCGACCGGCCTCGCCGATCTACAGAAGCAGCTCGGCCTCGACTTCAAGGACGCCGGCGGCGAGAACGGGCGCGGCGGCAACCCGGCGTTCGCGCTGCTCGGCCACTCGTCGGCGCTCACCGCGCGCAAGGTCTCGTCGATCACGCCGACCGCGTTCGTGTTCACGCCGCCGCCGCCCGACGGCACCGCGCCGTCGCCCGGCTTCGTCTTCCTCGCCTACGATCCCGGCGAGCAGTTCGTCGAGGTCGCGTCGCAGGATCCGACGTCGGGCGACGTGAACTTCTATCTCGTGATGTTCGACAAGGACTGCGCGCACGCGGCGGGCGGCTGCAAGAACGCCGACCTGCTGACGCCGAACCTCGTCAAGGGCTGGTCGAACGTGCGCGCGTACGAATCGTCGACGGCGCTCAACAACACCATCGCCGACTGCCGGCAGTGCCACGCGCCGGTCGACTCGCAGCCGCAGCTCCTGCGCATGCAGGAGAACGTGGCGCCGTTCACGCACTGGTTCTCGTCGCAGACGGAGGGCGGGCGCGCGCTGCTCGGCGATTTTCACGCGGCGCACCCGGCGGGCGAGGACTACGGGCCGATCCCGGCGGCGATGATCGACAAGTCGGATCCGGCGCTGATGGCGCGGATGATCCAGGCGGCCGGCTTCGGCGAGCAGCCGAACGCGTTCAACTCGGCGGTGATCGAGGCCGAGCTCAAGGTGTCGGCGCCGATGCAGCCGATGATCAACATGCCCGTCGGGCGCAGCGCCACGTGGCAGGCGACGTACGAGAAGTCGGTCGCCGGCCAGTTCATCGCCGCGCCGTATCACGACGTCAAGGTCACCGATCCGTCCAAGCTGCAGCAGATGACCGACGCGTATCGCCGGTGGAGCGCCGGCGCGGCGAGCGACCTGCCCGACGTGCGCGACGTGTTCCTCGACGAGGGGCTGCGCGACATGGGCTTCGCGCCCAAGCTCGGCCTCGACGGGCGCGGCCTGCTGGTGCAGATGTGCCAGCAGTGCCACAACGCCAACCTCGACCCGTCCATCACGCGCGATCGCTTCCTCGTCGATCGGCTCGCGCAGATGAGCCGCATGGAAAAAGATCTGGCCATCGAGCGCCTGCTCGCCGCCGACGACTCGCGGCTGGTGATGCCGCCGCTCTTGTTCCGCACCATCACCGACGACGAGCGCGACCGGATGATCGCCGAGCTGAAAAAATGATCACGCGGGCGGCGGTCCGCCCCAGCGGCGCGTGGTCATCGGCAGCGGGCGCCCGGTCTCGAGCAGCGACTTCAGGCTCGACAGGATCGCCGGCCAGCCGCTGGTGACGCCCTTCCACATCGGCGTCCCCTCCTCGAGGTCGTCGTGGATCACGGTGAGCTTGACCGCGTCCATGAACGGCTGCACCTCGAACGTCACGCGCGTCGGCGGATCGCCCGCCGGCGCCGACGAGGAGCGCCACGACAGCACCAGCCGCTTGGGCGGATCGATCTCCAGCACCTCGCCGACCACGTGCGCCTCGCCGGTCTCGGCGTCCTGGTGCGCCCACGTCGCGCCGACCTTCCACTCGGAGACGTTTTTGTGCACGCCCCAGTACTGGCGCGTCAGCTCGGCGTCGAACAGCGCGTTCCACACCTTCTCGGGCGTGGCCGCGATGTAGCTCACGTACACGAAGCTCGGCCTACTCATCGTTCTCCTCCAGCCGTCGTTTGAGCGCGGCGAGCGCGTGGACGCGGCCGCGCTCGTACTTGCCGATCCAGCGCTCGTAGATCTGATGGATGGGCGCGGGATTGAGGTAGTGCAGCTTCTCGCGGCCGCGCCGCACCGTCGCCACCAGGTTGGCGCGCTCGAGCAGCGCGAGGTGCTTCGACACCGCCTGGCGCGACATGGCCACGCGGGCGCACAGCTCGGCCAGCGTCAGGCCGCCCGAGGCGCGCAGCCGATCGAGCAGCTTGCGCCGCGTCTCATCGGCGAGCGCCTTGAACACCACGTCCACGCCGCCATTAATACGCAACCAAATGGTTGCATGTCAAGCCACGCGTAGTATCCACTAAATTTCATTCTTGGCGGATACAGGACGGTGATTCGTAGCGCGCGTGCTAGCGGCGCTTTTTCTTGGCGGCTTTGGCCTTCGGTTTTGCCTTGGCCTTCGCCTTGGCTTTGGCCTTCGTCTTCGGTTTGGCTTTTGGCGCGGGTTTGGCCGAGCGCTTCACGTAGCGCGGCTCGTAGAGCTGCACGGTGATCCCGCCGGGCGCCACGAAGTACGTCACCAGCCCGTAGCCGTGATCGGCCACGTCCTTGGTGAACTCCACGCCGCGCGACTCGAGCTGCGCGACGGTGCCGTGGATGTCGTCGCAGTAGAACGACACGTCGTGCCCGCCCGCGTCGGCCGGATCCTCGACGGGGTGCACGCCCAGGTCGCCCTCGTCGAAGTCGAAGATCCACCAACCCTGGCCGATGTCGCTGCCGGGGAGCTGCACCTTCTCCTTGAAGAAGGCGCGCGTGGCGTCCGGATCGGACGAATAGAACAGCCCGTGAATGCCCCTGATCATGTCGGCTCCTCTCGCTTGCGCGCCAGCTCTTCGGCGCGGCGTCGCAGCGCTTCGGCCTGGCGGGTGAAACCGTCCTGGACTTTCGCCAGCGGCAAAAAGCCGCAGAGCAATCCGCGGAACTCCTCGCGCGTGTGGTAGCGCGCGCGCTCGCCGGCGGTCTGCTCCAGCATCTGCACGCGCGTGCCGCGCACCAGGCCGAGCGTGTCGAGCCAGCCGGTGAAGCGGTAGGCGAACGTCGCCGCGCGCCGCCCGCTCGACGGCGGCGCGTTCGGCGGCGGCTCGAGGCGCGTCACCTCCTCGACCGCGCGCGCGCCGCCGCCCGAGCCCCAGCGCACGTCGAGCCGCATGCGCGTACCGGGACGCGGCTCGCCCGGCGGCGCGTCGGCGCGCACGATGAACGGGTTCCACTCGGGGTACGCCGCCAGATCGATCATCGCGCGCCAGATGATCTCGATCGGCGCGTCGATCTCGACGGCGGCCTCGGCCGTTCGCGCGGGCATGCGCGATACTTTAGGACGCCCGCCCGCGGCCGGTCGACTAGAATCGCGAGCGTGACGACGACGCGACGCGCGAAGTGGCTGCTCGGGATCTCGCGCGTGCTCGTGCTCGCGCTCGCGATCGGCGCCGGCTGCCGCGCGCGACAGCCGCCGGCGCCGGCCGCCTCCGCGCCGTCGTTCTCTCGCGACGTCGCGCCGGTGCTCGCGCGCATGTGCGCCGCGAATCGCGGCTGTCACGGCGAGGCGCCCACCGACTCGGTCGATCTCGATCTGCGGCGCGCGTCGGCGTACCGCCAGCTCGTCGGCCAGCCGGCGCAAGCCCGCAAGGGCGCGCTGCGCGTCAAGCCCGGCGACGCGAGCGCCAGCTTCCTCGTCGACAAGCTGACCGGAGCGCTCGGCCCGCGCGAAGGCAAGCCCATGCCCATCGACGCGCAGACCGGCGCGCCGATCCTCCCGAGCCCGATCGACCGCGCCTACGTCGACGCCATCCTCGCGCCGTGGATCGCCGCCGGCGCGCCCGAAAACTAACGCGTGCAAAGACCGACGCTGCAAGGCCACCTGATCCACGCCAGGCAGGTGCAGGCGCGGCTGCACGGCGGCTAGCGCGTCTGCTAAAACAGTAGCAATGCTCAAGCTGGCGCGACGAGAGTTCGACGGCCCGGTCTCGCGGATCTCCGAGTTCGTCAGCGCCGCCATCGAGGGCGCGCGGCCCTACGGCGATTCGCCGCTGTGGAGCGACGCGGTGTCGGCGACGCTCGCGCTGCACCAGGCGCCGCAGCACTTCCTGCGATCGCAGCTCGTGCTGCTCGGCAGCCTCGCCGGCGGCGGGCCGCCCGAGGGCGAGGCGCTGGAGCGGTTCGCCGCCGGCATGGAGCTCCTGCACCTGTTCATGCTGGTGCACGACGACGTGATCGACGAGGCGCGCATGCGGCGCGGCCGACCGACGCTGCACCTGGCGCTCCTGCAAAGCGCGCCGACGCTCGGCGCCGGGCGCGCGCGCTCGCTGGCGATCGTCGTCGGCTCGACGCTGCACGTGCTGGCCATGCGCCACCTGTTGTGCGGCGGCCGCGGGCGCGCGGCGTGCGAGGTGGTGCTCGAGGCGTGCCTGCACACCGGCATCGGGCAGTTCGAGGACATCGTCGGGTGGCGCGGGCCGGGGACGAGCGGCGGCGAGACGGTGCGCGCGGTGATCGAGGACAAGGCGGCGTACCACGCGTTCGCGGCGCCGCTCGCCGGCGGCTTGCGCTTCGCCAACCTCGACGCCGATCTCGGCCCGGCGATGGCGTGGGGGCGGCGCATGGGAGTGGCGCTGCAGGGGCTCGACGATCTCGGCGACTTCGTCGGCGATCCGGCGGTCACCGGCAAGGACAACTTTCGCGACCTGCTCGAGGGACGCGTGTCGCTCGTGCTGTCGCTCCTGTTCGAGCGCGCGTCGGCCGAGGATCGCGCGTTCCTCGAGAGCGTGGTCGGGCGCGGCGCGCTGGTGCCGGCCGATCGCGACGAGATCGAGCGGCTGCTGGCGAGCCACGGCGTGGCGAGCGGGTGCGCGCAGTTCATCCGCGGCGAGCTGGCCGAGGCCGAGCGCGTGCGCGCCGCCTCCGGCTTTTCGCCCGAGGTGCGCGAGGGCATGAGCGCGCTCGAGCAGGGCCTGCTCGAAATTCTCGCCGCGCTCGTGGCCTAGAACGAGCGCTCCTCAGCTTCGCGCCAATCGAGAGGCGAATCGCGCCAACTTCAGCCGGGCGCGAGCGCGCGCTCGATCGCGTCGTGCAGCCACAGCGCCGCCGACTCCAGCAGCCCGAAGCGCACGCGCCCGTCGGCGCACGCCGCATGGCCGGCGTCCATCGCCGCGATCGCGCGCAGGTCCTCGCGCTGAAACACCTGCTCCTCGATGAGCGCGAACGATCGCTCGAAGTGCGCGCGCTCCGCCTCGCTGCTCGCCGCCGCCGGGACGAGCTGCGCGTGCGTCCACGAAAAGCGATCGGGCGCGAGCGGCTGCACCACCACGTGGCTGATCCAGTCGGGGTGCACGATCAAGACGGTGCACGGGAAGATCACGTACGCGTAGGTGGCCAGCTCGCGCGCCGGCCGGCCGGCGCCGGCCGGATCGAGCGCCGTGCGCCGCGCGCTGGCGTGGCGCATGTGCACGCCCGCGCGCTCGGCGATGCCGCACGCGTCGACGAAGAACGGATAGATGGTGTCGCGATGCAGCGTGCGGATGTGATAGCCCTCGAGGAACGCCTCGATCAGCAGCTTCCAGTTGCCGCGCTGCTCGCTCGTGGCGCGGCGCGCGACCACGTGATCGCCGAGACCGAGCGCGCCCAGCTCGCCGTCGAGCTCGCCGAGGTGCGCGCGCGCGTCGGGCGCCGCGCCGTCGAGCGCCACCCAGATGAGGCCGTGCCGCTCCTCGGCGCGCACCTGCGCGAGGCCGAGCGCGGCGCGATCGCAGTCGGGGAACGCCTCGGCGCGCGGCACGTGCAGGAGCTCGCCCGCGAGCGAGTAGGTCCAGCCGTGGTACGGGCAGACCAGCGCCTTCGCGCGGCAGTCGGCGTCGGCCAGGCGCGTGGCGCGGTGGCGGCAGGCGTTGCGCATCGCGCGCACCACGCCGTCGGCGCCGCGCGTGAGGAGGAGCGGCACGCCGTCGAGCGCGCGGACGAGCACGCGCCCCGGCTCGTCGAGCTCGCGCGCCGCCGCCAGCGGGATCGGCAGCCGCGCGAACAGCGCCGCCCGCTCCCGCGCGAGCCGCTCGGGCGAGGTGTAGTGCGCCACCGGGATCGATCCCTGCCGATCGCCGAGCGGCGCCTCGCCGCGGCGCGCGGCCTCGACGGTCCGCGCGACCAGCTCCACGATGCGTGCGTGCTCCATGGCTCGCTCCGTGATATCTTGTATACGAGAGATCTAGCACATGTCTCGTATACAAGACAAACGCTTCGAGGCCTCGGTCGCGCACGCGGTGACGCGGCTGTTCCGCGAGCAGAACCGCCGCTACGGGCGCGTGGTGGAGCCGTTCGGCGTCTCGGCCGAGCAGGCGCACCTCTTGGCGCTCTTGTGGGCGCACGGCGGCGCGCTCACCATGACCGAGCTGGGCGCACAGACGGCGCTGTCGAGCGGCACGCTCAGCGCGGCGGTCGATCGCATGGAGGCGGCCGGGCTGGCGCGGCGGCTGCCGGATCCCGACGACAAGCGCGGCGTGCGGGTCGAGGCCGCGCGCTGGCCGGCGGCGCGGCGCGAGCGGCTGGTGCGCGCGCTGCTCGCGACCGAGGACGAGCTCCTGGCGCCGCTCTCCCCGCGCGAACGCCGCGCGCTGGCGCAGCTCATCGAGCGCGTGCTCGCCGGGCTCGACGCGCCGCCTCGACGGGGATGAACTTTCGTTGAAGGCCGCGCGTTCCGCCGGACATCCACGTTCGAGACCCGCAACGTCTCGGAGGGCGGCGATGAGCTTCGAACCCGACGACCTCGACGTCGACGACGAGACCGCGCCGTTCGCGCGGTTTCCCGGCGCGTGCGACGCCGACCAGCACCTCGCCGAGCAGCACGAGCACCTGCTCGCCGCCGCGCTCGCGTTCGGCCGCCTCGCGCGCCGCGAGCTGGCGTCGGCCGCCGAGCTGGAGCAGGCCCGCCTGCAGCTCCTCTACGCGGCGACGCAGTACCACGGCGCCAGCACCATCGCCTCGAGCGTCCCCTGCCTGCTGCGCCCCGGTCGCCCGCGCGCGTCCTGATTCGCGCGCGCGATCGTCGTCAACCGGTATTCGCGACGATCGCTTCGAGCCGCGCGAGCTGGAGGCGCAGCTCGACGGTGAGCGCGTCCTCGGCCGCGTCGGCGTCCAGCGTTTCACCCGCGCCGATCAGATAGGCGGCGTTGCAGCTCTCGTTGGCGGCCGACGGCTGGTAGTCCGATCCGAACGGCGAATGATACAGCCGGCTCGCGCAGCCGGCCGCGCTCGCGACCCGGTACGCCACGGGATCGCGGTCTCGCAGCGGCGCGGCCGCGTCATGGGCGGCGGCGCTCGCCGCGGCCAGCTCGTCTTCGCTCGCCCGCCCGTCGAGATGGGCGCGCGCCACCTCGAGCGCGCGGCGCGGCCGCGAATCTTCCGGGCGTCGCGCCTCGAACAGCGGCAAGATCCGCTCCGCGGTCTCGACCTCGAAGATTCGGCGCGAGCGCGCGTCGGCCTCCCGGAACAGTCGGTCGCGCCGAATACGCAGCTCGGCGATATGCGGCACCATGCGCCACCCGCTCCAAATAAAAAAGCCTGCGAAAACTCGCAGGCTTTTTTTTGCTACTCAGTAGCGGGGGCCGGATTTGAACCGACGACCTTCGGGTTATGAGCCCGACGAGCTACCAGGCTGCTCCACCCCGCATCAAGTGGCGAGGAGTCTAGCTAGCAGCGACGGCGTGTCAAGCGTTTTTCCCTGCTAGACTCGCGGACGGTGACCCATCGCGTGACTTTTCGGCTCTCGGACGGCGAGCGTTCGTTCGCCATCCTCGACGGCGGGACGCTGCTCGGCGCCGCGCTGCGCGCGCGGTTGCCGCTGGCGCGCTCGTGCCGCGGCGTGGCCGTCTGCGCCGCCTGCCGCGTGCGCGTCGTCGACGGCGCCGAGCACCTCGACGCGCCCACCGCCGCCGAGCGCGCGCTCACCGCCCGCGAGCCGCTCCGCCCCGGCGAGCGCTACGCCTGCCAGGCGCGCGTGCGCGGCCCGGTCACCATCACGACGACGTATTGGTGAGCGGCGCGCGCGGCTCTCCGCCATCGCAGAGCCGCGGCGAAGTGGCCGGAGGCGGAGCCCGGCATGCTCGCCACATTAATGATGCGCGCGAATGATGCGCGCGGCGCTTTGCCGCGCGGTTTTGCGGTTTGACTTCGGGCGGACGGGCGGCGAAGCTGGAGGGGGAACCTTCCTAATTTCAGGGGGCCATATGGGTGTCCGCGGTTGTTCGATGGTCGTCGCGCTTTGCTTGTTGGCCGTCGCTGGGACGGCTCGCGCCGAAAATCCGGCGCGCGCCAAGGTGGCCTACAAAGAGGGGCTGCTCCAGTACAACCTCGGCGAGTACGAGAAGGCGCTCGACAAGTTCAAGACCGCGTACCTCGAGCTGCCGGATCCGGCGTTCCTCTTCAACATCGCGCAGTGCCAGCGGCAGCTCGGGCAATATGCCGCAGCGTCGAAGTCGTACCGCGCCTTCTTGCGCGAGACGCCCAATCCGCCGCCGCGCATGCGCGAAGACGTGACGCGGCTGATCGCCGAGATGGACGAAGCGGTGCGCGACTCGCGCGCGCACGCGCCGCCGACGGGCACGCAGCCGCCGCACGACGAGGGCACGAACACGACGACGACGACCACCACCACGGCTCCACCGCCGCCCGACACGACGACCACCACCACCACCGCTCCGCCGCCGCCGACCACCGTCGTCGTCGCCGCGCCGCCGCCTCCGCCGCGGCCCTGGTACAAGAACGTCGCCGGCATCTCGCTCACCGGCGGCGGCGTGGTGGTCGCGGTGATCGGCGCCGGCCTGCTCGGCAAAGCGGGCGCCGATGACTCGAGCGCGCGCAACGCGCTCACGCTGCCGGATCAAAATAATTTCCACTCGAGCGCGCAGACGTTCCAGAGCGCCGGCATCGCGCTGCTGGTCGTCGGCTCGGCGGCGGCGGTGACCGGCGCGGTGCTGCTCGCCGTCGGCGCGCGCCACAAGCGCACGGAGGTGCGTTGATGCGCGGCGCTCTCCTCGCGACCCTGGCCGCGCTCGCGCTCGCGTCGTCGAGCTGCGTCGGCGACTATCCGTTCACCTGCAACGATACGCACACGTGCGGCTTCCAGGGCGTGTGCGTGAACGGCGGCTGCGCGTTTCCCGCCAGCGACTGCCCGAGCGGCTTGCGCTACGACAAGAGCGCGTCGGGCTCGAACGGCGCGTGCGTGGCCAACGGCCTGATGCTCGACCTCTCGATGAACATCGACTTCAGCGGCGTCGATCTGACGGGCGTGGACTTCACCATGAAGCCGCTCGATCTCTCCGGCTGCTCGCCGAACTGCCCCGACATCGCCACGCCGCCGGATCTCACGCCGCCGCAGGATCTCACGCCGCCGACGGATCTCATTCCGCCGTGCACGCCCTCGGGCGCCGAGAACTGCTTCGACGGGATCGACAACGACTGCAACGGCGCCACCGATTGCGCGGACACCGCGTGCACTCCGATCGCCGAGTGCGTGCAAGCCGATCCCGGCGCGCAGATCGGCGCCGAGGTCGCGCTGGGCGGCCCGTGTCCCACGCACTACGGCGGCACGGCCGTCCCGCTGCACCAGGGGCTCAACGCTCCACTGACCTGCAGCGGCTGCGCCTGCACGCCGTCGATCACGTGCGGCACGACGGTGACCGAATGGACGGCGGCCGCGTGCCCGGGCACCGCCACCGCCACCTTCTCGCCCGACGACGCCTCGTGCCTGCCGGCGACGCTCAACACGACCAACTACACCGTCGCGGCGATGACGCCGACCACGCGCTGCCTGCCGACGGGCTCGCCCTCGGTGCCGGCGGCGACGTGGACCACGTCGACGCAGTTCTGCCCGACGACGCAGATCGGCGCCGGCTGCCCGGCCGGCAACATCTGTGTCGCCAAGGCCGCCAAGCACTGCACGCTCGACGCGGCCAACGCGTCGTGCATGGGCAACTACGCGCCCGAGCTCGGCGGGCAGTGGTTCGGCGACTTCAGCGACACGCGCAGCTGCGGCGCGAGCTGCTCCTGCGGCGCGCCGGCGGGCGGCACGTGCGGCTCGGGCGCGGTGGTGAAGGGCTTCAGCAACTCGGCCGCTTGCTCGGGCGCGTTCTTCAACATGGCGGCGAGCTCGAACGTGTGCGGGCTCTCGTCGGCGTTGCAGTCGCTCACCGTGAACGCGCCCAACAAGGTCGGCCCGAGCTGCTCCGTGGGAAACACGGTGTCGGGCAACGCGGGCGGCATCAATCAGCAGACGCTCTGCTGCCTCTGATTCGCTACTTCACCGCTCGCATGATCTGACCGTCGTTCGCGCCGGTGCCCGACGCGGCCCAGTAGATCGTCGTGGCGTCGGCGGCGATGCCGATGGGATGCTTTTGATTGGCGCCGATGGTGTGCGGCACGCCGTCGGAGAAGCCGGCGCGCTCGACGGTGCCGGCGGCGTTGTTGGTCCAGTAGACGCCGCCCGCGTCGACGATCATCTCGGTCAAGCCCGCGGCGATGCCGTGCACCACGACCGCGGGCGCGCCGCCGGCCGACGTGCTCACCTTGCGGATCTCGCTCGACGTCGAGAAGTAGAGGTCGCCCGAGTACAGCGCCAGCGCGCCCGCGCCCGCCGTCGGCACCAGCGTCGTGGTGGTCGTCCCGTCGGGCGTGGTCGCGAAGATCGATCCGTCGACGGTGTTCACCCAATAGACGAAGCTGCCGTCGGCGATGAGCGATCCCGGCGAGCGCCCCGCCGTCGGCGTGGTGAGCGGCGTCGACGACGCCGCGCCGCCGGCGAGCGGCGCCTTGCGCACCACGCTCGAGCCCTTCTCGACGAAGTACGCGTTGGTGCCGTCGACGGTGAACGACACCATCTGCGCCGGCTCGGTGGTCACGTTCACGGCCGTCGCGCCGAGCGGCGCGATCTTCCAGATCTCGCCGGCGCTGTAGTTCTCCCAGTAGAGGCCGGTCGCGTTCACGAGCAGATCGTGCGGCGCCCACTGCATCTGCGCGAGCGCGGTCGCGGCACCGCCCGACTTCGCCTGCTGCATCACGGTGCCGTCGGTCGAGCCGGTGTTGATGTCGGTCCAGTAGACGTTGTTCGCGTCGACGGCGACGCCCCACGGCGAGACCTGCATGGTGTCGACGGCGACGCCCTGGCACACGCTCGCGACGCACGCGCCGCCGCCGCAGTCGTGGTTGCACGCGCCGCAGTTGGCCGAGTCGCTGCACAGGTTCACCATCGAGCCGCCGCACGACGAGCCGGGGCACGCCAGGTCGGCGGAGCCGCAGCCGCTCGCGCACGCCATGTCGGCGCACGCGGCGCCGCACGTCATGTCGGCGCACGCGGCGCCGCACGCCATCGTCATGTCGGCGGGCGCGCACGCGGCGCCGCAGGAGAGATCGGGCGGCGGCGCGCACATCGTCGGTTGGCAGTTTCCGCCGTCGCCGCCGCCGCCCGCGGGCGAGCTGTCGCAGGCCGGCGCGAGGAGCGCGAGCGCGAGCGCGAGAGAGACGCGTGTCATGAGGGCCCCTCGGCGAGTATATCAGTCCGAGGCGGAGGCGAGAAGGTCAGCAGCCGGGCATCGTGTTCGGATCGCCGCAGCCCGACGAGTGCGCGTTGTCGTGCGGGATGGTCACGGTCGCGGTCGCGGTGCTGGTGTTGCCGTGCGCGTCGGTCGCGGCGACGGTGACCGTGTACGTGACGTCCTTGGTGGCGCCGATGCACACGTGCGAGCCGTCGAAGCTCACCGCCGAGCCGTCGCTCGCGGTCACGCCCACGATGCGCACGAACGGATTCGGATCGCACGTGTCGTGCACCGTGAACGAGAGCTGCGAGCCGAGCTGGAACGACACGCCCTTGTGATTCGGCGGCCAGAGGCACGTCGGGTTCACGCTCACCGACAGCGCCGGCGGCGTGCTATCGCCGACGGTCACGGTCGACGTCTCGGTGCCGGTGAAGCCGCGCCCGTCGGCGAGCGACAGCGTGACCGTGTTGGGCCCGAACGCGAGCGGCTCGAGCACGGTGACGCCGCTCGCGGCGCCGAACGGCCCCGACCACAAATAGCTCACGGTCGTGTTGGTGGCGGCCGTCGAGCCCGAGCCGTCGAGCGTCACGTTCGCGCCCGCCTGCGACTGGCACTCGACCTGGCGATCACCGCCCGTGTTCGCCACCGGCAGCCGCACCGCCGTCGACAGGTTGAAGTGCGTGTCGTCGGCCTGCAGGTCGACGCTCACCACGTCGGTCTGGCTGAAGCCGCTCAAATTCGCCGTCCACGCGGTCGGGTCGTAGAAGTTGCCCGAGACGTAGTCCATCACCGTGCTCGAGACCGACGTCGCGTTCACGCCCTCGAGCAGCTTCACCTGGCCCACGCCCGACGCCTCGTCGCCGACGGTGGCGTCGACCTTGACGCCGCTCGCGCTGCGCACCGTCGACGCGGCCGAGACGGTCGGCGGCGAGTGATCGTGCGAGAGCGGGATGTTCGAGTACACCAGGTTCGCCTGCGTGCTCGCGTCGACGAGCACCGCCAGGAGGTTCGCCTTGAACCCGTCGGGCAGGCCGTTCGGGAACGCGATGTGCGTGTGCACTTTGCGGATGCCCGAGCCGCCGGCGCCGAAGCGCTCGTTCACCAGCAGCGGCTGCGGGCCCGACGGCGTGTCGATGGTCGTCGAGATGATGCCCGAGAGGCTCGACGAGCCCGGCACGAGCTGCGGCAAGTTGTCGAAGTAGGTGTAGATGAGGAACGACGTCTCCGGCGCGTCCGTCGTGCGCTCGTGGCCCGGCGGCACCGTCTGGATGGTCACGTCGACGGGCGAGTTGATCGCGACCGAGCCCGGCACGCCTTGAATGACCTGCGGCGCGTAGATGGTGCCGTCGAGCTCGCCGTTGGCGCCCGTCGGGCAGTTGAAGTTGGCCGGCATCGCGCTCGTGTCGTCGTTGTACAGGTGCGTGACGAGCGGCAGCCCGTTCACGGCCACGGCGTAGATGTGGCTGCGGATGTCGGCCTCGCTGTACTGCGCCGTCGCCCCGTTCCAGATCTTGTCGGTGACGTCGGTCTGGTGCGTATCGAAATCGAGCGCGTAGATGACTTTGTTCGACGGGCTGTTCCCCGGGTAGTACTCGGCCTGCGGCGGAATGGTGCCGGTGCCCTGCAGCGGGCTGACGGTGAAGTACTCGCTGTGGTTGTAGTTGAAGTTCGCGCCGCCGAACTGCGGGCTGGCGCCGTTGCAATCGGTGAAGCCGCCGGCCGACGTGAAGTCCCAATTGCCGCCCGCCGCGCCGAGCGAGAACATCATCGTCGCCGGCTGCCCGCCGCCGTCCGTCAAGCACGCGACGTCGCCCGAGGTGGTCGTCGGGAAGTTGAACACGTTGCGGTTCTCGGCGTTGTTGCCCATCGCGACCGTCAGCGTCTGGCAGGCGGCGAGCGTGTGCGGCGTGGTCGAGCTGGTGTTGATGAACGAGGTGATGATCGACAGGCCCGACGTGGTCGTCGACGCGCCGGCGCCCTTCGGATCGTCCGCCTTGACGTGCTGGATGGCGCGCATGTCGGTGCCCCAGTAGCCCGCCGACAAGCACGACGCCTTCACGGCCGGGTTGGTGAGCGAGTCGCAGTCGGCCGGGGTCGCGCGCACCACCGCGACGAAGTCATTGAAGTCCTGATCGCCGCCGTTGATGCCGTCCTCCCACTGCAAGAGGAACAGCCCGTCGCCCATCTTGGTCGCCTTCAGGTGATCGAAGCCGTCGGCCCCGACCGTCTGCGACGGCAGATCGATGTCGACCGTCTGATCCGGCTGCGTGTCGACGAGCAGATGGAAGTCGAGCACCGCGTTGTCGCCGGTCACCGTGGCGACGTGAACGAACTGCGTCTGCGCGTTGCACGCGCACGTGTGATCGCTCGTGGTCGCGTTCTCCGGGCAGATCGTCGACGCGCCCGCCAGCGCCGGCGGGTTGTAGCACTCGCCTTCGTCGAAGATGCAGTTCGAGATCGGCGTGGTGCCGTTGGTGGTCTCGAAGCACGACGCGCCCGGGCTGGACGAGCCCGGCAAACCCGCCTTCACCGACACGTTGGTCGACGCGTTGAGGACGAGCGAGTCCTCGAACGCCGCCTTCGAGTAGATGAACTGCACGTCGACGTAGAACGCCGCGGCGCCGTTGAGCGGCCCGAGCTGGACCGGGTTCGCGTGAGCCGTTCCGGCGAAACACGCGAAGGCGGTGGCGACGAGGAGCGTGCGCTTCATGGGTTCCCCCTTTGTGCGTACCGGCAGTCTCGAACCGTCGTTGAGCATAAACAGCGCACCAAAGAACCGTCAACGAAAATGTTAATCCCACATACAGGTTTTTATCCAAATGTAAGCACTCAGCGACGGGGTAGTCGATCGGTTGACAGAAATTCGGTATGCCGATATTTTGCGTGGCGAACTAATTTCGCGGGGCCCGCGTGGCGATTCGCAAAGACCTCAAAGAGGACCTCGACCGCATCGTCGAGACCATCATCTACTTAGTCACCGAGAGCCGCCGCCTGTCCAAGGACGAGGCCGCGCGCTACGGCGTCACCCCCACGCAGCTGTCCGTCATCAAGCTGCTGCACGAGATCGGCGACCTGTCGCTCGGCACGCTGTCGCGCGAGATCCGCGCGCACAACTCGACCGTCACCGGCATCGTCGACCGCATGGAGGCGGCCGGCATGGTCGAGCGCGCGCGCTCCGAGGAGGATCGCCGCGTGTGGATCATCCGCCTGACCGCGCAGGGCCGCAAGGTCGCCGAGCGCGCCAAGGTCTCGCCGTGGGAGACCTTGCGCCACGCGCTCGCGTCGCTGCCGCTGGCCGATCAGGAGCGGCTCACCGCGATCTTGAAGAAGGTCGCGCTCAACGTCACCTCGGAGGCAACTCATGGCGCTCGGCGATAAGGTCGTCATCACCTGCGCGGTCACCGGCGCGGTCACCACCAAGCGGCAGTGCGCGGCGATCCCGTACACCGCCGTCGAGATCGGCGAGGAGTGCCGCCGCGCGTACGAGGCCGGCGCGACCGTGGTGCACGTACACGGCCGCACCGACGACGGCCAGCCGTCTTACGACGAAAAGGTCTTTGAAGCCTATAAACGGGAGATTGAAGCGCGGTCCCCGGTCATCATCAATTTCTCGACGGGGGCCGTTGGTTTGACCAAAGAGCAACGTATCAATCACGTATTGAAGACGCGGCCGCATATCGGCGCGCTCAATATGGGCTCGATGAATTATTCGAAGTATTCGTCGAAACGAAAGGCGTTCGTTTTCTCGTTCGTCTTTGCAAACCCGTTTGACGAGATCGTCTATTACCTCCAGCAAATGAACGAAGCCGGCGTGCGGCCGGAGTGCGAGTGCTTCGACACCGGCCACGTCGAGTCTTTGGAGCCGCTGCTCGACATGGGCCTTTTGAAGGGGCCGATTGATATCAATATCGTGCTCGGCGTAATGGGCGGCGCGCCGTCGACGCCGGATCATTTGAATTTCATCGCCACGCATCTGCCGAAAGGATCGGTTTGGAAGACCACGCCGATCAGTCAAGCGACGTGGCCCTTGACGTCGATGGCGCTCGGCATGGGCGGCAACGTGCGCGTCGGCCTGGAAGACAACTTCTATCTGCCGACGGGCGAGATGGTGAAGTCGAACGGCGAGCTGGTGGCGCAAGCGGCGCTGATGGCCAAAGCCGCCGGCCGCCCGATCGCCACCGTCGAGGAGACGAAGCAGATTTTGGGGATCACGCGATGAACATGCGAGACCGCGTCAAAGAGCTCGAGCGCCGCCGCGCCGAGATCAAGCAAATGGGCGGCGAAGAGAAAGTCCGCAAACAGCACGAGCGCGGCAAGCTGACCGCGCGCGAGCGGATGGATCGCTTCTTCGACAACGCCGAATGGTTCGAGGTCGGCATTCACGGCACGCAGATGGCGCACTTCAATCCCGACGATCGCCCGCCGGCCGACGCGGTCATCTGCGGCTACGGCCACGTCGACGGCCGGATGTGCTGCGCCGCCGCCTACGACTTCACCGTCAAAGGCGGCTCGATCGGCATGACCGGCGAGACCAAGGTCTCGCGTCTGCGCGAAATCGCCCTGCGCAATCGCATTCCAATGGTGTGGTTCATCGATTCGGCGGGCGCGCGCATCGATCCCAAAGCCGGCGGCTCGGGCGATTTGATCTCGCTGTTCGCCGGCTCGGGCGCGCTGTTCCGCGAAGAAGTGATCATGTCCGGCGTGATTCCGCTCGTCTCGGCGATGGTCGGCCCCGGCGCCGCCGGCACCGCTTATATCCCCGGCCTCGCCGATTTCGTTCCGATGGTGAAAGACATCGGCTCGATGGCGCTCGGCGGCCCGCCGCTGGTCAAAGCGGTGACGGGACAAGACATCTCCGAGCAGGAATTGGGCGGCTCCAAAGTCCACACCGAGAAATCGGGCGTGGGCGATCTGGAGGTCGAAAACGATTCCGAATGCATTGGCTCAATCAAAGAATATCTGTCGTTCATGCCCTCGTCGTGCGATTCGAAGCCGCCGATTACCGTCTGTACCGATCCGGTGGATCGACGCGATGACCGGATCCTCGACGTGCTGCCCGAGTCGACGCGCCAGGCTTATGACATGTACTCGGTCATTAAATTAATCGTCGATCACGGGCGATTGTTCGATTTGAAGCCGAAGTTCGGGCGCGCGATCATCACCGGATTGGCGCGCATCGGCGGGCGGCCGTGCGGAATCGTCGCCAATAATCCGCGGCAAATGGGCGGCATTCTCACCAATGACAGCGCGGATAAAGCAGCCCATTTCATTCAAATCTGCGACGCATTCAATGTCCCATTGATATTCCTGATGGACGTTCCCGGCTTCATGGTCGGCTCCAAAGTCGAACACGAAGGCATCATCCGCCACGGCGCGAAGATGCTGCACTGCATGGCGTCAGCGACGGTGCCGAAGCTCACCGTGGTGATCCGCAAAGGTTACGGCGCGGGCTATTTCGTGATGGCCGGCCGCGCGTACGAGCCCGATTTGATCGTCGCGTGGCCCGGCGCCGAGATATCGGTCATGGGCGCCGAGGGAATGGTCGGTATCGCCGGGCGCAAGCTGTTCGGCGGCCAGGAGCCGCCGGCGGAGGTCAAAGCGCAATTGACGCAGGCGATTCAAAACCAGATCGACATCTATAAAGTCGGCGGCTGGGGACTCGTCGACGACATCATCGATCCGCGCGATACCCGCAAAGTCCTGGCGCTCGCGCTCGAGCTTTCGTGGAACAAGAAAGTCGAGCGCCCCCACCGCAAACACGGAGTCATGCCCGTATGATCGACTTTACCGACGAGCAGAAGATGGCGCGGACGATGGTCCGTCAATGGGCGCAAAACGAGCTGGCGCCGCTCGTGCCCAAGATGGAGCGCGGCGAAATCACGCCCTACGAAACCATGCGCAAGCTGATCAAAACGTTTGGCATGGACGAAATGGTGCGCTCCTCGTTTGCAAAGATGACCGCGCCCTCCTCCGCTTCCGCGCCATCGTCCTCGAGCGATCGCGGCGTCGGCGGCGATCCGGGGATGATGGCGGTGGTGTCGATGGAGCTGTCGCGCGTCTGTCCGGGCTTCACGCTGGCGTTCGGCGCGTCGCTCGGGCTCGCCGGCGGCGCGATCATGGCCAAAGGCACCGTCGCGCAGAAGCAGCGTTGGGCGCTGCCGATCCTGCTCGGCGAAAAGATCGGCGCGTGGAGCATGACCGAGCCGGGCGCGGGCTCGGACGCGTTCGGCTCCATGCGCACGGTCGCGCGGCGCGACGGCGACGGATATGTCTTGAATGGTCAAAAGACCTTCATTACCAATGCGCCGTTTGCCGATACCTATGTCGTTTATGCAAAGATCTTGGACAGCGCGAACGACGACGCGCGATTCCGGCCGATTCACGCGTTCGTGGTCGAGCGCGGCACGCCCGGCCTGTCGTGGTCGAAGCCGATGGACAAGATGGGCATGCACTCGTCACCGACGGGAGAAGTATTCCTCGCCGACGTGCGCGTCGGGCGCGAGCACCTGCTCGGCGAGCAGGAAAAAGATCCTTCGCGCGAGCAGGCGCGCGACGTGTTTCACGGCGAGCGCACCGGAATGGTCCCGATGTGTCTGGGGATCATTGAACGTTGTTTGGAGGACGCTTTGACGTATTCCAAACAGCGCGAAACCTGGGGCAAGCCTATTGCCGAATATCAATTGATTCAAGACAAGCTGGCGCGCATGTACATGCACCGCGAGAACGTGCGCAATCTGCTCTTCAAGCAACTGGAGAAGACGCACAAGAAGGCGCACATCGGCCAGGCGGAGGCGTCGGCGACCAAGCTGTATTGCGCGCGCGCGGCCACCGAGTGCGCGCTCGAGGCGATCCAAGTGATGGGCGGCAACGGCTACATGCGCGAGTACCACGTCGAGATGCTGATGCGCGACGCCAAGCTGCTGCAGATCGGCGGCGGCACCGACGAGATCCAGATCGTGACCATCGCGAGGCACCTGCTCAAAGACGGGCTTCCGGCGTAAGCTCCTGTCCGTGTCTCAGCCCGACGATCATCCGCATCCGCATCCCAAGCGCTACTCGCTCGAGCGCTGGCACCGCGCGGGCTCGAGCGCCAGCTTGCGCAACTTCGTGTTCGGCTCGGCGGACGGGCTGGTCACCGTGCTGGCGTTCGTCGCCGGCGTCTCGGCGTCGTTCCGCGATCGCCACGCGGTCCTGCTCGCCGGCATCTGCGAGATGTTCGCCGGCGCGCTGTCGATGGGCCTCGGCGCGTTCATGGGCACGCGCGCCGAGCGCGACCTCTACCGTCGAGAACGCGCGCGCGAAGAAAAAGAAGTGCGCGAGGTGCCGCACCTCGAGCGCGACGAATTGCGCGAGATCTACCGCCAGAAAGGCTTCGAGGGCGAGGAGCTGGAGAAGGTCGTCGCCACGCTCACGGCCAATCCCGAGCGCTGGATCGACATCATGATGTCCGAGGAGCTGGGGCTCTCGCCGATGCGCGACTCGCCGTACAAGGCCGGGGCGATCGTCGGGCTCTCCTATATCGTCGCCGCCGCGGTGCCGCTGATCCCGTACGTGTTCCTCGAGTGGCA